>NZ_BAABCB010000029.1:0-105782 GCF_039538385.1 Winogradskyella damuponensis | reverse complement strand
GAAAGCTACAATGTTTGGTGGGTGACCGAAAGTCGGCAATATTAATCACAACGTGTTATATCAACACAATAATAGTAATTTATCATGTAAATATTCGGGATAACAGCAGTTTTTTGTAATTGTTATCCTTTGTTTTATTTATGATATCTAAAGTTTTTTTAGTTGTTTTATGCTTTGCGCATAGCTAATTATATGTTGAAAATGTTTTCAGATTACTAGGTTTAATCGAAGTACTAATTAATTGTATTCAACAAAAAAAAAGATGTTTTATGGTATGAAATTATTTTTTATATTGCATATAAATATTTGTATAACTAGTGAACATAAAACTGAACACGTTTTTGAACACGATTCTACATAATAATAGCGTGAAACCCCAGTAAAATGGTTTCAAAAAAGGAGGTCTTGGGGCTCATAACCCGAAGGTCACAGGTTCGAGTCCTGTTCCCGCTACGAAGCGAAAGCTAAAAAAATCAACGGATTGTGTCTCACAATCCGTTTTTTTATGTCTTCTATTTTCTTACTTTTACAAAGCGTACACGAAAACGTACACGTTTTTCCGATGAAATCAAATTATTCCGAGCCTAAAATATATACAGGTAGGACTGTCAAAAGTTAAAACCGATAAGAGCGATTCAAAACTTATTTGTAGTTACACGAATCAAGTAGACTTAAAGCTATGGAAAGGCAATTCTAAGGAAGAAATAGAATGTCTTCAAATCGTTAGAACGCTTTCTGTATATACAAAGCAAAGCACTATGCTAAAAAAACAAACTGCATGGTGAATCTGTTTTGGGAAATCCCAGTAAGCTTGTTGTTACCTCTTTAAAACGTAGTTTAAGACAACTAACAAAAGAGATGAAAATGTTAGAGGATAAGCTGTTAATTTTAGTAAAACAATCGCATCAAAATTTGTTTACCCGCTTAAAAACGATTCCAGGCATCGGCCCAAAAACAGCAATTATGTTAGTGGTTTTAACAGGAGGTTTTGATCGTTTTACAAGTGCAAGTGAGTTGTGCAGCTATGCTGGATTAACACCAATAATTAGACAAAGTGGGAGTAGTATAAAAGGGAGGCCACGAATAAGTAAAATGGGAATCAAAAGCTGAGAAATTTATTATTTATGTGCAGTTTTAATGCTTGTAAACACAACAAAGCTTGCCGAGATCTTTATGCGAGAATCGTAGCCAAAGGAAAGAGCAAAAAATTAGCATTAATTGCAGTGTGTAATAAACAACTAAAACAGGCCTTTGCTATAGCTAAATCAGGATTAATATATTATGGAAACTATAAAAGTACCTTAGTGAAAAATTAATTTATTTTTACTTGTTTTTTACCACAGTACTTTGTTGTGTGTAGTTATTTTTTATTATTCAAATATCAATTTATCGATCAATTTCATTTCTTTTAACATTCCCCATTTCATTCGAGCAGTACTTGGATAACTGTAAGCCATTCCTTCTAAATCAATAGTAGTCATTCCAATACATAGGTCACTTTGGTCATAATAAGTCAGAAAGTAATGTGTTTCTGGTGTTCCAAGTTCTCCCCAACGATAACTCGTGCTATCATTTAGAAATTCAAGAAGTTCTTTCAATTCCTTTCCTTTGATTAATTCTGAGGTTTTCCAAATTCCGTTTTTTGTCAGTTTCGCATATTTAACGCTCTTATTCGGAAAGTAAATTCCATTTTCATTTTCTATTCGACAGAGTGAATCATATGTTTCATGCAATGGTGTTTCGACTGAATAACTGTTGTTTTTAGCAATTTCTTCGTGGATGTTTTCTATGCTTGGTTGACTCATAAAAGCTATTCCGACTGCAATTATGCCAATCAGACAAATCAATAATATGAATTTCAGACGATTGTTTTTCATAATTACACACAACGTGTTATATAAATTTCTTTACACTCTTTATCCCTTTTTATATTAGGGCTATCATGTGTTTTTAGTTCGGTACTGTAATTTTTATAAAATTATAAAATAGTTTGGAAATTTATATACGTGATGTTACGTATTTTATACAAATTAATTTAGAGTATAAAGTTGGATATTATTATTGAAATTGGGTTATGGTTTTCCGTAATATGATGTTTTATTGAGCTATAAAGTTGCGTTTTATAGCTCGATTTAATTTAGTTTGATTTCATTTGGTATTTTAAATAGATATTGAAGCAATAATTTTTTTCTTGAATAATACTAAGGTCACAAAGCACTAAATTCTTGTTAATTAAATCTTTCTATTTCAAAATTTCGTAAATTTGTATTTAGTATGAAACAAATATTCCATAAAATAATGTCTTTAGCAATGGCTTTTGTAGTGTTATGCTCTACAATGTCATTTACGCTTAATATGCATTATTGTGGAGATGCTTTAGTAGAAACAGCTGTTTTCAATAAGGCAAAAGGCTGTGGTATGGAAATGCAAAAGCCATCTACAGAAGGATGTTCTATTACTAAGAAAAACTGTTGTAATGATAAACAATTATTAGTTGATGGTCAGGATGAACTACAATTACAAGTTGACAAAATTTCATTAGAACAACAGGTATTCATTGCTTCATTTGTTTACACTTATATTAACCTTTTTGAAGGTTTAGAAAATAATGTATCTTCTTACGAAGAATACAAACCGCCACTCGTCATAAGACAACTCTACAAAATAGACGAGACGTATTTAATTTGATTTTTAAACAATAGACTGTTTTATCCTACGGCTTTGTGTTATAAGGATAATTTGTTGTATTCGGTGTTTTCCTAACGTCAATGTCTAACTGTTTAATAATCAATATGTATGCTTAATAAAGCAATCAAATGTCTTATCGAGAATAAACTCGTTGCGGTGCTTCTACTCGTCCTTTTTGTTGGATGGGGAACTGTAAACGCACCTTTTAATTGGGATACAGGTTTTTTACCTAGTAATCCTGTAGCTGTTGATGCCATTCCAGATATTGGAGAAAATCAACAAATTGTATTTACAAAGTGGGATGGTCGTTCGCCACAAGATATTGAAGATCAAATCACTTATCCTTTAACCACTTCTTTACTAGGTATTCCTGGAGTAAAAACCATTCGTAGTTCATCTATGTTTGGGTTTTCAAGTATCTATATCATTTTTGAAGAAGATGTAGAGTTCTATTGGAGTCGAAGTCGCATACTCGAAAAGCTCAATTCCTTACCAAGCGGCTTATTGCCAGAAGGGATCAATCCTGCTTTGGGACCAGATGCCACAGGTTTAGGGCAAATATATTGGTACACTCTTGAAGGTCGAGATGAAAACGGAAATGTTACTGGTGGTTGGGATTTACACGAACTGCGTAGCATTCAAGATTACTATGTAAAGTATGCCTTGTCATCTGCAAGTGGTGTTTCCGAGGTGGCTTCCATTGGTGGTTATGTTCAAGAATATCAAGTTGATGTTAATCCTGAATTGATGCGTCAATACAACATTAGTTTAAATCAAGTTGTGAAAGCTGTAAAGAGTAGCAATCAAGATATTGGTGCACAGACTCTAGAAATCAATCAAGCGGAGTATTTAGTGCGTGGTTTAGGGTATGTAAAATCTGTTGAAGATATTGAAAATGCTGTAGTGACTTCAGAAGATTTTACTTCAATTAAGATTAAAGACATTGGTAAAGTAGCATTAGGTCCAGCAACACGAAGAGGTTTATTGGATAAAGAAGGTGCAGAAGTTGTTGGAGGTGTTGTGGTGGCGCGATATGGTGCTAACCCCATGGAAGTCATTAATAATGTAAAAGCTCAAATTGAAGAACTGAAAGGTGGGTTACCTTCAAAAGTATTGGCAGATGGACGAACATCTCAATTAACAGTTGTTCCTTTCTATGATCGAACCGAGCTTATTGAGGAAACATTAGACACGCTTAATGAAGCATTGACTCTAGAAATATTAATTACCATTTTGGTGATTATTGTTATGGTTTTTAATTTAAGAGCTTCTATTTTAATTTCTGGATTGTTGCCTGTAGCCGTATTAATGGTATTTGTTACCATGAAACTGTTTAACGTAGATGCAAATATTGTAGCACTTTCTGGTATTGCAATTGCAATTGGAACCATGGTAGATGTAGGCGTCATTCTCGCAGAGAATATGATTCGCCATCTCGATGATGAAAAATTACGGCTACGAGAAGATGGTACAGAGCTAACTACAAATGAAATAGTTTATAATGCAACAGCCGAAGTTTCTGGAGCTATTTTAACTGCGGTATTAACTACAATTATCAGTTTTGTTCCTGTTTTTACAATGATTGGTGCAGAAGGAAAATTGTTTAGACCACTTGCATTTACCAAAACGATGGCTTTATCTGCATCTTTGGTTATTGCTTTGTTTTTAATTCCACCATTTGCAGCTTATTTATTCAGAAAGACATCACTTAAAAGTTCATTTAAATACATTATTAATGGTGCTTTAATAATTGTAGGAATAGCAATTATGGTCATTGGGTATTGGTTAGGAATTATTTTAATTGCTTTTGGTGTTGTAGGTTTACTTGGAGTTTTAGGTAAACTGAATAAGAAAAATAGCAATCTTACAAATATTATTATTTCGTGTACAGCCATTATATTTTTACTTGCCGAGTATTGGAGACCATTAGGCTTTGACAGAAGTATTCTAATAAACTTAATTTTTGTATCGATTATTTGCTTCGGAATTTTAGGGATATTTTCAATTTTCAGAAAATATTATGGACAAATTTTAAATTGGGCTTTAGCAAACAAGTTATTGTTTTTAATGATTCCAGCAACAGTGCTTGTTTTTGGAGCATGGATAATGAACAATACAGGAAAAGAATTCATGCCATCTCTAAACGAAGGTTCTTTTCTGTTAATGCCAACGTCTTTACCACATTCTGGTGTTGAAGAAAATAAACACGTGCTTCAGCAATTAGATATGGCTGTAGCCACAATTCCTGAAATCGAAACCGTAGTAGGAAAAGCTGGAAGAACAGAATCTGCTTTAGATCCTGCACCTTTATCTATGTACGAAAACATGATTCAGTATAAATCTGAATACATGCGTAACTCAAAAGGAAAAATACAACGATACAAAGTAAACGATGATGGCGCTTTTGAGTTAAAAGATGGAAGGTTTATAGCGAATCCTAATAATTCAGAAAATACTGTTTTTACAAAAGTTGAACATAAACAACTTATCGAAGATAATAATGGCGAATTCTATCGTAATTGGCGACCAGAAATTAATAGTCCTGATGACATTTGGAATGAAATAGTAAGAGTTACCAAATTACCAGGCGTTACTTCTGCACCAAAATTACAGCCCATAGAAACCAGATTGGTCATGCTTCAAACAGGTATGCGAGCACCAATGGGAATAAAAGTAAAAGGACAAGATTTAAAACAAATTGAAGCCTTTGGATTGCAATTAGAAAGCCTTCTAAAACAGGCGGAAGGCGTTAAAGTTGAAGCTGTTTTTGCCGATAGAATTGTAGGTAAACCGTATTTGCTTATTGATATTGATCGCCAAAAAATAGCACGCTATGGTGTGTCTATTGAAGATGTACAAAGTGTGCTAAAAGTGGCCATTGGAGGTATGCCTATAACGCAAACGGTTGAAGGCAGAGAACGTTATGCTGTTAGAGTGCGATATCCAAGAGAGTTGCGTGGTAATCCAAAAGATATAAAAGGCATTTATATTCCTGTTGAAAAAGGCAGTCCTGTTCCGTTAAGCGAGTTGGCGACTATTCGATATGAGCAAGGTCCACAAGTTATAAAAAGTGAAGATACTTTTTTAGTTGGCTATGTGTTGTTTGATAAATTAGATGGTTTTGCAGAAGTGGATGTTGTGGAGAATGCACAAGCTTTATTTCAACAGAAAATTGATTCAGGAGAATTAACGGTTCCCAAAGGCATCAGTTATAAATTCACAGGAACCTACGAAAATCAATTAAGAGCAGAAAAGACATTATCTGTTGTTGTGCCATTAGCACTCGCTATTATTTTCCTAATTCTGTATTTCCAGTTCAAATCTGTAACCACATCATTAATGGTGTTTACAGGAATAACGGTTGCATTTGCAGGTGGTTTTATTATGCTATGGCTGTATGGTCAAGATTGGTTTTTTAATTTCAGTTTATTTGGCGAGAATATGCGAGACCTTTTTAATATGAAAACGGTCAATTTAAGTGTCGCAGTTTGGGTTGGTTTTATTGCGCTATTTGGTATCGCCACAGATGATGGTGTTGTTATGGCAACATACCTTACACAAACATTTAAACGAGACAAACCTTCGGATAAAAAGAGTATTAGAATTTCCGCTTTACAAGCAGCCGAAAAACGTATTCGTCCGTGTTTAATGACAACAGTTACTACCATTTTGGCGCTGTTACCAGTATTGACATCCACAGGGAAAGGAAGCGACATTATGATACCTATGGCAATTCCAATATTTGGCGGAATGGTTATAGACATTACTTCTTACTTTATTGTACCTGTTTTATATAGCTGGAGAGAAGAGTTCAAATTAAAAAGAGCAAACAAATGAAAAGAATAATTTATACACTTATAGGTTTATTAACTTTTAGTGTTTCTAATGCGCAAGAATTAGAAGTATTTATGGACGAAGGGTTAAAAAATAATCCTGAGATTCAAAAGTTTGAATTACAGTATAATATTGCTTTAGAAAAAGTGAATGAAGTAAATACACTTCCTAATTCCGAATTTAGTGTTGGCTATTTTGTAAGCGAACCAGAGACCAGAACTGGACCACAGCGTTTTAAACTTTCAGTAAAGCAAATGATGCCATGGTTTGGTACAATTACTTCACGAGAAAATTATGTTAGTTCCTTGGCAGATGCAAAATATGAAGACATTGTTATTGCTAAACGAAAATTAATGGCTTCGATATCTCAATCCTATTATAATTTATATGCGAATAAGGCAAAACAGATGGTGCTAATTGAAAACATTAAACTATTGGAAACCTATGAGACATTAGCACTAACTTCTGTTGAGGTTGGTAAAGCATCTGCTGTAGATGTGTTGCGATTGCAAATGCGTCAAAACGAAATGCAACAACTAAAAGATGTTTTAAGTCAACAGTTTTTAGCAGAACAAACTAATTTGAATAAGCTTTTGAACAGGGAAAATGATGTTGCTATTACTGTGGTAGATCGTTTGATGATGCCTTCAGAAGATTTTGAAATCGCTACAGGAAACTTAGTGTTACACCCCGAATTGTTGAAGTATGATAAATTATATCAATCCATAGAACAATCAGAATTATTAAACCAAAAAGAAAGCAGTCCTATGATTGGTTTTGGATTGGACTATATCAATATAACGCCAAGACCAGATATGAATTTCTCGGATAACGGTAAAGATATTGTGATGCCTATGTTTTCGGTTTCTATCCCAATTTTTAATAAAAAATATAAATCGCAAACCAAGCAAAATGAGTTGGAACAGCAAGAAATTATAGCTCAAAAACAAGAACGCTTAAACACGTTGAAAACGCTTCTAGATAAAGCGATAAATGAACGTATTGCTGCAAGAATAAGTTATGCCACCCAAACTAAAAACTTAAAACAAGCTAAAGATGCAGAAGATATTCTTATTAAAAGCTACGAAACAGGAACAATTGATTTTAATGATGTTTTAGATATCCAAGAACTACAACTAAAGTTTCAAATAAGCCAAATAGAGTCAATCAAAACTTATTATGTTCAATCAACTATTATTAATTATTTAACACAGTAACAATGAAACACACATATATAATAACAGGAATGACCTGCAATAATTGTAAGGCTTCCGTAGAAAAATATTTAAGTAAAATAGACCACGTATCAGAGGTGTCTGTTAATCTTGAAAAAGGTGAAGCGGAAGTGAAAATGGATAAGCATATTTCAACTGAAATATTACAAAAAGCATTGCCAGAAAAGTATACCTTATCCGAAAAGGAAGAGAAGAATGTGTTTAGATCTTCAAGTATGGCGGCAATGCCAATGGAAGAAGAAAAAAGCAAACTGCAACAATTAAAACCGCTTTTGCTTATAATCTTTTATATCGCTTCGGCAAGTATTTTACTTCACTATAAAAATTGGTCTTGGAACGCATTTATGCTCGATTTTATGGGCTTGTTCTATATCGTATTCAGTTTCTTTAAAATGTTAGACTTAAAAGGGTTCCCAGAATCATTTAGTATGTACGACCCTTTAGCAAAACGCTTGCCAATCTATGGTAAAATATATCCTTTTATTGAAACGGTTTTAGGTATTATGTTCCTAATGCGATTTGAAATAACTATCGCACTCATCGTCACACTTCTTGTTTTAGGAATTACAACAATTGGTGTTACAAAAACACTTTTAGACAAGAAAGCTATTCGATGTGCCTGCTTAGGGACAGCTTTAAAGCTACCAATGACAGAAGCTACTTTTATAGAGAATGCTATCATGATAGTGATGGCAAGTTTAATGTTAATCTTTTAAATAGAATTATGATGGAAAATCACAACAATATAAAGAAATCAAATTATAAAAAATTGGCATTAATGATGCTGGTCTCATTTATAATGATGTATGCAATTATGTTTTTAAATGTATTTGAATTAGATCACGTTTTATTAAGTACAACTCGTACTTATATGGCATTGTTAATGGTTGCACCAATGGTAATATCAATGCTATTATTTATGTGGAAAATGTATAAAAATGTAAAAGTCAATTATGCAATTATTGGTGTTTCAACACTTGTATTTGTATGCAGCCTATACGGTTTAAGAACACAAACACCTATTGGTGATCTGCAATGGATGAAAGCTATGATACCACATCATTCATCGGCTATATTAACAAGTTCAAATGCAAATTTTAAAGATGATGAAGTTCAAAAGTTGGCAAATGATATTATTAAAGCACAAAAAAAGGAAATCGCAGACATGAAAGCAATGATAAAACGATTAGAAAATGAAAAATAATAAAATAGTAATATACGTTGGGTTGCTCATAGCAGGTGTTCTTTTAGGATGGTTGCTTTTCGGTGGTTCATCAAAAGAAGAAACAGAGCATAATCACGATAAGGTTGCATCAACTAATCAAATGTGGACCTGTTCTATGCATCCACAAATTATGCAACCAGAATCAGGGGATTGTCCTATATGTGGGATGGATTTAATTCCTGCTGAGAGTAGTGCAGATGGTTTATTAGCAGACCAATTCAAATTGACTGAAAATGCGATGGCTTTAGCTAATATTCAAACAACTATTGTTGGCAAAGGCAATGTTGATGGCAACACGATTAAACTATCTGGTAAAATAGCACAAAATGAAGAGGCAAACGCAGTTCAAGTCAGTTATTTTTCGGGTAGAATAGAACGTTTGAATGTCAGTTTTACAGGCGAAAAAGTTCGTAAAGGTCAATTGTTAGCAACCATTTATTCGCCAGAATTGTATGCAGCACAACAAGAATTGATTACAGCTTCATCATTAAAAGAATCGCAACCTGCATTATATAAGGCGGTTCGTAATAAATTGAAATTATGGAAGCTCTCTGAAAATCAAATCAATCAGATTGAAGAAACCCAAAAAGTGAAAGAAAACTTTCCAGTATATGCTACGGTTTCTGGAACAGTTACCGAAAAATTAGTAGAACAAGGAGATTACATAAAGCAAGGGCAGCCATTGCTTAAAATTGCAAACCTAAATACCGTTTGGGCAAATTTTGATGTCTATGAAAATCAAATAGATGTATTTAAAAAGGGACAAGAAGTTTTAGTGACTACAAATGCTTATGCCAATAAAGAGTTTAAAGGGAAAGTAGATTTTATTGACCCAATTTTAGATAACAAAACAAGAACAGTAACCTTACGTGTCGTGCTTAATAATGAAAACGATGTATTTAAACCAGGAATGTTTGTTACAGCAACTATCAATGCTGCTAAAAATAAAAAAACCGAAGTATTAACCATACCAACTTCCGCTGTTCTATGGACAGGTGAGCGCTCTGTAGTCTATATAAAAACAAATTCAAATCAGCCTGTTTTTGAAATGCGAGAGATTAAATTAGGTAATCAAATTGGTAATAAATATGAAGTGTTAGAAGGAGTGTTTGTTGGAAATGAAATCGTAACTAACGGAACATTTACTGTTGATGCAGCAGCTCAATTGCAAGGTAAAAAGTCTATGATGAATAAAGATGGTGGCAAAGTAATGACAGGTCACGAAGGGCATTTAGGAATGGATCATAATGTATCAAAAAAAGAAAGTGACCATACTAACATGAACGAAAGATTGACAGTATCAGAGAAATTTCAAGAACAATTAAAAGTTGTTTACAATGAGTATATCAATTTAAAAGATGCTTTAGTTAAAGAAGATTCAAAAAGTACTTCAAT
This sequence comes from Winogradskyella damuponensis, assembly GCF_039538385.1. Taxonomy (NCBI): domain Bacteria; kingdom Pseudomonadati; phylum Bacteroidota; class Flavobacteriia; order Flavobacteriales; family Flavobacteriaceae; genus Winogradskyella; species Winogradskyella damuponensis. Next base: position 95,405 of record NZ_BAABCB010000029.1, on the reverse strand, counting down.
AAGCGCAACAAGTTTATTAAACAATTTAAGTAAAGTGGATATGAAGTTGTTGGCCGATAATATGGCGCATAACCGTTGGATGTCATTAGAAAAGGAAATTAAATCTTCTGCAACTTCCATTTCTAAAACTTCAGATATAAAAGCTCAAAGAGACCATTTCAAATATTTATCATCACACTTCATCAATGTTGTACAAGTGTTTGGAGTCAATGAAAAAGTCTATGTAGAGTTTTGTCCAATGGGTGATAACAATAAAGGTGCATATTGGTTGAGCAAAGAAGAAAAAGTAATCAATCCATATTTTGGCAGCGCCATGCTAACCTGTGGAGAAGTAAAACAAGTAATAGAATAATAATAAATCAAGTACTAACAATTAAATTTTAAATCAATGAATTTTTCAAAGAAAAATCACGAACACAAAAACGAAAATGTAATCAACGTGAGTAAAAAAGTAATTTTAAGTGTCGCTGTAATAGCAGCATTAGGTTTAACAAGTTGTAAAGACGAAACAAAAAAAGAAACAACAGAAGCAAAAACGGAAAAGTCTAAAGATATGGCTATGGCAGACTTATCTTTTGGAGTAAGAGGTAATTGCGGAATGTGTAAAAGTACCATTGAAAAAGCAGCAAATAGTGTGGATGGTGTAGCAAGTGCTAATTGGGATGTGGATAAAAAGAAAATTGATGTCTCTTTTGATGATACTAAAACAGATGCAATGGCAATTCATAAAGCAATAGCGGCATCAGGTTACGATACAGATAAAGTTCCAGGAAGTGAAGACGCTTATAAAGGTTTACCAGGTTGTTGTCAATACGACCACGAAATGATGATGAATCAGTCAGGTGAAATGAAATCCAAAGACCATTCTAATCACGACCATTAAACCAGCTTTGAAAGAGTCTTTTTCGGAAGGCTCTTTTTATCCTCACAGCCCATAACCCAGTTTTTATATCTTAAAAAATCTCTGTTTTTTGTGTTGTCAACTCATATTACATAGTTGGTTTTATATTGTAATAGTTCTATTCAATGCTATTATAGTACATAGCTTGTTTCTTTCTGTTACCAAGAAATAGGATGTAAAAAAAATAGGTCAATAAAAGTTTTAAGCCTAAAATTATATTGGAAGATTTTAATATATTTGAATTAGTATTAATCAGAGTACACAATACCGTACACGATTTTATAGCGGAAAGGTAAAATAAGGGTTTTTTTGATAAAAATATCAAACTCATAACCCGAAGGTCACAGGTTCGAGTCCTGTTCCCGCTACGAAGTAAGACAAGGCTTTCGAGAAATCGAAAGCCTTTTTTATTTGCCTTCTTTTTATATAATCCTGTTATAATACGATCTCTAATAGCATCAATAATTAATTGTATTGCATCAATTAAGAATAGAGAATACTCATAATTTTACCATAAAGAAAGTTATATGACTAACTGTTTTTAAGACTTTCTTTAAATGAATGTTTAATCAATAAATTTAAAATTATGAAAATTAGAAATTTAATAATAACGATGGCATTGCTGTTTGTAACTGTATTTGCATTTGCTCAAAATAAAGATGATAAACGTGTTATGAAAGATGCAGAGAAAGCAATCTCAACGTTAAAGAAGTCAGATGTTGGATTAGAGAAATTTTTTAGCAATTCTTCGGGCTATGTTGTGTTTCCAAATATAGGAGAAGGTGCCTTAATTATAGGAGCGGCTTCAGGTAATGGTGTTGTTTATGAAGACGGAATGCCTATAGGAATGGCTGATATGAAAAAGCTAGACATTGGTTTACAAGCAGGCGGAGAAGCCTATATACAAGTTGTGTTCTTTGAAACAGAAGAGGCCTTAAATGCATTTAAGCAAGGAAACTTTGAGTTTTCTGCAGAAGCAAAAGCGGTAATAGTAGATAAAGGAGCTAGTAAAAATGTCAATTATAATGATGGTGTTGTCATTTTTGCAAAATCAAAAGCTGGAGCAATGGCAGATATTTCAATAGGTGGTCAAAAATTTAATTATTCAGAATTTTAATAGATCAATTAAATCCATATCACAAAGGAAAGCCGGTTATTATAATCGGCTTTTTTTACATTTTAAAAAGTTCAACCTATAGAAATATTTAGTTTCAATCTTTATGTTTTAGTGATTCTGTAAAATAACATAGTGATTTATGTGAATTTTAATATTAAATTTGATTAAAATCAAAATAGAGTAAATATTAACCTAGTGCTATACGATTTATAATGAAATTATTGTTAAAATTCGATTTTACTAAAGTTTGCAATACTGTTTTAAAGCAGAAATTGGAAGCGCACCAATTCAATTATCAGCAAACAGCTTTTGGTGAAATAGAATTGATGGATAAAGTATCAGAAGAGCAGTTAAAACTGTTTCATGAAGATATTAATAGTTTCGGAATAGAGGTTGTAGAAGACCCTAAAAAAATCGTTATTCAAAAAATTAAAGATGTCATCGTAGATATGGTCTTTAATGAAAAGGATATAAATGTGAAGACTTCTGTTTATTTGTCTGAGCAACTCGAAGAGAATTACAACTACTTGTCTAATTTGTTTTCTGAAATGACTTATACGTCCATTGAAAATTTTATTATATTACAGAAAATAGAGTACACTAAGATATTATTGACAAATGAAGATCTTTCGCTTACCGAAATAGCATTTAAACTCAACTATTCCAGTGTGGCACATTTAAGTAAACAATTTAAAAATACAACAGGTATTACACCTTCAGCTTTTCAGCGTATTATTGCTAAAAGAAAACAAATAAACTAACCTAACTATAAGTTTGTAGATATGAATAGCGATTATATTAATATAGCTTTGGCTGATGATGATGAGGACGATAGGTTATTTTTTACCGAAGCCTTTGAAGAATTGAAAATTAAAAGTAAAGTTTTACTTTTTAAGGATGGTATAGAATTAATGGAATATTTAAATGATTCCAATAATACCCTTCCTAACTTATTATTTCTAGATCTTAATATGCCAAAAAAATCAGGACTAGAATGTTTAAAAGATATCAAATCGGCTAAACGATTAAGAGGTATGGCCATTGCCATTTACTCTACGTCGGCATCAGAAGAAGATATCGAAAACACCTTTGTTAAAGGTGCCAATGTATATATTAAGAAGCCTAATGATTTTGAAAAACTTAAAAAAGTACTTTCAGAAGTCGTAACTACCAATTGGCAATATCATACCAGTGGTTTAAATAAAGACAATTTTTTATTAAGATTATAAGCTATGCCAACACCTTCCAGCAGATACCTAAGAACCGCTTTTGTCGTTGGTCTTTTTGTTATTTTATGTATAGGTGGTTTTACGTATAAACATATTAGTGAGTTATCTCAAACATCAAAAGTTGTTAAAGATAATTACTCGTTAAGAAGTGAGTTAGAGCTTATTATTTCCAACCTTAAAGATGCTGAAATAGGACATAGAGGCTTTTTGCTAACGCATGATTCACTATTTCTTAATCCGTACAATGAGAGTCTACAAAAAATAACCAACAACCTTTCTAGGCTAGATACTCTAATTGTTCCTAATGGTGAGCAGGTAGAAAAACTCAAGGAATTAAAGAGCGATATTGCATCACGCTTTAAGAATTTTGACAAATCGTTTAGTCTAGCAAAGGATGATGCAATACTCTCTCAAGATTTATTATTCTTACTTCATGAAGGTGAAATTAAGATGGACAGAATCCGTGCAGATATCACCGAAATGTTAGAATTAGAGCAGCGTTTATTAATACACAATCAAGAGATTAATGAAGAGAAAATAGGTTTAACACCCTTGTTGTTTTATGGCCTATTAATAGTGACATTAGTTATTCTTTTACTAGCTTATTTTAAGATGACTAAGGATTTAAAAGTTCTAAAAGAGAATAATGTTGAATTAGAAATTTTTGAAAAATTAACCAAACAATCTGAGATTGTGAGTAATACCAGTACTTGGGTTTGGTATATTGAAGAAAATGAATTTGAGTTTTCAGATAATTTATATCGTCTAGTAGGTGAAGAGCCACAAAGTTTTGAACCAACTTTAGAAAATTTTTATAAATACGTACACGAAGAAGATATCAACCATTTAGGACAGCAAGTTAATATGATGATGCGCGAAGAAGAATTGCCTTTTACGACGTATCGCGTAGTACACAAAGATGGGACCATTAGGCATCTAAAGGCTTATTCTAAACTTATGGATGATACTGAAGGTGATAAAAAAATGTTTGGTGTTACCATTGATATTACAAGTGAAGTTGAAAACTACAGAATTATAGAGCAGCGTAATCAAGAGTTAGAACGTACCAATAAAGAACTGTCTGCGTTTAATTATGTTGCGAGTCATGATTTGCAAGAGCCTTTAAGAAAAATCCAGACTTTTATGTCACGACTAGAGGCTAAAGAAAAGGATCGTATTTCTGAAAGTGGACAACTCTATATTCAAAGAATGAAGTCTGCATCTGCGCGAATGCGTATGCTTATCGAAGATTTATTGCAATATTCCAGAACAAACACATCAGAAAAGGAATATTTAAAAACAAATATGAATATGCTCTTAGAGCATGCTAAGACAGAGCTTTTAGATAGTATTGAAGAGAAACAAGCTAAAATTATTTGTGATGATTTACCAACAATGGAGGTCATTTCGTTTCAAATTCAACAATTGTTTATCAACTTAATAAGCAATTCGTTAAAGTATAGTAAAGAAGATGTTCCTCCAATAATAGAAATTACACACGAAGAGGTGCGCTCTAGAGATGTAGAGCAAATAAAGGAATCCTTATATAAGTTTCATCATAAAATCACCTTTAAGGATAATGGTATTGGGTTTGAGCAAACTTATGCCGAAAAGATCTTCTTACTCTTTAATAGGTTGCATGGTAAATCTGAATATTCAGGTACAGGTATTGGTTTAGCCATTTGTAAAAAGATTGTAGAAAACCATAAAGGAGTTATTATTGCAGAGGGCAAACCTAATATTGGTGCCACATTTATAATTTACTTGCCGTTTTTAAAATAATAGACATTATCATCTGCCTTAAAATAGTATAAACATTTTCTGAAATTGTATAACATGCTCTATTTGTAATTGAGCATATTTGTTATGAGTTTTACTCCTCATTTTTATTAGTGCTTAAACTATTTCTTTTAACCGGTTTATAGCAAATTTCTGTAAAGAGTTGGAGCTCTTAATAAAATCGTTTTTCTACAATGAAGACTTTTCTTTACGTTTTTTTAGTGCTGTTAGTTATCCTTTGGGCGATAGGCTTTTTTGTTTATGCATTATCTGCTGTAATTCACATTGTATTAGTAGTAGCTATTATCTTACTTATAGTTGTCAATAGAAATAATTCTAAAGATTAACACAAGCCTTCTTCAAGGTTACTTCAATTTAAACGTTTCCATTTAAATCTATTTTTTTAATTATCCATTCTGCCTGGTTATTCTTCAGTGTATTTGTAAGCATTGGTTTATATGGAGTTGATGGTTGATTTAATAGACCTCTAATTTGTACTTTTTTATGTTTTGTTTAACACATATTAGAAATGATGTAACAAAACTGAGGAATTGTATAACATAGCAAGCCTAAAGAGGTTGTTACTTTGTCATAAGAAAATTAACCAATCAATTATATCATGAAAATATCATCTAAACATTTACAAAAGCAGTTTGCAAGAGTGGGAAGAATTTTTCCAAAACGCAAATTTGAAGTTGCTTATTCAGAACTAAGGTATTCAAAACTTAATGCCGTAGTAAGCACCAAAGAGACCATTTAAGTTTACAAGAGTTACAATCCTAATAAGTAAGATTAATTAAGGTTTATAAAAATTACAGTCTAACCAAAAACAAACACATATGAAAACTATAGAGATTAAAGCAAATAATTTACAATTTATGTTTCACGCTTTAAATAATGAAGTTGGTGGAACTTTTACAACAAACCTAAAAGAGGTTGAGTTAAAAATAGATAATGAGTTAGGTGTAGGCTTAATTAGAGGTATAGAACTAGAAAGAAACACTGTATTCATTGAGTTTGATGTAAAGTTTAAAGAAGACATTAAGTTCGTTGTAGAAAGTTCTAAACGATCAGTAGTTAACTTTTTATATTGTTCAGAAGGAAAATTAAAACATTCTTTTAATAATAATGGGTCTTCAAACACAGTTAAAACATTTCAAACAGGAATTTCTGCTAATATTGAGACCAATGAAAATCATATCAGCTTTTTTAAAGACGTTTATGTAAACTCTACGATTATTTCGGTGAACACCTCTGAAAAGAGCTCAGCGAAGCACCATATAAATAGTATGGTTTCAGAACTTTTTATTTCAGGAAAAACAGCAGATTATAGTTATGTAGGTTCTTATAACTTAAAAATTGCAGAAAACATTAAGCAATTAAAGGCTATAAAGCAAGATGGTGTTGTAAGAACATTATTAATTCAAGGATTAGTGAATTTTGTATTAGCCATGGAGATAGAACAACATTCTTTAGATCTAAAGAGTTCTCAAAATCCAACAGGATCATTAACTGCATTTGAATTAAAGCAAATAAAAGAATTATCGGATTACATTAATAATTTCCCTGAGACTAACCTAAGCGTTACAGAATTGGCAGCGAAGATTTCAATAAGTCCAGCTAAGGTTCAGGAAGGATTTAAATTAATGCATGGTAAGACGCTTAACAGTTTTATAAGATCAGTAAGAGTTAAGAAGTCTGAAGAGCTTATTAAAAACACAGACTTAAACATTTCTGAAATTGTATATTCATTAGGGTTTTCAAGTAGAAGTTACTTCTCTAAAATCTTTAAAGCGCAATACAATTGCTCGCCAATAGAGTATAAACAAAACATTAAGTTAGCTGCAACAGCATAATATAGATCAAAAAAAGAGTGTTAAAAAAAAGAATAAAGAATGAAATGTCATATTGAGCGCAGTCGAAATACTTATAGGGATTTAATTCTTCGACTGCACTCAAGCTGACATATGTTCAAACAGATTGTCTTAGACATATCTAATGTCATAAAGATTAAGTTAGCTGTAACAGCATAATATATATTAAAAAGAGGTTGTATAAAATAGTATTTTAAATATTTATACAACCTCTTTTTTTTTGATTTCTTAATCAAAGAATAACTCAAATTTATATTTTTGATTCATGAATGATAATTTTACAAACGAATTCTTCGGAATTGGAATTCAGAATGGGAAAACGCCAGAAAATTTAGGAGTGCTTTGGAGGTCTGCTCAAAATCTAGGAGCAAGTTTTATTTTTACAATAGGCAATCGTTATGCAAAACAAGCTTGTGATACCCATAATGCGGTTAAATCAATGCCATATTTTCACTACGATACTTTTGAAGATTTCTTTAATAATATCCCTAAAGGAGCAAGACTCGTTGGAGTAGAATTAACAGAAGAAGCTGTGGCTTTAGAAACTTTTAATCATCCTAGACGTTGTGTTTATTTATTAGGTGCAGAAGACCATGGGCTGTCTAAACAGGCTATCGAAAAAAGCCATTTTTTAGTAAAATTTCAATCTCAATTAAGTCTTAATGTGTCTGTCGCAGGCAGTATTGTGATGTACGATAGAGGTATTAATAAACCCAGAGTATAACATCAGGATAATATGATATATAAAAAAACCTTGAATTTTTAATTCAAGGTTTTTTTTTGATATATATTGAAATGGTTTAGCCATTCATAGAAACCAAAAACTCTTCATTGTTTCTAGTTTGTTTGAAACGATCGTTAATGAATTCCATAGCTTCTACTGGATTCATGTCTGCTAAATATTTGCGCATAACCCACATACGTTGAATAGTAGTTGCATCTAATAAAATATCATCACGTCTTGTACTAGATGATGTTAAATCTATTGCAGGGAAAATACGACGGTTAGAAATCTTACGGTCTAACTGTAATTCCATATTACCTGTTCCTTTAAATTCTTCAAAGATAACTTCGTCCATTTTAGAACCTGTTTCTGTAAGCGCTGTTGCAATAATGGTTAAAGAACCACCATTTTCAATGTTACGAGCAGCACCAAAGAAACGCTTTGGTTTGTGTAAAGCGTTCGCATCAACACCACCAGAAAGAATTTTTCCAGATGCTGGTTGAACAGAGTTATAAGCTCTAGCTAAACGTGTAATAGAATCTAAAAGAATAACAACATCATGCCCGCATTCTACCAATCGTTTTGCTTTTTCTAAAACGATGTTTGCAATTTTTACATGTTCATGTGCTTCTTTATCAAAGGTAGAAGCAATGACTTCGCCACGTACATTACGTTGCATATCTGTAACTTCTTCAGGACGTTCATCAATTAATAAAATCATTTGATAAACCTCAGGATGATTCGCTGCAATAGCATTGGCAACATCCTTTAATAACATGGTTTTACCTGTCTTTGGTTGCGATACAATCATACCACGTTGCCCTTTTCCAATTGGAGCAAATAAATCCATGATACGTGTAGAAATTGTTGCTTGCTTTTCGGCAATATTAAATTTCTCTTGAGGAAATAATGGTGTTAAATGTTCAAAAGCAACTCTGTCTCTTACAACATTAGGGTTTTGACCATTAATTTTACTTACCTTAATTAATGGGAAATATTTTTCACCTTCTTTTGGCGGTCTAACATTACCTAAAACAGTATCTCCTACTTTTAGACCAAATAATCTAATTTGAGATTGAGAGACATAAATATCATCTGGAGACGATAGGTAGTTGTAATCCGAAGATCTTAAAAACCCATAACCGTCTTGCATAATATCTAAAACACCTTCACTTTCAATAATCGCATCAAACTCAAAGTCTGGTTCACGATAGCGATTTCTGCTATCTTTATTACCGTTATTTTTATTGCCATCTTTAGAACGTGGTTGCCTGTTGTCCTTGTTGTTTTGTGAACGTCTGTTGTCGTCTTTACGAGGGTTAGGTTTCTTCTGTTCTTGAGGTTTGTTATGAGCCTTTTCGTTAGTAGGTTTGTCAGTACTAGATTTATCTTCTCTAGGTTTGTTTTCTTGAGGTTTGCGCTCTTGTGTCTTGCGTTCTTGGGGCTTGCGTGGCTGAGGTTTACGCTCTGGAGGTGTTGCTTTAGTTTCTTCTTTATCGTCAGAAAATTCTAGCGTTTTTTGTTCTTTAGTTTTTGGAGGAGCTTTTTGAACTCTAGCACGCTTTTGTGGCGGCTTACTTGGTTTAGGTTCAGCTTTAGCTTCTGTTTCTACTTTAGTTTTAACAGCAGCAGGATTGGCTGCTTGATAATCTAAAATTTGATAAACTAAGTCTAATTTTTTTTGTGTACGGTATTTTGGTACGTTTAGTTGTTTCGCTATCTCCTGTAATTCAGGAAGTTTTTTAGCTTTTAACTGAGAAATTTCAAACATTCGTATGTTGTATATGTATTATAATTTTGATATTATTAATTCAATATTTTCTAAATGAAATAAAAAGAAAAAAAGTGAGATTAATTTGGAAGATTAGAATGATGCAACTCAGTACGTTACTTCTTTCTATTGCAATAATACAATTTTATTTTAAAACAATTTCTATCTTTTTAAAAAATAAACTGCTAATTTTGCAGAACTTTTTTAATAAAAGATATGATTCAACGCATACAAACCTTATATTTATTTTTAGCTGCTGTTATCTCAGCAGGTTTAATATTTGTGTTTCATTTGTGGACAGATAATTCAGGAGCAAAAGTATTTGCGATAGATAATTATACTTATCTAGGTTTATTTTTGGGTTCTGCATTATTATCTGTATTTTCGATTTTTAGATTTAAAAACAGGAAATCCCAATTTGTTTTGGGACGACTCAATATAGTATTAAACTTTGTTTTACTAGGAATCTTTGTATATCAATCTCTAAATTTATCTGGAGAAATTAACGTTTCTGAGAAAGGTATTGGGATTCTTCTTCCTATTTTTTCTATTGTGTGTTTAGTCTTGGCTAACAAGGCTATTAAAAAGGATGAAGATCTCGTAAAATCTGTAGATCGATTACGATAGACCTAAAATCTTAGTAGTATTAGTGTGAAAAACCCAAACGCTGCCGTTTGGGTTTTTTTTTGTTCTTCATATTTTCTTAAAAAAATAGACTTGTTTTATAAACTAAAATAATATAGTTTAGTTATTGATTTTAAAGTCTCTATTAACAAATGAAAAAACAAGTTTTTTTACATGTATTAGCCGCTTTGGCTTTAATTTTTTTGTTGTATAAATTAGCTGCGTTTACTATAGTTACTTCAATCTTCATTGGTGTAGGTACGGCAGGTTTAGGGTTGTTATATGCTATGAATAATTGTAAAAAATAATTTGGACTAAACGTATTCATGATGCTTTTGTTTTTTTATAATTAAGAATCAAACTCAATTACTTCCAAATCTTTAATTGTTTTTCCTTCAATTTTAAACCGTAACATTGTTCTCACCTTATGAAAACCGTGTTTACCTACAGCGCCAGGATTCATGTGTAATAAATCTAGTTTTTTATCTGGCATCACTTTTAGAATATGAGAATGTCCTGTGATAAAAATATCTGGTGGATTTGCCGTTAATGCTTCTTTTACACGGTTATTGTATTTTGGAGGATAACCACCAATATGAGTTATCCATATACTCATGTCTTCACACATAAATTTGTTGTGAAGAGGAAATTCTGTTCGTGCCTTGGCATCATCAATATTGCCATAAACGGCTCGTAAGGGTTTTAGGTTCTTAATTTTATCGGTAACTTGTAAATCACCAATATCTCCAGCATGCCAAACTTCATCAGCCTGCTTTACGTGTTTAAGAATGGCCTCGTCTATGTAACTATGAGTGTCTGATAAAAGGAGTATTTTTTTCATATTTATTTTTAGAGAAATCGCTAAACTATAACTTTATATTTTAGGATTTCTTTAGCAACTAAAACAGTAACTTTGCACTTTAACAAAAGTAAGATTTCTATTGCGATTTTTTATTGAACTTTCATATAATGGTAAAGCCTATCATGGATGGCAAAATCAGCCTAACGCTATTTCTGTGCAAGAAGTTGTAGAAAAGGCACTTTCTACTATACTGAAAACCGAAATAGCTATAATGGGAGCTGGTAGAACAGATGCAGGTGTTCATGCGTCACAAATGTTTGCACATTTTGATTTTGAAGGCGACTTTAAAAATATTGATATAGTTTATAAACTGAATTCTTTTTTACCAAAAGATATTGCTGTGATTTCTGTATTTGAAGTTAAACCAGAAATACACGCTAGGTTTTATGCCGTAAGTAGAACGTATCATTATAAAATATCGACATCAAAAAATGTGTTTGATTACGATTTTGCTTACGAAGTTCAACAACCTTTAGATGTTGAAGCTATGAACGAGGCTTGCAAAATATTATTTCAGTATAAAGATTTTCAATGTTTTTCTAAAAGTAATACTGAAGTAAAAACGTATAATTGCGATATAAAAGAAGCTTTTTGGACCCAACACTCTAATCAGCTCATATTTACAATTACTGCGGACCGATTTTTAAGGAATATGGTAAGAGCTGTCGTTGGGACGATGGTAAATATTGGTTTAGGTAAACTGAAATCTGAAGATTTGCATAAAATTATTGCATCAAAGAATAGAAGTGAAGCTGGATTTTCAGTTCCTGCTCATGGATTGTATTTGGTTAAAATAGTTTATCCTGAAACAATTAAAGTAGAGAGTTAATAAATTAAATTTCCGTTGTAACGGAAAAGATACCGAAACAAGTTCGGCATAAAATGGCAGAAAAAGGAAAAAAAATATTTGATATATCGTTGTTTACACGATTGTTGCACTACATAAAACCCTATCGTACAGTTTTTGTTATTTCCTTATTTTGTGTAATAGGTTTGGCATTGTTTGGTGCATTTAGACCTTATGTGTTAAGGGAAGCTATTGATGTTAAAATTGCGAATAAAGAATATAACGGTTTTGTGCTATACATGCTTATCATGCTAGCCTTATTGGTGCTTGAGGTTGTTTCTCAATTACTGTTTATTTATTATGCGAGTTGGTTAGGGCAATCTGTGGTTAGAGATATACGTGTGAAGTTATTTAAGCACATGCTCAAATTTAAAATGACGTACTTCGATAAATCTTCAGTTGGTGTTTTAATTACAAGAGCTGTTACAGATATGGAGCGTATTGCCGATATCTTTGGACAAGGGCTGTTTATGATTTTTAGTGATGTCTTAAAAATGCTAGTGGTTGCTGGCTTTATGGCATTTATAAATATAAAGTTGAGTCTTATTGTATTTATAACAATGCCTATTGTTTTATTTGCGACTAAGATTTTTCAAAAATATATGAAACGTGCATTTGAAGATGTACGAACAGAGGTTTCTAACCTAAATTCATTTGTTCAAGAGCGTGTAACTGGTATGAAAATCTTACAGTTATTTACACGTGAAGATACGGAATACAAAAATTTCAAGAAGATTAATGAGCGTCACAAAAAAGGGTGGTTAAAAACGGTTTGGTATAATTCTATTTTCTTTCCAATCGCAGAATTTTTAGCATCATTAACTATGGCAATGGTTATTTTAGTTGGTGGCTTTGATGCTATTTCTGAAAACCCTGACACAACATTAGGGGATTTAATTTCCTTTACTATGTTTATTCCTATGTTGTTTAGACCTTTAAATCAAATAGCCAATAAATTCAACACGCTACAAATGGGAATGGTGGCTGCAGATCGTGTCTTTAAAGTTTTAGATACTACGTCTAATATTGACGATTCTGGGACTATTGAAGCTAATCACTTTAAAGGTAATATTTCGTTTAAAAATGTGCGATTCTCTTATATTAAAGAGGAAGAGGTTCTCAAAGGAATATCGTTTCATGTAGAAGCAGGAGAAACTGTAGCTATTGTAGGTGCAACAGGTGCAGGAAAATCTACAATTATAAATTTACTGAATCGTTTTTACGATATCAATTCAGGAACTATTGAAGTTGACGATACAGATATTAAAAATATGACTTTAAGTTCTCTTCGAAGTCAAATAGCTGTTGTATTGCAAGATGTATTCTTATTTGCAGATACAATTCTGAATAATATTACATTAAATAACGATGCTATTACAGAAGAGGATGTTGTTAATGCAGCAAAAGCAATAGGCATTCATGAGTTTATTTCTAGTTTACCTGATGGTTATCATTATAATGTAAAAGAACGTGGTGTAATGTTGTCTTCTGGTCAGCGTCAATTAATTTCTTTCTTAAGAGCTTATGTAACCAATCCTAGTATTTTAATTTTAGATGAAGCAACATCTTCTGTAGATTCATATTCCGAACAATTAATACAAGATGCTACAGATAAAATAACTAAAGGAAGAACGTCTATTGTTATTGCTCATAGATTGGCAACGATACAGCAAGCTGATAAAATAATAGTTATGGAAGCTGGAGAAATTGTTGAAATTGGGACACATAAAACGCTTTTAGAAAAAGAAACAGGATATTATAAAAACCTTTACGAAGTGCAGTTTTTAAAAGCTGAAGAGGTTTAGTAAAAGACCCTTACTTTGGGGCGAAATCTTCAAGATTAACAACGCCTGTAATCAGCATTATTACAAATACTAAAATTGAAACACCAATATAGGTCACAAAGAATAGTATAAAAAACAGCATAGATTTCATAATTAAACTTCCTAACGATAGTTTAAATATTCGTGTTAAAATATAGCAATGATATATAAACATTAATGGCCATAATAGGAGACTAAAGAGCATGTAATTGCTTGGCGTAACGAGTAATGCGATTTGTGCTAAAAAAAACATCAGTACCATTAAAAAAGACATGGAGTATAAGTAAATTATAGCATGCTCAGTGAGATTGTATTTTTTATCTATAAAAACAATCCATGAAATAATTGCCGATATTGGAATAAATGCAACATAAATTAAGGAATTGTACTCTAAGCCAAAACTAAACGATGAGTCAAACGCATTTTGTGAAAGGTTAATGTCTCCAAAAAGACTAGAAAAGTCTAAATGCTGCATGTAAAATTTCTTCAATAAAAATATTGAAAGTCCAGTTAAGGTTAATGCCAATCCAAAGAAACTAATAGGATTAACATATTTTTTTCGTACACCATTTATATAACTAACTATTACGTCTTCAGGTTGTTTAAAAAGTTGAATAAACGTTTGGAGTAATTTATTATCGTAGTTAAAGAAGGTTTCGCTAATATGCTCAAAAAGATTACGAATCGTCAATCGGTTTCTAATCACTTTAGCACCGCAACTTTTACAATAGGCATCGTATTCTTCAAGCGTTATATGACAGTTTTTACAATTCAGTTATGTGCCATTATTGCAATAATAATACCTAAGATAAAGAAAATAAGTCCTACAATAGAGAATGATATAAAATAGGTAATCATTACAAAAATAAATCGTGTAAATGCTTCCCAAAAAGGCCCTTTAAATATACGTTTGAGAACGTAGAAAAAGTAAACAAAACTTGGTATGGCAATAATGCTATAAACAATTAGATAGTCTAATCCGAATACTAAAAACAAAATTGTTAAAACAGCCGAAACAATAATGACTTGGGCAGAGTAGTATAGGTTAATCACTAAATGTTCTGTAAAATTATAGCGTCTTTCACCTAGTAGATAATAACCTAACCATGTGCCTAAAGCAGAAAAAGGTACAGAAATGATATATATAAGACCTTGATATTTAGTGAAAATATCGAAATTAAAATCTGCAAAAGGATTTTTTGTTTGTGATGTAGCAGAATTAAAACCTTCCATAAATGCTGATCCAAAATCCAAAGCTTCTTTGAAAAAGGTGGTCATTAAAAAGACCTGAATTCCGGCTAAAGTTAGGGCAATCGCAAAATATTGAAGTACATCTATATATTTTTTTCGAGTCCCTTCAATATAGCCTATAATTACGGTTTCAGGTTGTTTAAAAAGATCAATAAATGTGCGTAGGAATTTATTATCAATGGAAATAAATTGTTCGTTTATTTGTTGAGCTAATACTTTTGGCTTTAGGCGATTATGAATAATTTTTGCACCACACTCATCACAAAATTTTTGTGATGCTCTAAGCGTGTTATTACAATTTTTACAA
This sequence comes from Winogradskyella damuponensis, assembly GCF_039538385.1. Lineage (NCBI taxonomy): Bacteria > Pseudomonadati > Bacteroidota > Flavobacteriia > Flavobacteriales > Flavobacteriaceae > Winogradskyella > Winogradskyella damuponensis. Next base: position 80,296 of record NZ_BAABCB010000029.1, on the reverse strand, counting down.
TTCATTAGCCTAAATCTTGCTTAATTTTTTCTCTAAGTTCATCTGTATTTTTAAACATTTCGAACTCGCCATTTTTAATATAAGAAATCTGTCCTGTTTCTTCACTTACACAAAGTGCTAAAGCATCTGTTTTTTCTGTAATACCAATGGCAGCTCTGTGTCGTAACCCAAAACGTTCTGGAATGTTTTTTTCATTATTCACAGGAAGAATAACTCGTGTTGCTTTTACAATGTTTTTGTCTATTATTATAGCTCCATCATGAAGCGGACTGTTTTTAAAAAAGATGCTTTCTATAATAGGTTGTGAGACTAAGATGTTCATTTCGTCTCCTGTATCTGTTAGAAAATCTAAATTATTATTGCGTTCAATAACAATTAAAGCTCCTGTGTTTGTTGCCCCCATTTTGTTGCAAGCATTAATAATAGCATCAACGTCTGTAGAAGTTTGATCATCATTTTTAAGAAACTTAAAATTTTTAAAAAGATTTCGTTTGCCACCAATATTAGTAGAGCCAACCATTAAAAGAAATTTTCTAATTTCTGGTTGAAAAACGACAATTAAAGCAATAATTCCAACCTTCATAAATCCATCGAAAATGCTATAAAGCATCTGCATGTTGAGGAAGTCTGTTAGTCTCCAAGCAAAATAAATGACAAGGATACCAATAAAGATATTGATGGCAACGGTGCCTTTTACAAGCTTGTAGATGTAATAGAGTAGAATAGCTACGAGGAAGACATCCACGAAGTCTATAAATCTAAAATCCCAAAGTTGTAAGTTTTCCAAATGGCTAGTGTTTCTGCTAATTTACTAATTTATGTTTAGTAGAAAAGAAAATGCGTATCTAATAATTAAGTCTTTTTGGGTTTTAAAAAAGACAAAAGGGGACTGTTTTAGTATATAAACTCGTTGTTGGTAATTATAATTTTATCGGATTTAATTTTTGATAATTTTGATTTTACTGAAATGTAATCTTGAAAGCTCATACGTCCTTCAAAATAAAGATCAATAGCATATCCGTTTATTACCATGTCTTCAGAAATTGAAGTACTAAGAGCTAATAATTCTATATAAGATTGGAGTTCTTGTTGAATCTTATCTTTATTGTTATTAGTTATGTCTAATGGTATTTCTAAAAAAGTACTTGTTGAGGCTTGGTTGTTTTTTAATTTTTCTGCTACGAGATCTTGTAGATTTATAGAGGTGTCTATTGGTTCAGAAAATTCATAGAAAACATCTGTAAATTCTAAAAATCCCAAATTACCAATACTCGTATCATTACAAGTAAAATAATTTTTAGCATCTTCATTTTTATGCATTTCGGCATTTCGCTTTTTGTCTTGCATGAATTTTATATGCGGAATGGCTTGTTTTAATGTTAATCGTTTATCTACATTAACTAGCCAATTTGTAGTGATAATCAGATTTTTTCGATTTAATAAAGTCGAATCAGCTTGTGTTTCATCATAAAAAATATAAGCAGGTGATACATCTAAAACTTCTGTAACTTCTGCTTTTTCAATTTCGGGTAAGTATAAAACACGTTCGTTGTTACAGCTAAAACATGTTAAAATGATAAGTAAGTATATATAGCGCATAGGTTAATTAGATTGCAATTGGTTATAAAGGGTAATACATTCTGAAGCTTCTTTTACGTCGTGTACACGTAAAATTTTTGCTCCTTTTTGCAAAGCAACCATGTGTAAAGCAGTGGTGCCGTTAAGAGCATTTTCTGAAGTTGAATTTAATGTTTTGTAAATCATAGATTTTCGAGAGACTCCAGCTAGAATAGGTTGGTCTATTAGTTGTAGTAATTCTAGTGTATTGAGCAATTCAAAGTTTTGTTCTGTGGTTTTTGCAAACCCAAAACCTGGGTCTATAATAAGGTCGTTTATTTTTGCTTTGTGAGCTACTGCAATTCTGTCTGCAAAATAAGAGATAATTTCTTTTGTTAGGTCATTATACTGAGTGTGCTGTTGCATGGTCTTAGGAGTTCCTCTCATGTGCATCATGATATAAGGCACAGCTAATTTTCCTACCGTAGTAAGCATATTGTTATCTAGCTTTCCGGCAGAAATATCATTAATTAGGGCCGCACCAGCTTTAATACTCTTTTTCGCAACGTGACTTCTAAAGGTGTCAATAGAAATTAAAGTTTCAGGGAAATCTTTTAAGATTAATTCAATAATAGGAATGACACGGTTTAATTCTTCAGTTTCACTAACATCATCAGCATTTGGCCGAGAGCTGTAACCACCAATATCAATAAAAGTAGCTCCATGGCTTAGCATGGTTTCAACTTGATTTAAAATAGCAGTTTCGTTATTATATTTTCCGCCGTCAAAAAACGAATCTGGTGTAACATTAAGAATACCCATCACTTTAGGTGTGGATAAATCTATGAGTTTGCCTTTGCAGTTAATATTCATAATTTAATCTAAAAAAAACGTTAAGAAAACTTTAAACCTCAAATCTTGAACTTCTAATTTATTTATGCGAAATTTACGGAAATTTTACGCGATAATCGAGATTAATATATAGGGCATGGCTTTATATTTGAATCGTTTTTAATCCAAGAGTTTATTCTTTCGGAACCTTAATTTATAGCAATGCAAGATACTTCAAAACAATATGATGCCGTAATTGCCAAATGTAGAGCTCTTTATGTAAATAAAATGAGTGATTATGGTAGTGCATGGAGAATTTTAAGATTACCATCATTAACCGATCAAATTTTTATAAAAGCTCAGCGTATAAGAGGGTTGCAGCAAAACGAAGTTAGAAAAGTAGATGAAGGCGAAGTTAGTGAGTTTATAGGCATAATTAATTATTGTGCTATGGCTCTAATTCAGATAGAAAAGGGAGTTGTAGAACAACCCGATTTAAGTACAGAAGAAGCTACTAAACTTTACGATGAAAAAATTGCCGTAACAAAGCAATTAATGTTAGATAAAAATCACGATTATGGTGAAGCTTGGCGCGATATGCGTGTAAGCTCATTAACAGATTTAATTTTACAGAAATTATTACGTGTAAAACAGATTGAAGATAATGCCGGAAAAACAATTGTTAGTGAAGGGATTGATGCGAATTATCAAGATATGATAAATTATGCAGTTTTTGCTTTAATTCATTTAAACGAAGGTAATTAACTTGTTGTTCCTGTAAAGTCAGGAATCTATTAAAATAAACATATATTTAATGTCACTTAGACGACTCTTAGTGAACAAAAGGAATACAATAAGCATATGAAATACATAGTAAACCTTAGCAGAATATTCACCGGAATATTATTCATTATTTCTGGATTTATAAAACTGAATGATCCACTCGGATTTTCATACAAACTTGAAGAGTACTTTGGCTCAGATGTTTTAAATATTGAATTTTTAATTCCTTATGCTTTAGGGATTTCTGTTATTGTCGTAGTGTTTGAGGTTGTTTTAGGTGTTTTTCTTTTAATAGGCTATAAACCAAAATTTACGGTGTGGAGTTTATTGTTAATGATTATCTTTTTTACATTTTTAACTTTTTATTCTGCTTATTTCGACAAAGTAAAAGATTGTGGTTGCTTTGGTGATGCTTTAAAACTAACACCATGGGAAAGTTTTACTAAAGATGTGATTCTGTTAGTGCTTGTTTTAATTCTATTTGTAGGTATAAAACACATTAAACCTATTTTTACAAAATTGCCAACAACTATAATTGCTCTATTAAGTTTTGTATTGTCACTTTGGTTTGGTTATCACGTTTTAATGCATTTACCATCAATAGATTTTAGAGCTTATGCGATTGGTAAAAATTTACCGGAACAAATGGTGACTCCAGAAGGTGCACCAAAAGCAATTACAGAATATACATGGACATTTAATGTTAATGACGAAGAGCAACAATTTGTAACCAATGGAAGTTATCCGAAAGTAGACGGTGAGTATGTAGGTGTAGAAACTAAAGTTATTGATGAAGGTTATGTGCCTCCAATTCAGGATTTATCTATAGAATCTGATGATGAAGATTTAACCCAATATTTCTTAGAAAAAGAAAAGTTAATAATGATTACGATGTATAATGTTACTAAAGGTGAAGCTGAAGGTGTAGCAAAGTTAAAATCGTTTACAGACGAAGCGATGAAAAAAGGGTATACTGTAATTGGTTTAACATCTTCTGGCTCTGCAGATAAAGCACAACTAAAAAAAGATTACAATCTTAATTTTGAATTTTACTTATGTGACGAGAAAGTTGTAAAAACTATCGTTAGGGCAAATCCAGGAGTCATTATTTTAAATAGTGGAACAGTGGTAAACAAGGCACATTGGAATGATATTGAAGCTATTGAATTGTAGTTTGTAACCTTTGTGTGGTTAATAATATTAACGTGAATTTGAGATTGGTGTTAAATGCTAACTAAAATAATTTTTGAAAAACTTTAGATATTCTTTGTGTAATAGTTTTCAATAGTTAGATTTTGAAATTAAAAAAAGAATCTGTTTTTGATAAAGTATTTATTTCATAAAATTGGCTACGCATGTATCACCTTAATTGGCGTTATAACTGTCATTTTCTTTTTATTTACAATTTTACCAGGCGATCCTGCTAAGATGATGTTAGGTCAAAATCAAACGGCAGAACAAGTACAAGCGGTAAAACAAAAATATGGCTTTGATAAACCTATTGGAACTCAGTTTTTATATTATTTAAATGATTTGTCGCCCATTTCATTTCATTCAAATACACCAAAAGATTATACTTATTTGAGTCCTAATAAATATACTGCAACAACGCTTTTTACATTAGGTAATACAACTACGGTTGTAAAAGCACCTTATTTAAGAGAATCTTTTACCAAGCAAGGCAAAAAAGTAACTCAAGTAATTGGGGAAACTATTCCAAATACGTTTGTTTTAGCAATTTCAGCTATTGTTATTGCGATTATTTTAGGTGTTGTTTTTGGTATCATTTCAGCATTGTACAAAGATACTTGGATTGATAAGTCCATTCAAATATTAAGCACGTTTGGTATGAGTGTGCCATCATTTTTTAGCGCTATTTTGTTCGCTTGGTTGTTTGGTTTTGTACTACATAAGTACACTAATTTAGAGATGACAGGAAGCTTGTACGAACTTGATGATTTTGGTGAGAAAATGACCATTAAATGGAAAAATTTAATACTTCCAGCCATTGTTTTAGGAATAAGGCCATTGGCCGTAGTGATTCAGTTGATGCGGAATTCATTATTAGAAGTCTTAAATCAAGATTATATTAGAACAGCAAGAGCTAAAGGTTTAAGTGAGTTTCAGGTGATAAAAAACCATGCAGTTAAAAATGCGTTAAATCCTGTAGTTACAGCTATTTCAGGATGGTTTGCGTCTATGTTGGCAGGAGCTGTTTTTGTAGAGTACATTTTTGGATGGAATGGTTTAGGTAAAGAAATTGTAAATGCATTAAACACTTTAGATTTACCTGTAATAATGGGAGCTGTTTTAGTGATAGCCATCATTTTTATAACCATTAATATTTTTGTAGATATTATTTATGCTTGGTTAGATCCTAGAGTAAAGTTATCTTAATGAAATACTGATAATTGTCAATTTACTTTCACCTTTATTGTGTTATTTTTGTGCATTAAAATTAAAAAATCAATTCACTTATATTATGAGAAAACATATTGTAGCCGGAAACTGGAAAATGAATAATGATTTACCTCAAACAGAACTGTTAATAACAGATTTGTTAAAGCAAAATCAAACATCAGATGCTGAGGTAATGATTGCACCAACGTTTACAAATTTATGGCAAGCGTTTGAATCTTTACGCCAAGAACCTATAGAGGTTATTGCTCAGAATATGCATTTTGCAGAAAACGGAGCTTACACAGGTGAGGTTAGTGCTAGTATGTTAAAGAGTATCGGAATTAAAACAGTAATTCTTGGGCATAGTGAACGTAGAGCATATTACAACGAAACGGATGAGTCATTAGCTAAAAAAGTAGACGCGGCTTTAGCAAATGATATGCGCGTTATTTTCTGTTTTGGAGAAGAATTAGCAGATAGAAAAGCCGGAAATGAAGAAGCTGTTGTTGAGGGGCAAATTAAAAACGCATTGTTTCATTTAGGTGCAGATGCTTTTAAAAGCATTGTTTTAGCTTACGAACCCGTTTGGGCCATTGGAACAGGTGAAACAGCGAGTCCAGAGCAAGCTCAAGATATGCATGCTTTCATTAGAAAAACTTTGGCAGATAAATATGGAAACGATGTTGCAGATTCTGTTTCAATATTATATGGCGGAAGTGTGAAACCAGCAAATGCTAAAGAGATTTTTTCTAAACCAGATGTTGATGGTGGATTAATTGGTGGTGCAGCGCTTAAAGCAGAAGACTTTTATGCAATTGTAAACGCCTTCTAAATATCGTTTAGTACGACTCATAATAAAAGTCCTTAAATAATGGAATACAATCCCTTATTTAAGGACTTTTTTTGCGTTTAAAGAAACGCTTAAAACTATTGTTATATCAAGAGTTAAATACCAATTTCTACTTGAAATCGTAAATACCAATCATTGGCTTTACTAGAATCAAAATAGTTTAGTTCACTGTTGGTAATTTCTGCTTGTAATTTTAAAGCGTGTTCCCAAATATATTTAGTTATTCCTAAACTATATTGGTTGGTTTGTGGCGTTAACATTTCAATGTCTTTATGTGGTTCTTGGTAAGAAAAGCGTCCTACAAGCTCATAATTACTTTTAAAAAGGTAACTTAATTGTGTGTCAAAACCACTACCAGCAAAAACATATCTTGATTCTGAAGCATCATCTGGGTTAATGGTTATAGCATCATCAGTTGTTCTATTCATATAAGCCGTTTGAAACGCCCAACCATTGTATTTTACAATGGCATCTAAAAATAGGGACTGTATGTCGCGTTTTTCAAATAAATCATCTCCAATAGTACCACGAGTTCTTCGTGCATCATCATTGTAATGATAAACGCCAGAAAGCATTAGTTTAGGTGTCTTTTCGCGTTTTAAGTCGCCTTCAAATAATGTTCCGTTACTTTTAAAAGCTCCAAAAGGAAACAGTTCTAAACGGCCTGTAAAAGCTAATCCAGTATCAGGTTCTTTGGTCCAATTTCTACCCTCACCAGTACTTATGGCGGTTTTAATGTTGTACGAAAATTTATGTTCTAATTCATTTAAATAATAGACCTGTAGTCCAAAATCTCTATCAATATTAAAGCGGGAATTGTTTATTGAGCGATCTGTAAGCTGTAAAGCACCAGAGGAATTTATACGCTGCCTGTTTCCTGGGAGTTTGGTTTGTCCAAAACCAATATTCCAATGCTCATCAGGTCTGTAAAATACAATTGCATCTCTAATTATATTAAGGTTGTCGCCGTCTTCAATTGCTCCTACATCATTTGGAGAGAATGATAATTGAATGACATAAATTATACTAGGATCCCCAACATAACCATCAAAACGTAAACGTAGACGTCTAATCATGGCTTCGTATCCATTATCTTCATCGTCGTTATTTAAATAGGTAAATCGGTTTTGCATTCTAAAACGAATATTTAATTTAAAAATACTGTCAGGAGAGGTAATGCCTAAACCTTTACCATAACTATAATAAGGTAGTGCAGATAGTTTTATATCATTATTGTCTTGGGCAATAGATATTTGAGAAAAAACCAAAAAAAGAATAGCAACAATATATTTGTTCATAATATTTTAATTTGCAACAAAAGTAATAGTAACTAAATTAATGATTAGTAAATTTGCAAAAAAAAGAAATAAATGTCTGAAATATATTTAGGTTATACATTTAAGGTAAGTCCTTTACAACCTGCAGTTGAGATTTTAATAGCAGAATTAGGTTATGCTGGTTTTGAAAGTTTTGTAGAATCCGAAGACGGGGTTACGGCTTACATTCAAAAAGAGGAGTGGAATGAAACTATTTTAGACGATGTTTACGTTTTAAAATCAGATGAGTTTAAAATCTCTTATACTTCAGAGGAAATAGAGCAAACGAATTGGAACGAAGAATGGGAAAAGAATTTTAACCCAATTATAGTTGATGATGTATGCTCTGTTAGAGCACCTTTTCATGACAAACCAAACACAAAATACGATTTAATTATTGAGCCTAAAATGAGTTTTGGTACTGGGCATCATGAAACGACTCATATGATGATTCAGCATATCTTGAAAAATGATTTTAAGAATAAGACTGTTTTAGATATGGGTTGCGGAACTGGTGTTTTGGCAATCTTAGCAGAAAAAGTAGGAGCAACTAAACTCGATGCTATTGATATTGATAATTGGTGCTATTTGAATAGTTTAGAAAATGTCAATCGAAATAATTGTAAGCATATTTCGGTTTATGAAGGTGATGTAGCTTTACTAGAAGGAAAACAATACGATAGTATCATTGCTAATATTAATAGGAATATTTTGTTAGCAGATATAGCAAGTTATGCTAAGTGTTTAAATCCTAACGGAACACTATTTTTAAGTGGTTTTTACCAAGAAGATATTCCAATAATTGAAGCAGAATGCAATAAGCAGATGTTAAAATTAGAGGAAACTATACAAAAAGGGCAGTGGGTTTCGTTAAAATTTATAAATTAGTAGTAATTAAAAATAGAGCCTGTCACATTGAGTACTCTAGAAGCACTTAAAAAGATATCCACTATGACAAAAGAAAAACATGCCGTAGAGCTACTTCTAAAAGAAGAAGAATTAAAACAAAATGAAATCGTATTGTTTAATGATGATGTAAATACATTTGACCATGTTATTGACACCCTTATTTACGCTTGCGATCATATGCCAGAACAAGCAGAACAATGTGCTTTGTTAGTGCATTATAAAGGAAAGTGTACCGTAAAAACGGGCTCTTATGAAGATTTAGAGCCACGATGTTCCAAGCTTTTACAAGCAGGACTCAGTGCTGAAATAGTTTAATAAAAAATCCCACTTCAAAGTGGGATTTTTTATTTGTAATTCTTATTTGTAATGTAGAATTATTGATCTTATTTAGACATTCTGCCTACAGCGCAACTCACAAAAGATTTCGCTTTTTTAGGTAAAGAGTTTGCATCTCCTAGAATGGGATAACCTAGATGAGATAATTTACTTTTTACAGCTTCTATGTCGTTTTCTGTTGACGCAAGAAAGCTTACTTCGTCTGTGTCATTATCTACAACAACTTCAGAAATACCGTCGAGTTTAGATAACTGTGTTACTATAGTATTAGCACAGCCACCACATTTTAAGTTTTGTATTTTAAGTGTGTTTTTCATAATTTTTGACTTTATAAAGTTGAAGGACAAACAAAATCGGTTGTCTTTATATCCGTTTCTTTAATTGCATTATAGCCGCCATCAACATCTATAAGTTTATCATAGCCTCTGGCTTTTAAAATAGATGCAGCAATAACAGAACGGTAACCTCCTGCGCAGTGTACGTAATAGATTTTATCTTTACTTACTTCGTTCATCTTTTCATTAATAAAATCTAATGATAAATGTTGTGCATCTATAATATGAGACGATTGGTATTCTCCATCTTTACGAACATCTAAGATGTTTATGGGATTTGCTTTTGCTCTTTTTGCAAATTCTTCAACAGAAACAGAATCTAATGTTTCTACATCTTTTCCTGCTCGTTTCCATGCGTCTAAGCCACCTTTAAGGTAGCCTAATGTATTATCGTAACCAACACGAGAAAGTCTTGTCACGGCCTCTGCAGATTTGCCTTCAGGAACAACTAATACTATTGGCTGTTTAATATCCTTAATTAAGGCGCCAACCCAAGGGGCAAACTGCCCATTAAGTCCAATAAAAATAGAATTTGGAATATGGCCTTTTATAAAATCGGATTGTGGTCGTACATCTAATACTAAAGCAGATTCGTGATTGGCCATAGCTTCAAATTCATCAGGATTAAGTGCCACATCACCCGTTTTTAAAACGGTTTCAAAAGCATCATAACCCATTTTGTTCATCATAGCATTTTTTGCAAAATACTGTGGTGGTGGTGCAATACCATCAAGCACTTCTTTTACAAATTCAGCTTTAGTCATATCTGCACGTAAAGCATAGTTTGTTTTTTTCTGTTCTCCTAAAACACCAACAGTTTCTTTGCTTAGGTTTTTTCCACAAGCAGAGCCTGCGCCATGAGCAGGATAAACAATAATGTCATCGGCTAAAGGCATGATTTTATTTCGAAGAGAATCAAATAACATTCCAGCTAGATCTTCTTTAGTTAAATCAGATTTAATAGCTAAATCAGGTCTTCCAACATCGCCTAAAAATAGTGTGTCTCCAGAAAAAATAGCGTGATTTTTTCCGTTTTCATCAATTAATAAATAGGTTGCAGATTCTAAAGTGTGTCCTGGTGTATGCAAGACTTTAATAGTTATGTTTCCAATTTTTAGTTCCTCTCCATCTTTAGCAGAATGGATGTCATATTTTGTAGTAGCCCCTGGTCCAAAAACAATAGTTGCACCAGTCTTATTGGCTAAATCTACATGTCCCGATACAAAATCAGCATGGAAATGCGTTTCTAAAATATATTTAATTTTGGAGTTATTAGCTTTGGCTTTATCAACATATTGTTGGATTTCTCTAAGCGGATCAATTATAGCAACTTCACCTTCAGATTCAACATAATAAGCACCTTGTGCTAAACAGCCTGTATATAATTGTTCTATTTTCATTCTTTATTTGTTTGTATTGCAAATTTACGAAACTTCATTTTTTGAAATGTGATAATTATCACAAAGTCTGTTAAAAGAGCTCCTTGAATATAATATAAATGGCCATAAATATGGTGAAATAGCCAAATCCTCGTTTTAATCCTTTTGCACTGATTTTTTTAGAAAGTGCTAATCCTATAAAAATCCCAGCAATTGAGATTCCAGTAAACGTGATTAGAAATTGCCAATCAATTTGTAACGTTTTTAAATCTCCTAAAAAGCCTATAAGCGATTGTATGGCGATTATAAATAATGACGTACTAATGGCTTTTTTTATAGGGAGTTTTACCAATAGCACTAGTGCAGGGACAATTAAGAATCCGCCTCCAGCACCAACTAAACCTGCTAAAGCTCCAATACCTATGGCTTGAGTACCAATGGCAAAATAATGGGTGTTGTCAAATGTTTTAATGACATTGTCGCTATTAATGGTTTTAGATTTAATCATTGACCAACCAGCTAAAAGCATAATGATGGCAAATAGCAACATGATGAAAAGTGAATTGGTAAGTTTAAAGTTTCCAATAGAAAATATGACTTCGGGTAAATTTGGTATGACCAAACTTCTCACCATAAAAACCGTAATTATTGAAGGAATTGCAAATACTATAGCTGTTTTAAAATCTATTGTATTTTTTTTGATGTTTCGTATGGTTCCTACTAATGCGGTGCTGCCTACCACAAAAAGCGAATAGCCTGTAGCAACGATTGGACTAAATCCTAAAAAGTATACTAAAATAGGAACGGTTAAAATAGAACCGCCTCCGCCTATAAGACCTAAAACAAGTCCAACAATTAAAGCACCTATATAGCCTAGTATTTCAATTAATTCCATATTAATGTGGAAGTTTGTTTTTTAGTAACCCATAGGTGTAAGTACCTAATAATGCTGCAATAATGACAATTATAATAGAAAAAGCTCCTGTACCTAACAAAATATACATTGGTCCAGGACAGGCACCACATAAAGCCCAACCTAAGCCAAATATAGTTCCGCCAATGATATAACGTGTAAAGCCACGTTCTTTTAAAGGGACGTTTAAGGTTGTGCCTTTAATGGTTTTTACGTTGTTTTTTTTAGAAAGTAATAGTAGTAGAATTCCTGTTCCAACAGCTGTTCCAATAATGCCATACATATGGAAGGATTGAAATTTAAACATTTCGAAAATACGATACCATGAAACTGCTTCTGATTTAACGAGTACTATTCCAAAGAATATTCCGACAATAAAGAATTTGATATATTTTCCCATAATTAAAAGAGTATTGGATAAACAAGGTGAATCATAATTAAACCGCCAATAAAGAAGCCAATAACAGCAATGAGTGAAGGTAATTGTAAGCTACTTAGGCCTGTTATGGCATGGCCAGAAGTACAGCCGCCTGCATAGCGTGTACCAAACCCAACAAGAAAACCTCCAACGATAAGTATTAGAATTCCCTTTAGACTAAAAACGGAATTCCAACTAAATAGTTCTGGTGGTAATAAACTTTGTCCTATATCATTAAAACCTAATGCTGTTAAATCTTTAACTGTTGCTTCACTAAGATTCATGTGTATAGGATTTGATAAAAAATAATGTGCAATAAAACCACCAAAAATAGCACCAAGTACAACGACGAGATTCCATCGTTGACTTTTCCAGTCAAATTTAAAAAACGCTACACGTTTGCCTGCTCCACCAATAGCACATAAGGTTCTGAGATTGGAGGACATGCCAAATGTTCTTCCAAAATAGAGGAGAAGAAACATGACAATAGCAATGCATGGACCTGAGACATACCAAGGCCAAGGTTGTAAAATATATTCCATAAAATTAATTATAAGACAAAAATAAAGTTCTGTTATTTAGGTAATGTAATAAATGTGACTAAAATTCTAAAACACTAATCTTGTTTCTACCAAGTTCTATTTTTTTCTCTCTTTCGAGTTGTTTTAATAGTCTTGAAATTACGACTCTAGATGTATTTAAGTCTTCTGCAATTTCTTGATGTGTCATTTCTAAATGTGTAGAAGCAGATAGCTTTACCTGATCTGTAAGGTATTTAAATAAGCGCTCGTCCATTTTCATAAAGGCGAGTGTGTCAATGGTCTCTAACATTTCGTCAAAACGAATTTGATAGCTTTGTAAGATAAAATTTCTCCAACTCTCATTAGAACTAAACCATAGTTTCATGTATTCTATAGGAATCATTATTACAGTGGCATCATCATCAGCAATGGCACGTATTTTACTTACAGACTTAACCATGCAACAGGTTAATGACATGGCGCAAGTATCTCCCGTTTCTAAAACGTATAATAAAAGTTCATCACCATCGTTGTCTTCTCGTAAAACTTTAATATTACCTTTAATTAGAAGCGGAATAAAATTTAAATCTTGACCTATGTCTATAATAATATCCGCTTTTTTAAAGGTTTTAAGAAACGCAACATTGGCTATACTATCGATTATTTCTGAATCGAATAAGTAATTAAAAGGTTGGAGTAGTTCTTTAGAAATCATACTTCAAAAATAGTAATTTAAAAATTTGAAATAAATAGTTTGGCAATCATTTAATAAATGTATTATATTTGCACCCACTTAAAAAGGCCTCGTGGCGCAACTGAATAGCGCACTTGATTACGGCTCAAGAGGTTACAGGTTTGAATCCTGTCGAGGTCACTACTAAAACCAATACTTTCAAACGATTTTTGAGAGTGTTGGTTTTTTTTATTTGCAGAAAATTTACTCCATTAAACACGAAAACCACGCAAATCATAACGATAAACGTGGTTTATTAATTAGATTATTGGCGAGCTAAAAATAGCTGAGCCTTATTCGTCTAGTAATAAATTCAAGGTTACTGTAATATTATCGCGTGTAGCTTTGCTAAACGGACAGACTTCATGTGCTTTTTCTACCAAATCTTCACCAGTTTCTAAATCAACTCCTGGGATGTAACAATCTAAAGTCGCTTCTAAGAAAAAGCCATCTTCATCTTTACAAAAGCCAATAATAGCTGTGACACTTAATGCGTCATCATCAATTTTAATACCTTCGTTTTTAGCAACAGATTGCAATGCGCCACCAAAACATGCTGCATAGGCAGCACCAAAAAGTTGTTCTGGGTTTGTGCCATTTCCACCGTCACCTCCCATAGATTTAGGTACCGATAAATTATGATCTAGAGTACCGTCTTCTGATGTGATGTGTCCGGTTCTGCCTCCTTCTGCTTTTGTGGTTGCTTCATATAATGTTTTCATTGTTTTTTATTTTTAAGGTTAATGTACTAAATATAAGACCATGCAATAGTTTGATGAAATTTACAGTCTTAAATTTCTCATAAAATTGGAAAGTTTTAGAGCATTATTGTAATAGCCTTTCTTTAACTTAAGAGCTAATGAAATGACTATAAAGCTTGTATTGCGTAGTGCAATAAATGGTATGGATTTTTAATTCAAATAGGCAAACACTAAGTCTTTAATTAACTAAGTGCATTTTTAGTTACATAAACACGCCAAGCTATTATGGCAAGTTGTAGCTTAGAAGCTTTGCTAAGGTCTAATTGTTTTTTGGAGTAAGATGGAAGTATGGCTTTGTTTAGTTGAGCCAGAATTCTAAAGATTTTGTTTTTCATTAGAGGTTGAATAATAAATCTTTAGCAAAAATAGTAAAACTTATTCTAGAACTAAGTCTTACTTGTTTTTGATTGGTGGTTTTGTTTTGGTCGGTTTTAAAATATTGCTAATATAATTTCAATAATCAGTTTTGCTAATGTCATCATAGTTTTTGGTTTTTAGGGTTAATAAAATGATTTGTTTGTTTGATTGAGTTTTCAATATATATTTTCAACTCATTATGTTCCAAATGTTTTTGTGTAAATCGACAAATTTGAATTCTAAATTATAACTAAAAAGATAATAATTGTTATAATATTATGTGACTTGTCTTAGTTTAAGTTTTAATTTAATACATAAAGTGGTTTTTGTGTTTTTATATTGTAACTTTTGTAGGGCTTTTTTGGAGTGCTTTTCGAAATCGTAGAGGGCTTTGGTCTTTATAAGGGCTCAATTTTAAGAATTCATCTTTTTTCGAAATTTATTTTATGATAAATTTCATGTTTTATTTAAGGTGTTTTTTGTAATTAATTGGCATTTAACATTTAGATTTAATAATAAACTATCTTTGTGAAAAATAAAGCGATGAAAAAAATTACTTTTATAGTATTACTATTGATTTCGGGATTTAGTTGGTCTCAAATTTTGGTTATTAATGAGTTAGATGCGGATACTCCTAGTATAGATACTCATGAGTTTATTGAATTAAAATCGGCAACACCCAATTTTTCAACAGATGGTTATATATTGGTGTTTTTTAATGGCTCTAGTAGTGGTGGCGATGCTAGTTATTTTGTATATGATTTAAATGGTCTAACAACAGATATTAATGGTTTATTAGTTGTTGGTAGTGCAAATGTTTCTCCTTTTCCGCAGTCGTTAATGGCAGAAAATGTAATACAAAATGGGCCAGATGCAGTGGGTATTTATCAAGCTTCGATAAATGATTTTCCAGAGGAAACAGTGGCGTCTCAAACCAATTTAATTGATGCAATGGTTTATGGTACTAATGATTCAGATGCTACAGGTTTATTAACCAAGTTAGGGCAAACTATACAGCATAATGATAATGGAACTAATGCAAATCCTAAATCAATTCAGCGTTTTGTAGATGGTATGGGCAGTGTAACCTTTTCTGCAGAGCCTCCAACCCCTCGAAGAGAAAATGATGGTTCAGGTATTTCTATCAACCCTATTGAAATTTCAATTGCAGAAACGCAATATGATGAAGGTGCTACTTTTGATATAACATTTACTGCTGAAACCAATGTGACTTCAGATCTTAATTTTACTATTAGTTTAGATAATGATGGATTTAATACATCAGATTATACCGGAAACACGGATCTTACTATTTTATCTGGTGAAAATACAACAAGCACAACTATTACATTAGTTGATGATACTGATGATGAAGGTGATGAGGTTTTAAAAATTAGATTTTTAGATTTAGTAGAGCCTATAGTGGCATCTAACGGAGCTGTTGAGGTTAGGGTAGTAGATAATGACTATACCGTTGCAGCATGGGGAACACCATTGGAGCCTACTTATGGTATGGTACAAAGTACACAGCCAGATGGCTATTATGATAGCTTAGACGGGTTGGCAGATGTTGCGTTAAGACAGGCAATGCAGGATATAATTGCAGATCCAAGTACAGTTAGAGCACAGACGTATACAGATGTTATTGATATTTTAAAAGAAGCAGATCAAAATCCAGAAAACAGCAATCAGGTTTGGTTGGTGTATTTGGAAGAAGGAAGATCAAAATTAGATTACCAAACAAGTTCTTTGAGTACAGGTAAATGGAATAGAGAGCATACATTTCCTAGATCTCGAGGTGGATTTGATAGTATAGAAGAGGATGAAATTGCAGATGGTATTGATATCTATTGGACAACTAAAGCTGATTCTTTACGTCATGGAAACTCTGATGCACACGCTTTACGAGCTGCTGATGGACCAGAGAATAGTAGTAGAAATAATCAGTTTTACGGTGAATATAATGGACCAGTTGGTACCTTAGGGAAATTTAAAGGTGATGTGGCAAGAAGCGTATTTTATATGGCTGTTCGTTACAATGGTTTAGAAATAGTAAATGGTTTTCCTGATGGTAATGTTGGTGAATTTGGAGATTTGGCAACCTTGTTAGATTGGCATAGAAATGATCCGCCTGATGATTTTGAAATGAATAGAAACAATGTGGTTTACAATTGGCAGAAAAATAGGAACCCTTTTATAGATCAGCCAGATATGGTAGAATATATTTGGGGAAATATGATTGGCGAAAATTGGAGCCAACCTTTAAGTGTAAATGATGATACAGAACTTAATGTTCGTGTTTTTCCAAATCCTACAACAGGGCGTATTTATATTTCTGGGTTAACTGTTAATGCAGAAGTTGAAGTCTACTCTGTAGACGGAAAACGTCTAAAGCAATCGCAATCTGTTGTAGATTATATAGATTTAGATGTTACGTCTGGTATGTATCTATTGAAGTTAACAAGTGAAAATCGTTCTGTAATCAAGAAAATTATTGTTGATTAACGTATAATATTACTTCAATAAAAAAAAGCCAAACTGTATTTAAATAGTTTGGCTTTTTTCATGTTTATGGCTTTTCTATCGAGTTCTCGCTATTAATGAACCTTCTGATTTTCCAAATTCTATATTCGGAATACCATCAGTTGCTTTCCAGGTCGCACTACTTTTATATCCGTTTTTATCTTCGAGGCTAATTTTTATACTTGTAATTTCACCTTCTTTGTTTCGTTTTAATTTGGAATACTTAACCGTGATTCCAATTCTTTTAAGTTCATTTACGTGAGAATCTAAAATTTGATCTGGTGTAGATTTTGAAATATAAGCAATGGATCCATTTTTTGAAGCATCTTCATCGTCAATATAAGTCAAGCTATTTATTTTTGGTTTGCCAACGACTTTCCATGGGTTATCTTTTTTAATGGTTTTACTCTGAGTAAATTTGTTGCTGTTTTTAGAAATCACTTCTACAACTCCATTGGCACCTTTTTTACCATATTTTTCTTTTGCCTCTTTTCCTTTTAAAACTGTTAAACTTGAAACCGTTTCTTTAGAGTATACTTTTAATAAATCTGATTTAGATATTTCTTTACCATCTAGAATGTATAAAAAGTTGTTTTTATTTAAAAATTGGATTTCAGTGTTGTTGTATGTTTGATGAGGTTTTGTTGTTAGAGTAATAACACCATACTTTCCTTTTTTACCATAAGCATCTAGTGCGTCTTCTCCTTTTAAAACAGTCATGCTTTCAATAGCATTAGCATCGATAGTTTTTAAATATTCTGGTGTAGAAGGTTTACCATTTACAATTATTAATGGTTTTGGATTCTGCGAATCATAACGTGAGTTATAAATTGCCTTACTGGTTGGATTATGAATGATGACTTCTTGACTTATAATTTTGGGTTTAGAGCCATCTTCATAATAAAAATCAGGTTTTGTGTTGATTTGATTCTTAATCTCTAAAGAATCCATTGAGAAATAAATAGTATCTGAAACTACAGTAGTATTTAATTTTCTAATATATGTTTCGTGTTTTGGTATTTGAGTGATAATATAGGTTGAGTCTTCAACTATAACATCTAAGCTATCACGTAATTCTTCGATTATAAAGGTTGTTTTCTTTTGCTCATTTGGTTGGCCGACTTCAACTCCAAAACTACTGTCATCATCCATTTTAAACTCAAAAGGAGAGATGCCATTTTTGTCTTTAACATGGTAATTTGTGGTGCCGCTTTCTGTTATAAAATCAATATTTAGATTTGAAATTTCGTTGTTACTGTTTCGCTTTATATGTTTTATAATCATGGTGATATTTTTAGATTTTAACCATGTTTTTATTTCACTTAAGCGATTGTCGGTCATCTTTTTCGTGAACTTAACCTTGATGCTTTCAGTTGTGAAGGAATTTTTAGTAGCGGTATTGGTATCAATAAAATCAGTAGTGCTAGTGTTTTTAATACTGTTGTTTTGTGTTTCAATATAAACAGTTTCCGTATTCATACTCATTAGTAAACCAGCTAAAAGGGGAAGAATTAAAAGGTACTTCAATTGATTTTTTTTGTTTGATCGTGATTTGTTTAACATAAGAATTCGTTTTTTGATTGATGAATTGTAAAAATTATTTGTTAGTAAAATATCGTGATTAGCGATACTTGTTTTTAATAATAAGTGCTGGTATTCTTTTTTTGTGTTAGATTTTAATTGTGTTTGAGCATCGGCGATATATTCCAAGTTTTGTCTTACTTCTTTTTTGTATAACCATACCAATGGGTTAAACCAAAATACAATGCATGTTAATTGAGTAAATAAAATATCTATGGAGTGCCATTGGTTAACATGTACTTTTTCATGTGTAAGAATGAGATCGAGTTCTTCTGATTTATAGGAGTTAGGATTGTAGACTATCCATTTGAAAAATGAAAAAGGTGATAATTTGTTTTCTACAATAACATAGGTGTAAATGTTATCTGTAGTTTTTGGGTTTTTAAATAGCAATAGCGCTAATGATCCAAATTGAAATATAAATTGAATTAAAAAGACCATCAATCCTACGCTATATATCATAGGAATAAGAGCTGTCCATTCCAAAGTGTTTGCGGGTTTTAAGGTGTTATAATTTGAAACTGTCGGTTGAACAAATAGAGTTTCGCTTATTGTTGAAGGTGTTATGGGGATATAAACAGGAATTACTATTAAGGGAAATACTAAAGCGATTATTAAACCTATTAACAAAAACCCTCTGTTGTGTTGAAAAAACGTTTCTTTCTTTAGTAGACTAAAAAAACATAAATAAAATAGAGCAATTACCATGGAGGCTTTTAAAAGATATTCCATATTATTTTTTATTTTCTATTAGCTCAATTATTTCCTTAAGCTCATCAACACTAATTTTTTCTTCTTTAGCAAAAAAGGATACAACGTTTTTATACGAACTATTGAAGTAGTTTTCAATAGCGGTATTCATAAACTTGGTTTTGTAATCTTCTTTAGATATAATTGGGTAGTATTGGTGTGTTTTTCCATAGGCATTATAGCTTACATACCCTTTCTCTTCTAGATTTCTAATAATTGTAGAGAGTGTATTGTAATGAGGTTTATCTACTTTTATTTCTGCTAGTACATCTTTGACAAAAGCTTTGTTTAGCTTCCATAAAATGTGCATAATCTCTTCTTCTTTATTTGTTAGTTTTTGCATAGGGGTATGGTGCATTTTTCTAGTTGAATTCAAATATAACTATTTTTTTAGTTACATAACTAAAATTGTAGTTATTTAACGAAAAAAATAGTTTTAGTTTCTGTACAATGAAGTGTTATCTTTGCGTTTTTAATAAATTAAGTCAATAAATAATAGATATAAGGGATGAGTGTATTTCTAGTAATAGCGGGTTTAGCGTTGTTGGTTATTGGTGGGGACTTTTTGGTAAGAGCTGCTGTTGGTTTGTCTTTTAAGCTTAAGTTGTCTAAGCTAGTGATAGGTATGACGGTTGTGTCTTTTGCGACTTCTGCACCAGAATTGTTGGTGAGTTTACAGGCTGCTTTAGATGGAGTATCTGACATTGCATTGGGAAATGTGATTGGTTCTAACATTGCAAATATTGGGTTAGTTCTAGGTATTACAGCAATAATTTCTCCTTTGGCAGTTGATAAAGATTTCTATAAATTAAACTGGCCAATGATGATGCTATCTTCCTTTGTGTTATATTATTTTTTGTGGAATGATAATATCCTTACAGCTATAGAAGGAGCAATTTTATTTATAGCTTTAATTGTGTTTTTAATTGTTTTAATTAAAAGCTCTCGAAAATCGACTAAAGCAAACATGGAGGAAGTCGATGATGCGCTCGCAGTAGTTTCAAACTTTAAAATTGTAATGTGGTTGCTAATTGGTGCTGCGGGATTATATTTTGGATCAGATTGGTTAGTTGAAGGGGCTAAGCAATTGGCTACGACTATAGGTATTAGTGATTATGCTATTTCTGTAACTGTAATAGCTATTGGTACAAGTGTCCCGGAACTTGCTGCTTCTGTTATTGCGGCATTAAAAAAAGAGAAAGCATTATCGTTAGGAAACCTTATTGGTTCTAATATTTTTAATATTGCATCTGTTTTGGGTTTAACTGCAGTTATTAAACCAATTGCTGTAAATCCGGCAACTCCAGAAATATTATCAACTAATATCTGGTGGATGATTGGTTTTGCGGCCATTTTAATTCCATTGATTATAATTCCAAAACGTTTTGAGATAGGAAGGTTAAAAGGGATGTTATTGTTTGGAGCTTATTTAGTTTTTATATATGTGGCTTTAAAATAATAAGCACAAAAAAAAGCCTGTAGATAATACAGGCTTTTTTTATTTATAACATTACTAATTAAGAAATATCAGCACTTTTTACGGTCTTAATAATTCTACCAGCAATTTTGTATGGGTCACCATTAGAAGCCGGTCTTCTGTCTTCTAACCAGCCTTTCCAGCCTTTTTCTACAGTAATAATAGGAATACGAATAGACGCTCCTCTATCTGAAATTCCCCAAGAAAAATCATTAATAGATGCTGTTTCGTGTAAGCCAGTTAAACGTTGGTCGTTAAATTCACCATAAACTTCAATATGTTCTTTTACAACAGGACGGAAAGCTTCACAGATTTTTCCGTAAGTTTCTTCAGATCCACATGTTCTCAATACTTCGTTAGAGAAGTTGGCATGCATACCAGAACCATTCCAGTCCATATCTTTACCTAAAGGTTTTGGGTGGTATTCAATATAGTAGCCATACTTTTCCGTTAAACGGTCTAATAAATATCTTGCAATCCATATTTCATCACCTGCTTTTTTGGCACCTTTAGCAAATAATTGGAATTCCCACTGACCAGAAGCAACTTCTTGGTTGATGCCTTCAAAATTTAAACCAGCATCAATACATAAATCAGCATGCTCTTCAACTAAAGCTCTACCATGTGTGTTTTTTCCACCAACAGAGCAGTAGTACATACCTTGTGGAGCAGGATAACCACCAATAGGGAATCCTAAAGGTAATTGTGTTTTTGAATCCATAATGAAATATTCTTGCTCAAAACCAAACCAGAAATCATTGTCATCATCATCAATAGTTGCTCTACCATTAGAAACGTGAGGTGTTCCATCTGCGTTTAAAACTTCTGTCATTACCAAGTATCCATTAATTCTATCAGGATCTGGGTAAATTGCTACAGGTTTTAATAAACAGTCAGAAGCTCCACCTTCAGCTTGTCTAGTTGATGACCCGTCAAAAGACCACATACTTAACTCTTCAATTGTGCCCTTAAAGTTTTCGTGCTCTTCTACCTTGGTTTTACTTCTCATGTTTTGAGTAGGGAAGTAGCCATCTAACCAAATGTATTCTAATTTAATTTTTGCCATAATAAATTGTTTGTTTATATCTAAATAGGATACAAATATTGCTTTTTTTTTTTATTAGGTCAAAAAAAATAGGGTATTTTAGATAAAATGTTTCTAATTATTGTCAACAACCCTATTTTTAAGTGGGTATATGTGCATATTTTAAATATTTCGTATTTTTGCCTTAAAATTTTATTAATATGTCAACACTAAGATTTCATGCTGTAAAAGCATCTATAAACAGAAAACCATTAAAGATTAAAATAGACAAACGACGCTCAGAGATTTTTGGGGCTAATGTATTTAATGAAGCAGCAATGCGACAATATTTAACTAAGACAGCATTAAATAGCGTGTTAGAGGCTATAGAAAAAGGTACAAAAATAGATCGTCTAGTAGCAGATCATATTTCTACAGGTATGAAAGAATGGGCTATTTCAAAAGGAGCAACTCATTATACGCATTGGTTTCAGCCACTAACAGGAGCTACGGCAGAAAAACACGATGCTTTTTTTGAAACCATAGGAAATGGGCTTGCAATTGAGAAATTTGGAGGTGATCAGCTAGTGCAGCAAGAGCCTGATGCTTCTAGTTTTCCTAACGGAGGGATAAGAAATACATTTGAAGCGCGAGGTTATACTGCTTGGGATCCAACATCTCCTGCTTTTATATATGATGATACCTTGTGTATTCCTACCGTTTTTGTGTCGTACACAGGTGAGGCACTAGATTATAAAACTCCACTTTTAAGAGCTTTGCAAGCAGTTGATACTGCTGCAGTTGCCGTTTGTAAATATTTTGATAAAAACGTAAAAAAGGTATCTGCGTCATTAGGTTGGGAGCAAGAGTATTTTTTAATTGATAGTACTTTAGCAGCTTCAAGACCCGATATTTTGCTTACAGGGAGAACCGTTTTTGGTCATCACCCAGCAAAAGGACAGCAGTTAGATGATCATTATTTTGGAACCATACCTGCGAGAGCATTAGCTTATATGAGAGATCTAGAACATCATTGTATGTTACTTGGTATTCCTGCAAAAACGAGACATAATGAAGTCGCGCCAAATCAATTTGAATTAGCTCCTATATATGAAGAGGCAAATTTAGCTGTAGATCATAATACTTTGCTTATGGATATTATGCAGAAAATAGCTAAGCGTCATAACTTTACAGTATTAATGCATGAAAAGCCTTTTGCGGGTGTTAACGGTTCGGGAAAACATAATAATTGGAGCTTAAGTACAAATACAGGAGTCAATTTGTTGTCGCCAGGAAAAACACCAATGAGTAATCTTCAGTTTTTAACCTTTTTTATTAATACTATAAAAGCGGTTCAAACACACGAAGAATTATTAAGGGCTGCCATTGCATCTGCAAGTAACGATCATCGATTGGGTGCAAATGAAGCGCCTCCTGCAATAATTTCAGTATTTATAGGGGAACAACTCACTAAAGTTTTAAAAGAGCTAGAAACAGTTACTAAAGGTAAATTATCACCAAAGGAGAAAACCGACTTAAAACTTAATGTTGTTGGTAAAATACCAGAAGTAATATTAGATAATACGGATAGAAACAGAACCTCTTCTTTTGCTTTTACAGGTAATAAATTTGAATTTAGAGCTGTTGGTTCTACGGCTAACTGTGCTAACCCAATGACGATTTTAAATACTATTGTTGCTAAACAATTAATGGACTTTAAAATTGAAGTTGATGAATTGATTGATAAGAAAAACATGAAAAAGGATGATGCCATTTTCAATGTATTGAGAGAATATATAAAAACGTCAAAAGCAATTCTTTTTGAAGGTAATGGTTATAGTGAAGCATGGGAAAAGGAAGCTAAAAAACGTGGCTTAAGCAATAATAAAACAACTCCTGAAGCCTTGAAGGTAAAAATGGATAAAACAACCTTAAATCTTTTTAATGATTTAGGAGTGATGAATAAAGTAGAATGCGAAGCGCGTTACGAAATTGAAATGGAAGATTACATTCTTCATATCCAAATAGAAAGTAGAGTTGTTGGAGATATTGCTAGAAATCATGTGGTACCAACAGCGGTTAGATATCAAAATATTTTAATAGAAAATGTTACAGGATTAAAAGCTATTTATGGCGATCGTTTTAAAGATTTTGCTAAAGAACAGATGGCATTAATAGAAGAAATATCACAGCATATAGAAGCTATTAATTCATTAGTAACTAAAATGACAGAGGAACGAAAAGTTTACAATAAACAAGCTAATATAGAAAAGAAGGCAGATGGGTATTGTAATAAAGTAAAACCTTTATTTGAAGAGATAAGATACCATTGTGATAAGTTAGAAATAATGATAGATGATGAATTGTGGCCATTAACAAAATACAGAGAACTTTTGTTTACTAAATAGTAACGTTACAGGTGTTTAAGTTGGTGTTAATGTGAAATTACGCTTAATATATACGTAGTTCTACGTATAAAATGATATGAACAAAATCTGTTTTGTGTCGTTTGTCGATGACTTCAAACTAGTTGTCGAAAAGGTAGTGGTTTTGCATTAAAAAAAACAAAATAGCTATTTCCATAATGCGGTTATGTTGTATTTTTGTAGGGCTATTAATCAATATTTGTAAAAATGAAAAAGTTACTACTTAGTGTAGCTATCCTTGTTGGAGCAACTTTAATTCTTTCACAAGATAATTCTGATGATTTAAATGAAGTGACTAATGAAGATGTTGTAAACATACAATCTACACTACAAGCTGAATCTTAAAAATTAAGTATTCACAGTTATTAAGATAAAAGGATAAAATCAATAATTTGATTTTATCCTTTTTTTTTATTCCTATATTTTTTTTTGATTTCGATGAAATCATTAATATTTTTTTATATTGCACACCTCCTTAAAAATCTACACTGAAAATAGACTTATCTTCTAATTAGAGGTATATGATTCCTAAAATCAATGCTATTGTATTAAGCATAGCAATGACTATTGTTAGTTTTAATTTTTCATTTTCTCAAGAAACCGACGAACGTAGTGAGAAATCTATTAATCGTAGGTATGCTTTTTTTGATTATAGAGGTTCCAATGCTGTTGATCTAGCAGCTGGTTCAGCAATAATAGATGGAGATTATCCAGAATCTGAGTTTGATGTGTATTTTAGAATTGGCTATAAACATCATATTACAAGTCATCTAAATATTAATTTTACGTACAATAAATATAACGTTGTTATAAAAGATATTTATAACGAAGGTTTTATGTCTTTTGATTTAAATTTAGAATTTCTATTCAGTCCATACACAAAATTTTCGCCTTATTTATATGCCGGAAGTGGTTATAATGCATCTAATGATTTTAAACTAACAGCTACAAAAGCTCAAGGCGGATTAGGGTTTGAGTTTATTTTTAGAGAAGGTATAGGTGTAAAACTCTTTGGTGAGTATAATTATATGCTTACCGATGAACTCGACGGATTTATAGAAGGAGAATCAGATGATTTACTCTTTAGGATGGGTTTAGGCCTTAATATCTACTTTGGAGGCCAAAAGAAAAAAGAAGCATTACGCAGAAAAATGAAAACAGTAATTAATTCCAATCTAATCATTCCATATAATTAAACGCAATTCTTACTTTTGCAACACCAATGTTAAATACAATAGTTTTATGAGTAATTCGGTGAGTAAAAGATATGCGCAAAGAGGTGTTTCAGCATCTAAAGAAGATGTTCATAATGCGATAAAGAATATTGATAAAGGTTTATTCCCTAAAGCATTCTGTAAAATAGTACCAGATTATTTAACTAATGATGCGGATTACTGCCTTGTTATGCATGCAGATGGTGCAGGTACTAAATCGTCTTTAGCTTACATGTACTGGAAAGAAACCGGAGATATTTCAGTTTGGAAAGGCATTGCACAAGATGCGTTAATAATGAATATTGATGACTTACTTTGTGTTGGTGCAACAGACAATATTATGTTGTCTTCGACTATAGGAAGAAATAAGAACTTAATTCCTGGCGAAGTTATATCTGCAATTATTAATGGTACAGAAGAATTAATAGAAGATTTAAAGTCCTTTGGAGTTACTATTCATTCTACAGGAGGTGAAACTGCAGATGTTGGGGATTTAGTAAGAACTATAATTGTAGATTCTACAGTAACGGCTCGTATTAAACGAAGCGATGTTATTGATAATGCAAATATTACTGATGGTGACGTTATTGTTGGTTTAGAATCTTTTGGGCAAGCAACTTATGAAACCGAATATAATGGCGGCATGGGAAGTAATGGCTTAACATCGGCAAGACATGATGTGTTTTCTAAATATTTAGCCGAAAAGTATCCGGAAAGCTACGATGCTTCAGTGCCAGAAGAATTAGTATATTCTGGGCAAACGAAACTTACAGATCCTGTTGAAAATTCTCCAATAGATGCAGGTAAGTTGGTGCTATCGCCAACACGAACGTATGCTCCAATTATAAAAGCAATTTTAAATACTTACACAAGCGAAGATATTCATGGGATGGTGCATTGTAGTGGTGGTGCGCAAACTAAGATACTTCACTTTATAGATAATCTTCACATCATTAAAGATAATATGTTTGATGTTCCTCCGTTATTTAAACTCATTCAAGAACAATCTAAAACAGATTGGAAAGAAATGTATCAAGTATTTAATTGTGGACATCGTATGGAATTGTATGTAAAACCAGAAGTAGCTAAGACTATTATTGAGATTTCTAAATCTTTTAATGTAGAAGCCAAAATAATAGGTAGAGTAGAAGCTTCAGATCAAAAGGCACTGACTATAAAAAGCACATACGGAACATTTACATATTAATTTTATTTTAAGCATGAAAAACTATTCGTGGTTTCTTTTTAGCATTTTTGTGTTGTGTTCTAGCATGCTATTTGCGCAGCCTGATTCTTTGTATTTTCAGAAGAAAAAGGACCAACCTATAGAGTTGGGATGGAGAACAAAAAAAGAGATAGGTTTAACACTTAATCAAGTTTCGTTTACAAATTGGAATTCGGGAGGAACAAACTCTATTTCTGGAATCGTAACAGGAAAAGCAATAGCAAAATACAAACAAGAAAAATGGTTTTGGAACTCTAATTTTAATGTGCGTTATGGTTTAAACAAGCAAGAAGCTGAAGACATTAGAAAAACCGAAGATGTTTTTGAGGTAATTTCTAATGCAGGCCTAGAATTAGATCCTAAAAGTAATTGGTTTTATTCGGCAAAGTTTAGTTTTAACACGCAGTTAGCTAATGGATATAATTATCCTAATAGAGATGAGCCTATATCAAGATTTTTAGCACCTGGTTATATGTTTTTTGGATTGGGAATGGAATATGGTAGACATATAGAACGTTTGTCTTTTTATGCTTCGCCTTTTACCTTAAAAACCACATTTGTTTTAGATAAAGATTTGGCAGACAAAGGGTCTTTTGGTGTAGATCCTGCAATTTATGATTTAGATGGTAATATCCTTAGAGATGGAAAAAGAGTTAGACAAGAATTGGGTATTTTGTTAACCAACCAGTACGAAGAAGAGGTCTTTGAGAATATTAAAATAACCAGTCTATTGCGTTTATATACAGATTATATAAATAGTTTTGGAAATATAGATGTTGAATGGGAACTTAACCTAGACATGAAAGTCAATAGGTATGTTAAAGCGACTTTAGGGTCGCATATCAGATACGATGATGATATAAAAGTTGAAGTTGAAACCAATGAAATGACCAACGAAGAAATTGTAATTGAAGGTCCAAAGTTACAGTGGAAACAAATTTTAGGTGTTGGTGTGGTTGTAGATTTAGATAATATTATAAAATCAAATGGCTCGTCTTAGATGAGTGTATTACATGTTTAGCTTCTAAGGCTACCTTCACTTAAGTATTTATAATCTTCAAGCTCTGTAAGTTTTTCAATTTTCTTTGTAGTACCGTTTTTTAGTAAGTATATAATATCAGAAGATGTAATGATATGTTGATACATGTGATCTGAAATGATAATAGCTTTCTCTTTTTTTTCTTCTTCAATAAGTTGTTTTACGGTTTCAATATGTAATGGAGACAAATGCGAAAAAGGTTCATCTAAAAATACAATCTTACTTTTTGCTTTCAAAATAATATAAGTTTCAATAATTCGCCTTTCACCACCAGATAGAGCTTTAAATTTTGAGTTTTTATAGATGGCGAATGCTTCAAAATTTTCAATAAAAATAGTCCAGTCTATAGCGTATAGTTTAAAAACAAATGAAAGCTTCATTTCGCTAGGAATAAAATTATATTGTGGTAAATATTTGGCAATTTTTGTAGAAAATAAAGGCTTTAAAAGCGGTTTGTTGTCTAGTCTTACCAATTTGTATTTCGGTTTCAAATTCCCAAAAGCAATATTGAGCAAACAACTTTTACCACAGCCATTTCTACCTAAAATAGCTGTTACTTTTCCTGTTTCAGCTTTTAAGTAAATACCATTTAAAATGCGTTTGTTTTTAAAGTAAAGTTCTACATTGTCTAATTCAAATATCATTTTGTTATCAAGTGAATTCCTTAAATATTGTAAGAAAGATAATGGTTAAAATGCAGTCTAGAATAAATATAACGGAAAAAAGCTTTAAAGTAGAAATACCTAAATTTTTATAAAAGGTTAATTTTCGCTTATTATTGGTTTCACTCACATAATACCATGCAAAAATCGTAAGAAATAATTTGGTTACTAAGGCTGGTGCTATAATAGGATTGAAAAATCCGATAATAGCATTCGCAATAAAAGACCAAACCACAAACGGTCTGTAAAATGCAAGTATAGCTAGGAATCGATACATACTTGATAGATAACGTATGTTTTATGTGTTTTATTTTTTTTAAGTTAAAATGTCCTGATATCCAACGTTTCAAAATCCATAATTTATCGTATTTTTGAAATCCAATTTTGAAGAGAGATGTTAGAGAAAATACAGATAATAAAACAACGTTTTGATGAGGTAAATGATCTTATCATTCAACCAGATATTATATCAGATCAGCAACGCTACACGAAGCTGATGAAAGAATACAAGGATTTAAAATTAATTGTAGACAAAGGAGAGGTTTACAAGGAGGCCTTAGATAATATCTCTGAAGCTGAAGAAATTATTGCAGATGGTTCTGATGCCGAAATGGTAGATATGGCTAAAATGCAACTTGAAGAATCAAAAGAAACCATTGATAAACTTGAAGAGGAGATTCGTTTTATGTTGATTCCTAAAGATCCTGATGATGCTAAAAACGTTGTTGTTGAGGTACGTGCAGGTACAGGTGGTGACGAAGCGAGTATTTTTGCAGGTGATTTATACCGAATGTACTCTAAATATTGTAGTGATAAGGGCTGGAGAGTCGATGTGGTAAGTCAGAGTGACGGAACATCTGGTGGTTTTAAAGAAATTATTTTTGAAGTTTCTGGAGAAGATGTTTACGGAACATTAAAGTTTGAAGCTGGTGTACACCGTGTGCAACGTGTACCACAAACAGAAACTCAAGGTCGTGTGCATACAAGTGCAGCAACCGTTATGGTATTGCCAGAAGCGGAAGAGTTTGATTATGAATTAGACATGACGGAAGTACGTATAGAGCGTACCACATCAACAGGTCCTGGTGGTCAGTCAGTAAATACAACGTACTCGGCTATTAAGTTACATCACGAACCAACAGGTATGATTGTAAGTTGTCAAGATCAGAAATCATCTCATAAAAACTTAGAAAAAGCCTTAAAAGTATTACGTTCGCGTTTATACGATTTAGAATTAGCAAAACAACAAGCTGCCGATTCTGAAAAACGTAAAAGTATGGTGAGTTCTGGTGATAGGTCTGCTAAGATTAGAACCTATAATTATCCTCAAGGACGAGTAACAGATCATAGAATAGGATTAACCCTTTATGATTTATCAAATATCATTAATGGTGATATTCAAAAAATAATAGACGAATTAATGTTAGCTGAAAACACTGAGTTGTTAAAGGCGAACGATGATGTAATTTAAATTGAAGCCTCTTTTTGAGGCTTTTTTTATACTATGACCACACAACAGCTTATAGACCAAATTAAAAAAAAGCAATCCTTTCTCTGCATAGGTTTAGATGTCGATTTAAATAAAATCCCAAAGCATTTATTAAAAGAAGAGGATCCTATCTTCGCTTTCAATAAAGCAATTATAGAGGCAACCCACCATCTTTGCGTAGCTTATAAACCAAACACAGCATTTTACGAAGCATACGGTATAAAAGGATGGCAAGCATTAGAAAAAACCATCAATTATCTTAATAAAAATCACCCAGAAATTTACACCATTGCAGATGCAAAACGAGGTGATATAGGTAATACAAGCACCATGTATGCTAAAGCTTTTTTAGAGGACTTAGGGTTTGATAGTGTTACGGTTGCACCTTATATGGGAAAAGATTCAGTTGAACCTTTTTTAGCTTTTAAAGATAAGCACACCATACTTTTAGCCTTAACTTCTAATCAAGGAGCTTTTGATTTTCAAACAAAATCAGTCGATGGAGTAGAGTTGTATAAACAGGTTTTAGAAACGTCTAAATCTTGGAAAAATGCTGAAAATTTAATGTACGTAGTTGGTGCCACTAAAGCTGAGTTTTTAGCAGATATTAGAAAAATTATTCCAGAGAGCTTTTTATTGGTGCCTGGTGTTGGTGCTCAAGGTGGAAACCTTCAAGAGGTTTGTAAGTATGGTATGAATAAATCGATTGGCTTATTAATTAATTCATCTCGAGGCATTATTTATGCATCTCAAGATGGAGATTTTGCAGAAGCTGCAGCTCAAAAAGCTGAAGAATTACAGTTGCAGATGTCAGAAATTCTGAGTTTATAATCTCAATCACAGTCTTCAGTGTGTTTTAGCTTGTAAACTGAGACTAGAAAGTGAAATTAAATGAAAGATCAACTTAAACGAGAAATTCAATTCAAAAAAACACCCAAACGAATCATCTCGTTAGTGCCCTCTCAAACCGAATTATTGGTAGATTTAGGTTTGGAAGCTTCAATTGTAGGTGTGACTAAGTTCTGTGTA
This sequence comes from Winogradskyella damuponensis, assembly GCF_039538385.1. Taxonomy (NCBI): domain Bacteria; kingdom Pseudomonadati; phylum Bacteroidota; class Flavobacteriia; order Flavobacteriales; family Flavobacteriaceae; genus Winogradskyella; species Winogradskyella damuponensis. The sequence goes on along the minus strand of NZ_BAABCB010000029.1, from coordinate 49,458 downwards.
CATCCAAAGCACCTTAGAATATCTAAAGCTGTTGTTGGTGGTACAAAACAAATTAATCTTGAAAAGATAAAAGCACTTCGTCCAGATATTATTCTTTGCAATAAAGAAGAAAATACGAAGGAGATTATTGAAAGCCTAGAAGCTATCGCACCTATTCATGTCAGCGATATTTATAATTTAGAAGATTGTTTTGAGCTCATTACCATGTATGGGGAGATTTTTAATATTAAAAGAACCACGTCAACTTTAGTGGCCAATATTCAATTAGAACGCGAAGCATTTCAACTTCAATATCAAGATATAGATAAGTTAAAAGTGGCTTATTTTATTTGGAAAAAACCGTGGATGGTTGCTGCATCAGACAATTTTATAGATGCTATGATTACGGAAGCAGGATTTATTAATAGTTATAGCAATGAAAAACGCTATCCTGAAATCGATTTAAATGATCCAAAATTAAAAGAAGCCGATCTGATTTTTCTTTCTAGTGAACCTTTTCCGTTTAAAGAAGCTCATGTTGTGGAGTTGCAATCAAAATTTCCAGAAAAAACGATAAAAATTGTAGATGGAGAGTTGTTCTCTTGGTATGGTAGTCGCTTACTAAAGTCTTATAGCTATTTTCAAACACTTCATTAATAAACATAAAAAAGTCGATACCTAACTAAATATCGACTTCTGACTAACTAACTGCTTTAAAACTTAACTAACTTAATCTTTTTTGCACTGCAAAGATGTTGATATTCTTTAGGTTGAATGTTATGTTAATATTAGGATATGATTAAATGTAAAATACTATAACATAGAAAAGTCGGTATTTAATTAAATACCGACTTTTAATTAATAATTTCAATTAAAATTATTACTATCTCAATCTTTTGCATTACAAAGATGCTGATATTTTATAAGTTAAATGTTATGCTAATATTAGGATATAATTAAATGTAGTTTAATCACTTAAGGTTTTTAATTAATTAGCGTACAATTTCGCATCTCCAACAACAAATTTAAGCTTGTTAAGTTTATTGAGAACTTTTGTGGCTTTGTATTCTGAAAAGTCACTTAATGCGTGGTCTGTTTGTCTTAAATTATAAGCATCTTCAATAAGCTGCTTATATTTATGATTTAGCCTTTTCCTTTTATTTAGAAGTTTATCAATATGGGCCACAACGAAAAAAATATTAGTTAGTCGTTGAAAGTTAGTGATTTATCTTTTAAAAATACAGAAAATTGTAGCAAAAAATAATGACTTTAACGTTTTAGTCTTGTAAAGCAAATACTTTTTTCAATAAATCCGTTCCTCGAGAAGAGACTTTAGTTCTAATTTCTTTTTCTTCAACAGCAATCATTGTATAAACACCTTTTAGAGCTTCGCCAGTGACATAATCCGTTAAATCCGGGTTTACATCACTAGTTAATGGAAGGCTATTGTATTTAGTAATTAGATTAGACCAGATTTTATCTGCTCCAACTTTACTAAACGAATTATTAATAACAGGTTGAAATTTGCTATAAAGTTCGGTCTGCGTTTTTGATGTTAAATATGATGTTGCCGCATTATCTTCTCCTAAAAGAATATTTTTAGCATCATCAAAAGTGATATCTTTTACGGCATTTACAAAAATTGGAGTAGCTTCCGATACAGCATCTTCAGCAGCTCTGTTTAATACTTTTAAGCCTTCATCAGCTAAACTGCTTAATCCTATTTTACGAAGTGCACTGTCTACTTTCTGTAGTTCTTCTGGTAAAACTATTTTTACTAATTCATTTTTAAAGAATCCATCTTCAGCGGTTAATTTGCTTACTTGTTTCTCAATACCTGCGTCTAGCGCTTCTCTTAATCCTGCTGCGATATCAGCGTTGCCTATAACATCACTTGTACCTTGTGGTAAAGAATCAACAACCTGTTGTAACTCGGCGCAAGCTGTTAAATTGAAAATAATTAGTAGGGCAAAAATTCTTTTAATCATGATTGTAGTTTTAATTGTTGGTAAAGATAATTCTTATAGGTAAAAATGCTTTAAATTTTAAAGCTAAATTGTTCTTAATTTATAGACACTTGTTAATATGAATAGTCACTTTAATTTTTGTTTTAATGTATGTGTTTTAGTGTTTAAGAGAATATAATTGTCTTATTGTTATATACCATAACCTTTCTTTTTGTGTGAAGCTTAATAGCATTAGATAAAACGATTTTTTCTAAATCTCTACCTTTGGCAATTAAATCTTTTATAGAATGCGTGTGGGACACATGTGCCACATCTTGCTCTATAATAGGTCCTGCATCTAGTACTTCTGTAATATAATGACTGGTTGCTCCTATAATTTTTACTCCACGTTTATAAGCTGAATGATAAGGTTTGGCACCAACAAATGCAGGTAAAAAGGAATGATGAATATTAATTATTTTATTAGGATAATTATCAATTAAAGTTTTAGATACAATTTGCATATAACGCGCTAAAACAATAAAATCGATAGCGTGTGATTCCAATAGCTCTAATTGTTTTTGTTCGGCTTCATCTTTTGTAGATGCAGTTATCGGAACATGATAAAACGGAATATTAAAACTGTCTGCTATAGGTTTTAAATCGAGATGATTACTCAGGATGAATGGAATTTCAAGAAACAATTCTCCAGAATTATAACGTCCTAAAATATCGTATAAACAATGATCGTACTTAGAAACAAACAAGGCCATTTTAGGTTTTCTTTCAGCAGCAAAAATTTTCCATTCCAGTTGAAATTTCTGAGCTAAGGTTGTACTAAAAAGCTGTTTGAAGTTTTCTAGAGCAAATGTGTTAGATGCAAATTCACATTCCAAACGCATAAAGAAGATATTTTGTTCTCTATCAACATGTTGGTCTATATAAACGATGTTTCCATCATTGGTAGCTATAAAATTAGTTACAGATGCAATAATGTTGGATTGGTCTTCACAATGAATAAGTAATGTGATTTTTTGCATAAAATTGATCTTTAATGAATTGTTAAAATTAATTAAAATTCCGCGCGAACCTGACTTTCTTTAAGTTTTAGATAATTGATGATTATTGCTTTAGATTTTTGAATATTCCTTAAATTTGCCACTCAAATAAGCAAGATTTTTAAGAATGGAACAAGTTGCACCTTATAAACCAAAATATAAAGTACGTATAGTAACAGCCGCATCTCTTTTTGATGGACACGATGCTGCTATAAATATAATGCGTCGTATTATTCAATCTACAGGAGTGGAAGTCATTCACCTTGGTCACGATAGAAGTGTAGAGGAAGTTGTGAATACGGCGATTCAAGAAGATGCAAATGCGATTGCATTAACCTCTTACCAAGGTGGTCATAACGAGTATTTTAAATATATGTATGATTTGCTCAATGAAAAAGGAGCTGGTCATATCAAAATCTTTGGAGGTGGAGGTGGAGTTATTCTCCCTGAAGAAATTAAAGAATTAATGGATTATGGAATTACCAGAATCTATTCTCCAGATGATGGAAGAGCACTTGGTTTACAAGGCATGATTAATGACTTGGTACAACAATCCGATTTTGCCATAGGAGATACACTAAGTAACGAGGTAGATCTACTTCCTACTAAAAACCCAAAAGCAATTGCTAGAGTCATTTCTTCAGCAGAAAATTTCCCTGAAGTTGCAAAAGCAACATTAGACAAAATTCATATTAAAAATAAAACGTCTAAAACACCAGTTTTAGGTATCACAGGAACAGGTGGAGCTGGTAAATCCAGTTTAGTCGATGAGCTAGTGCGTCGTTTTTTAATCGATTTTCCAGAAAAAACCATTGGTTTAGTCTCAGTGGATCCTTCTAAGCGTAAAACAGGAGGAGCACTTTTAGGGGATCGTATTCGTATGAATGCGATTAACAACTCAAGAGTGTATATGCGTAGTTTAGCAACACGTCAGTCTAACCTAGCCTTATCAAAATACGTAAACGAAGCTATTGAAGTTTTAAAAGCTGCAGAATACGATTTAATCATATTAGAAACGTCTGGTATTGGTCAGTCTGATACTGAAATCATGGAACATTCAGACGTGGCATTATACGTTATGACTCCAGAATTTGGTGCAGCGACACAACTTGAAAAAATCGATATGTTAGATTTTGCAGATTTGGTAGCTATTAATAAGTTTGATAAACGTGGTTCTTTAGATGCGTTGCGTGATGTGAAAAAGCAATACATGCGTAACAATAATCTTTGGGATGTGCATCAAGACGATTTGCCTGTTTATGGTACCATAGCTTCACAATTCAACGATCCAGGAATGAATACGCTTTATAAAGCCATTATGGATAAATTGGTTGAAAAGGCAGACTCAGAATTAAAATCGACTTTCGAAATTTCTAAGGAAATGAGTGAGAAAATTTTTGTGATTCCACCGTCAAGAACACGCTATTTATCTGAAATTGCTGAGAATAATCGCGCGTACGATAAAACAGCTGATGCGCAAGTTGAAGTCGCACAACGTTTATACGGTATTTATAAAACATTAGAATCTGTTTTAGAAGTAACACCAAAATTAGACAAAGCAGGAATTGCTTCAGAATCTATCTCGGAGAATGCCGGTAATGAAGATTTTGTAAAACTTTTAGTTAGCGAATTTGACCGTGTAAAATTAAACTTAGATCCTTACAATTGGGAAGTCATTACGGGTTGGGATGAGAAAGTAAACAAATACAAAAATCCAATTTATAGCTTTAAGGTAAGAGATAAAGAAATAAAAATAGAAACACATTCGGAGTCGTTATCGCATTTACAAATTCCACGAGTTGCTTTACCAAAGTATCAAGCTTGGGGAGATTTATTACGTTGGACATTGCAAGAAAACGTACCAGGTGAATTTCCATATACTTCAGGATTATATCCTTTTAAACGTACAGGCGAAGATCCTGCGCGTATGTTTGCAGGAGAAGGCGGGCCAGAACGTACTAACAGACGTTTTCACTATGTAAGTGCAGGCTTACCAGCCAAACGTTTATCTACTGCTTTTGATAGTGTAACGCTTTACGGAAACGATCCCGATTTAAGACCGGATATTTACGGAAAAATTGGTAATGCAGGAGTTAGTATTTGTTGTTTAGATGATGCTAAAAAACTGTATTCTGGTTTTGATTTGGCAAATGTTATGACATCGGTAAGTATGACGATAAATGGTCCTGCGCCAATGTTATTAGGTTTCTTTATGAATGCTGCCATAGACCAACAATGTGAATTGTATATTAAAGAAAATGGACTGGAAAAAGAAGTAGAGGCTAAAATAGCGAAGCTTTATAAAGGCAAAGAACGTCCATCTTATAATGGTGAGTTACCAGAAGGGAATAATGGTTTAGGCTTAATGTTATTAGGCGTCACTGGTGATCAAGTATTGCCAGCAGACGTTTACGCAGAAATTAAAAAGAATACCATTGCTCAGGTTAGAGGAACGGTTCAGGCAGATATTTTAAAAGAGGATCAAGCACAAAACACATGTATTTTCTCTACAGAATTTGCGTTGCGTTTAATGGGAGATGTTCAAGAGTATTTTATAGAGAATAACGTTCGTAACTTCTATTCGGTATCAATTTCTGGATATCATATTGCAGAAGCAGGAGCAAACCCAATTACGCAATTAGCGTTGACTTTATCTAATGGTTTCACTTACGTGGAATATTATTTAAGTCGTGGTATGGACATTAATAAGTTTGGTCCAAACCTATCATTCTTTTTCTCAAACGGAATTGATCCAGAATATGCTGTAATTGGTCGTGTTGCCAGAAAAATATGGGCAAAAGCCATGAAGCACAAATACGGCGCCAATGCAAGAGCACAAATGTTGAAATATCATATTCAAACGTCTGGACGTAGTTTACACGCTCAAGAAATTGACTTTAATGATATTCGTACAACGCTTCAAGCATTATACGCTATTTATGATAACTGTAACTCATTACACACTAACGCGTATGATGAGGCTATTACAACACCAACTGAAGAATCGGTTAGACGTGCGATGGCAATTCAATTAATTATCAATAAAGAATTAGGATTAAATAAAAACGAAAATCCAATCCAAGGCTCATTTATTATTGAAGAATTAACGGATTTAGTAGAAGAAGCTGTGCTTTTAGAATTCGACAGAATTACAGAAAGAGGTGGTGTTTTAGGTGCCATGGAAACCATGTACCAACGTAGTAAAATACAAGAAGAAAGCTTGTATTATGAAACCTTAAAACACAACGGAAAATTCCCAATTATTGGAGTAAATACGTTCTTAAGTAGTAAGGGGTCTCCAACAGTTGTGCCTGCGGAAGTCATTAGAGCAACAGAAGAAGAGAAGCAGTTTCAGATTAAAACCTTAGCGAACCTTCATGCAGCAAACGATACAAAAGCATTGCTGAAAGACTTACAACAACGCGCCATAAACAACGAAAATATATTTGAAGCTTTAATGGAAGTATGTAAGGTCTGTAGCTTGGGAGAAATTACCTCGGCATTATTTGAAGTTGGTGGTCAGTATCGTAGAAATATGTAGTATAACATAATAAACAAATAAAAAACCAAGTCTAGGCTTGGTTTTTTATTTGTTTATTATTCTTTATAAGTAGAAAATGTAATATTTTATATACTAAGAGTTTCTAATTATAACTAAGTATTGCTCAAAATTTTTATTCTTTTAAGAATTTAATAGTGGTGTTATTTTCAAATTTTAAAAAGTATAAACCTGTATTTAAGTTTTGAATATCAATTTTAGCATTGTTTGTAACACTTCCATTTTTTACTTCCTGCCCTAAAGTGTTATATATTGTATAGTTTTCTTCAGTTTGTAAACCACTTATTGTAATAAAGTTACTTGCTGGATTAGGATATAATGAAATATCAGTTAATTCAAAATCTAGTGTGCTTAAAGTATTAGCGACTTCTAATATAACCTCTGTAGCTGTATAGCTAACATTCCAATCGTAGCCAGTAGGTAAATTTACTGTATCAAAAGTACCTGTAATATTACTAGCGGTTAAAATGGTAAAGCTGTCACCTACAGCAGGTGTAAAACCATTTAAAAGGCTTACGTTTAGAGTACCATTTAAATTTGCATTACCATAAGAGTATACTTTGTCATAACTTGTGGTGCTCTCTAATTCTGTAAGTAATGTTGCAGTAGTTTCATGCGTGTAATCGTTACTAAACGTATAAGTTCCAGGGGAATTACCAGGACTTAAGATGCCTGAATTACTAAAATTACCAGTGTGATCTGTATTTACACCTGTTAGTGTGCCATTGTTGTTAAATGTTCCTGTATTAAAAAGTTGGCTAGTATTTTTATAAGTTCCAGAATTATTTACAGTTATAGTTCCATTATTTGTACAATGTACACTCTCAAAAGTACCATTTAAAACAGTAAGTGTTCCTTCATTTGTGAAATTATAGCTATAATTATGTGTGACTCCCGAAGTAATGTAGTCTCCAGTGAGTAAATTTGTAATTGTTAGGTTAGCACCAATGTTCATGTTAGGTAATTCTAAAATTCCATCATTAGTTAAATATCCAGAACCATTAAAATCACAATCAATAGCTCTAAGTGTTCCGTAATTAGTAATTGTGCCATCATTTGTTAAATCAGCACGCCAATAAGAATTTCCAGTTGTAGTAATGGTTCCTGTAGCTGTATTTGTGAAAGTCGCTAGGGCAATTTCACCACCATTAATATTTAAAGTGCCCAAATTAATTAGAGTATCGGGACCATTAATAAGACCATTTAAATTAATAATTCCATTATTAGTATATGTTAAAGAATTATTATAGTCTGTATGGCCTTCAAAATCTAAAGTTCCATTATTAATAAAAGTTCCAGAACCGTCAAGTTGATAAGAAGATAAATTTAAAGTTCCATCGTTAGTAAGGGTTCCATCATTTGTGAAAGTGGCACCAATTAAAACGCTTCCAGTTGTATTAATAGTTCCTGTAGATGTATTTATTAATTGTATATTAGAATTAAAATTAACAATACTAATGTTAAAAATTCCAGAATTTGTAAACTCTAAGGTAGCACTAGAGGCAATATTACCATCAAGACTTAATGTTTCATTATTTGTAACAGTACCTGAACCATCTAGGTTAACAAAATAAGCTAGATGTATATTTCCATTGTTAATAAACGTTCCGTTATTAGTAATATTATTGTGAATATGTATATTCCCAGTTGTATTTATAGTTCCTGTAGTTGTATTTATAATAGATCCAGTATAATTAACCGGCTGTGAAATATTTAAAGTGCCATTATTTGTAATAGTGCCAGGATTATTTACAAAGTCAGAAAATTCTAAAGTTCCATCATTAGTAATTGTTTCATCAATAGTAATACCACTAGTAATAACAACAGTATCTCCAGCGTTAATGGTTGTTCCAGGATAAGAAGGCGACCAATTTGCTGTATTTGACCAATCTCCAGATCCAAAATAAGTGTACGTAGTTTGAGCATGTATTGTTACTGTAAAAAGTAATAATAGTAAAAGATGTAAAGTAGTTTTTTTCATAAGATTTAAGAGGTTTGTTAATATTTTTAACGATAATAGAAACTAAAACTCTTTAAATAAAAAAAATGTTAGGAAACGCCTTTTTTTTGTTGTGAAACGTACTTTTTGTTTATGGTTTCCAGTATGTTTTTGAAATTTTAAAGCTTTTTTTATCTAAAAACACGCATTTTATCTCTGTTTTAGTAATATAATTTGGGTTGATGGCTTCGCTTTTATTAATGCGTTTAAAGTTGCTTTTAGGAAGTTGCTTTTGTAGTTGCGCAAAAGTGGTTCTTAATAACATAGGTTGCAAAATGGAGAAATGCAATGTAATATAAACTCCTTCTGATTGTGCAAATAGAAAATGATCCATATTTATATGGTATTCTTTTTTGCCTATAGTTAGTACAATATTCTTTTCTATGGTATTAACTAATGCTAATTTTATAGCAGTAATAACATTGATTTCCTGTACCGGTTTAGAAATATAGGCACTTGGTGTTGTTTGAATAACCTTTGTTAAGGTAGCCTCGTCTGTAGACGCCGTTAAATAAATAAACGGGATATTATATTTTTTATTGATTAGTTGGCCTATGTCTATTCCGCTTTTGCTGTTGTTTAATGTAATATCTATAAGAGCTAAGTCTATAGGTTGATTTTCTAACACTTGTATAGCTTCATCATAATTTTTAACAACCTGTGAAACGTTAAAATGCTTTTGAACCATTTTTTGTATAGAAAATGCAATGAGCATCTCGTCTTCTACAATAAGGATATTAGCTTGTTTTTGCATAAGGTATGGTAATAAAAAAAGTACTTTGTTTTCTGTTATAGGTTCCCGAAATTTGGTTAAGCATTCCTTTTATAATATAAATACCCATCGCTTCGGGGTTAGCATTATCTGGAAAAAAATCACCATTATCTTTATAAATAACCTCTATAGTTTTGTCTTTAGCAATTAAATTTAATTGTAGTTCGAGATCTTTATTTTTACTAGGTTTGGCATGTTTTATAGAATTAGTAATAAGTTCGTTTAACACCAAACCAAAAGGTAATGCGATATCTACTTTTAGTTGAATATCTGAAGCTTCTACTATATAATTACATTTTTTGGTAGTAGCAGATTGCTTGGTTTGAAAAATAGTATTTGCATATTGTTTTACGTTAACAAAAGATTTTTCAGTAGTATCCAAGTCATAAGAAAATAGTTGATGCCCAATAGCAATAGTGTTTACGCGATCATGAAGTTGCTTGATAAGCTCATCTGTTGATTTGGTGTTTTCTTGTCCTTGAATTTCAATTAAACTTAAAATAACTGCTAAATTATTTTTTACACGATGATTAATTTCATGGATTAAAAATGTTTTATCCTTTACTATTTTTTCTAGTTCAAGCGCATCTTTTTCAATAATTAGTTTTTGTTTGTCTATTTGTTTTTTTCTTCTGTTTTCTTGAATTAAAAAAGCGAAAAGTACAACAGCAATAATTAGAATTAATAAAAGGTTTTGTTGTAAGGTTTTATTTTCGGTAACAATTTCTTCTGTATGAATTTTTTCTTTTTGAAGTTCAAAATCTAAATTTTGCTCGTTCATTTTTATTGTTTTCATATTGAAATTGTGCGCTTTTTCAAATTCAATAGCTTTTTTATAAAAATGTAGGGCAGAGTCTAATGCATTTTGAGCTTCAAAAACTTCACTTTTCTCTAAATAGCTAGCAGATTTTATTTCGAGATAATTAGTGTTTTTTATATGGTAAAAAGCAGAATCAATGTATTTATATGCTAGTGCTTCTTGGTCTGTTTTTTTATAAATACTACTAAGGTTAAGATATAAATAAGTGACGCTTATTTTATTATTAAGTTGCTTACCTACGGCAATCGCTTTATTGAATAATTGTATGGCCTTATCATAGTTTTTTTTATTAATATAATAGAAAGCCAGAAGTGTACCAGCCTCAGAGCTTTTACTAATATCGTTGTTTTTGTCGGCATATTGTTTTGCTTTTAAGGCATATTGATAGGATTTATTTCTTTTTTTTTGAACTCGATACCATGAAGAAACCCTTATTAGCCAAGTTGCATAATATTTTTTTTTGAGATCCTCATTTTTATCTATATTTTTTTTAGCTAAAGTGAGGTTTTCAAAAGCACTTGAAAAGTCTTCCGTAATTTCAAAAATGAGAGCTCGTTCTATAAATAAATTGGTAAGGTGATAGTCATTTAAATGATTTTGTGATAATATTTCGTTTGAAAGCGCCAGTCCTTCGTCTAATAGATTAGCATCAACAAGTACCTCAACTTTTAAGACTTTTAAATTATCTATTTGTTCTGTGCTATAATTTTTCGGTTTGTTAGTAAGAACAAAATTTATTTCGTTTAAAACCTTAGCGTGTTCGTGATAAAAAATGTTGTTTTCTATGTTCTTATAAAACGCATCGTAATTACGAGATTGTGTATAGCAGTATATTGAGTTTAGAAATAGTAAGATTAAAAAAAGAACTCTCAAGTTGACTTATTTGTTTTAACGACAAGTTGACTAACAAGTTTTGTAAAGCTATTGTTAGAAAGATACGTTTTTTATTTATGATATTAGAAATCTAGAATTCAGCATTTAATTAAAATTTTACCAAATTTACTATATAAATTTAACGCTACAATTTAAGAAAATTCATTTCATAACAAAAAGCCTAGTTTTGTATCATTTATTGGTTTTTGTAGCCAATTAAATAGACTAATTCTAGTTTTGACTTATCGAATATTCTCTATTTTTAAGTATTATTGTCTTCTACTTGAAAATGGAACTTTACACAATTTATTAAAAGACTTAATCTAGTAGTAACTAAAAACGAAGGACAAAAATACTTAGCACTAAGTTTACATAAAGAAGCCAACAGCTTGTGCTTTATAGCCAATTCTTGTCATTTTCCAATTGCTCATGATGCATTGATATTGGTAAAATAATTCAACTTTAATAAATATTATCATCTTTTTTGCATCTTTTTTAGGATTATCTCGTCTATTATATGAACATAAAAAACAGATATCATGAAAAATAAAGATTGTACTTGCAACTGTGAAGGTTGCTCAAAAGGAAATTGTCAAAACTGTACATGCAATAATTGTACATGTACAAATTGCAATTGTTAAATTAGTGTTAGTTCGGATGCAAAGTTTTGTGTCCGAACTAATTTTAATTACTTTAGAATATGACTACGAAAGATGTTTGGGGTATTTATGCAGAAGATATAAGACACTTTATTTTAAGTAAGGTTAAGAATTCTGTGATTACAGAAGATATTCTTCAGGAGACCTTTATTAAAGTTCATACGAAACTGCATACTTTAAAAGATGAAGACAAGCTAAAATCATGGTTGTTTTCAATTGCTAGATATACCATTTTAGATTATTTCAGAGAGCGTAAAAAAGAACTTCCTGTAGATGATTTAGAAGTAGCATCAGAACCAGAAACTCATCAGCATTCTGAGCAAGATTGCCTTAGAGGTATTATAAAAAGCTTGCCTAAAAAATATAGAGACCCTTTGTTTTTATCCGATATTAAAGGTTTAAAACAACAAGAGGTTGCCAATCAGTTACACTTATCATTACCTACAGTGAAATCTCAAATTCAACGTGCAAGAAAACAGATTGCACAAGGTTTTATGGATTGCTGTGGTTTTAAAATGAACGAAGACGGCCATTTAGTTGGAGAAATACAAGACAAAGCCGACTGTAAAGTCTGTCATTAATGGTATCTTTGCAGCCATTAGTAAATCTTTAATTTACTATTAAAAATTGCATACATGTCTTTCAAAAAATTACATCCTTTATTAAAAGAGTCTTTAGAAAACGCTGGTTATGAAACTTCAAATCCGCTTCAGAAAAAAGTATTACCCATTTTAAAAGGGGGATCAGATGCTTATGTCATTGCACCAAAAGGAAGTGGTAAAAGTACGGCACTCATAATTACTGCTATTCATAAATTAAAAGCAGCTGCTTATGAGGATTCTCCGCGTGCAATTATTGTTGCAAAAGATAAAGCTGATGTTCTAAAATTAATGGAGGAGTATGAAAGATTTACCAAAAACACAGATTTAAGAATTTATGCGCTTTATGATGAATACGATATTGAAAAGCAGAAAACAGAAGTGTATTATGGGCAAGATATTGTAATCGCAACTCCGTCTCGTCTGAGTAAACTTTATTTTTTAAATGGAATTCATTTAGGAGAAGTTCAGCTATTTGCTATTGAAGATGCCGATTATTTAGGTCGAAATAATGCTTATAATCATATTTTACGATTATCAGAGAGTCTTAATAAATGTCAGCTTGTAATTATTGCAGATGATATGAATTCTAGAATAAAGAACTACCAAAATGCTTTTATGAGTAATGCGCACCTAATAAAAAGCAAATAATATAAACGATGAATTAATTCCGAGAGGACATGAGCAGAGCTGCGTTATGGCGCATTACAAGGTCATCATCCAATGACGCTTTAGTTTTCTAAACTTTTTTAATTCACCTCTAAGAATAGGTAAATAATCCCTTCCATTACTATTCGATTTTTCTAACCGCCTACAATTACTATATAACCGAGTGGTTAGGCGATCTAAACTTTCTAAATGTTTACTTTTTTTGTGAGAACAACGTTCCTGTTCTGCACTAATAATTTGAGGGGCCAGATTAGTAGATTGCTGTATAATATCTCCTGTAAAATAAATATGTTCATCCTCTGAACCATCAGCATTCAAATATGATAAATCTTGATTGAGGTAGGTTGAAATACTTCGTGAAAGTACAATAATGTCCATAGCCTTTTGGTAAACAGGCAATTCGGAAAAATGCGATGGTAGGTGGTAACTCATAATTTTAATAGCAATACACACGAATTTAAGCACTAAAAATGAAATTGAACTTTAATATTTAAAGTCGTTTTGTATATTTACTTTAATATTGATGTTATTTTACCTTAGTTTCTTTAAATGAATATAGATAATTTAAATTGGAAGATTTTAAAGTGCTTGCAAGAAAATGCACGTATGTCTAATGCCGAAATCGGAAGACGTGTAGGTATTAGTTCGCCTGCGGTTTCTGAGCGTATAAAAAAAATGGAGGATGCCGAAATTATTCAAGGTTATACCACTTTTGTGTCTCCTTTTGAAGCGGGTTATCAACTCAAAGCTTTAATTACATTACGTGCATTTATGGGAATGCTAAAACCGTTTTTGGTTAAGGTTAAAACTTATGATGAGGTTGTGAATTGCTACCGAATTACAGGAAATGAAAACATTGTAATGGAAGTTGTTCTAAAAAATCAAAAACACTTAGAAGCTTTTATAGATCAGCTTATAACATACGGAGAAACAAAGACTCAAATTGTGCTGTCTCATGTTATAAAATACAGTGAAATAAAACCTGTAAAATAAGTGTTTTAGGTAAATCTAAATTTGTCTGTTTTTATCTATATGTTTAGTAATCTGTTTCGCGTGTATTCTAGAGTTTTCAATAAACCATTTATGGGTTTCTTTTCCTCCGCAAATCACTCCGGCTAAATAAAGTCCCTTTACATTAGACTCCATGGTTTCTGGATTGTAATTTGGAATGGATTTGCCATCTTTTGAAAAATCAATTCCAGCGTTTTCTAAAAATTCAAAGTTAGGTCTGTAGCCTGTTAATGCAATAACGTAATCGTTAGCTATTATTTTTTCACCTTCAGGAGTATTTATAATAATTTCGGAAGGTTTTATGCTTTTAATTTCAGAATTAAAATAGGCTTTAATACTTCCTTCTTCAATACGGTTTAAAATATCTGGTTTTACCCAATATTTTACGCGTTCTCCAATGCCATCACCTCTAACAATCATGGTAACGTTTCCGCCTTTTCTATAAATTTCTAAAGCGGCATCTACAGATGAGTTACTGGCGCCCACAACGGCAATGTTTTGTAGCGAAAAAGGGTGTGCTTCTTTGTAATAATGAAACACTTTTGGTAAATCTTCACCTTCTACATTTAAGAGGTTAGGGATGTCATAAAAACCAGTCGCTATAATAACATTTTTAGCATTGTATAATGATTTGTTAGATTGAATAGTAAACCCGTTTGGTGTTTTGTTGAGTTCTGTTACCTTTTCATAAAGATGAATCTTTAATAAGTTAGAAGTACTAACACGTCTGTAATATTCTAAAGCTTCGTTTCGTGTTGGTTTGGGATTGTTACTGATAAAAGGAATGTTGTCAATTTCCAATTTTTCAGACGTTGAAAAAAAGGTCATGTTTAACGGATAATTAAATAATGAGTTGGTTAAAGCACCTTTCTCAAGTACAACATAATTTAAGTTTCGCCTTTTACATTCTAAAGCACAGGCAATTCCTATTGGGCCTGCTCCAATAATTAAAACGTCTAAATCTAATTCTTTCATAAGTGTTTAAAATTACATTTAAAGTAGATAATTATAAAATGTATACTATTAAATATCTCATAAAACTAAAATGAAATTCTATATGTTGTATTTTTGAAGTTTAAATTAATTTGAAATGAAGAATTTGGTATTGTTTTTTTTGGTCATCTTTACGTTTGGTTGTTCTGAAAGTAAAAAAAGGATTGTTGACGAAACGCCATTTCAGAAAAAAATGAATGCAGAGTTTAAGGATGCTTCAAAATCTCCCTTAAAAGCAAAAGATTTAAAAACATTTGAAGGTTTAGACTTTTTTAAATTTGATTCTACGTTTGTTGTAAAAGCGGTATTAAAACGTACACCAGATAGTGAGTGGTTTAATATGAAAACAACAGATGATAGACTTTCTAAGGAGCGTATTTATGGTGTTGTAATGTTTGAAATAAAAGGACAATCATTTCAATTAAACGTGTATCAAGGTGAAGAATTAATGCAGACGGAAGGTTTTGAAGATTATTTGTTTTTACCCTTTTTAGATCAGACCAATGGAGATTCAACTTATGGAGGGGGACGTTATTTAGATTTAAAAATACCTGATGGAGATACTTTAGAAATTGATTTTAACAAAGCCTACAATCCAGCTTGTGTGTACAATGAAAAATTTTCTTGTCCAATAGTGCCAAGAGTTAATTATGTTGATATAGAAATTAAAGCAGGAGTTAAAGATTTTGTAAAATAATTACAGAATTTTAGTTTGGTTAAAATGGTTTTTCAACCAAATAATTCTCAAAAACAAGGCCTTTATAATTCTTCTTTTGCTTTTTAATTACGTCGTAATATTTGTTGTCAAAAAAAGGTAAAGCCGTTTTGCTTACATCAGATTTAATAACTTCAAAATCATTCATCATAACCTGAGATTCTACAATTCGTAATAATTTTGATCCAATACCTTGACGTTGAAAATCTTTATGAACAAAAAGGCCATCTAAATAATTGCCATTTTTTAAATAGGCAAATCCTACAATGTTATTTTCTGTTTCAGCAACAATAAAATAGAGTGTATTAATGCGTTCTTCCCATTGTTCAATATCTTCAGCACCAGAAGCCCAAGTAGCAATCTGTTTTTCTGAGTAATCTTTTGCATTAACATGAATAATAGTATCTCTAAAAATTGATCTAATTTCTAGACTGTCTTTTATTTGTGCTTGTCTAACCTGTATCATTTATATTCTAAAAATGCCACCAAAAGCAATTATACGTTGAAAAAATAAAAAGTGCTGTTCTGCTCTATCTGCAGAATCATTTGTGGTTCTTATATCATTCATGTCTATATAACCACCTTTTGCCTCTAATTGAACAAAAAAGTGTTTATATAAAGTAAAATTTAATCCAACATTAGCAGATAAACCATAGCCAGATACATGAAACTCATCGTACCTCTCTTTTTGTAAAAGTGTAGTATTGGTTTTAGGATAAAGCACACCTGCACCCAATCCCTCTGTGATATTTATTTGAAAGGTATCCGTATTTTTAATTCCGAAGATTGAGGATATATCATCGTATCGGGCAAATTCAGTATAGACATAATTAAGACCGTTTGTGTGTTCAAATTTTAATAAATCTGAAGAAACAAATAAGGTTTCGTTATTGTAAACTCCATTGTAGGTGCTTCCTAATTCATCTTCAGGTAAATTGATATAACCATCTGCAGTTCTGTATTTGTCTCGGTTCATTACGTATTTCATGTGGTCTACTCCAAATGAAACCATATAATGATTAGAAATAAAATACCCGAGCTTAAAATTAGTTTGCGGAATAGTTATCCGTGTTGGATTTATATAATCTACATGCCAGCCTTTAGGTTTGTCTTTAGCTGTAGCATCTTTAATTGTAAAGTCGTAATCCTTTCCCTTAAACCTTATATCGGACTTTGAATATGAATCTCTATTTCCGGCCCAACTTATAAAGAATTTCCCTTTATTAGAAGATGTGTATTTTGGACTTTCTTGTGTTTGTGCACCTAAGGTTGAATAAAAAAGCGTAACCCCAATAATTAAGGCCCTATTAAAGTTAATTGTCATAAGCTTGGAGTAAAAAAGAGATAGTCACAATCAAATAAGATTGCTTACAAAATATGTCTAGAAAATGAAATTAAAATGAATTGATAGTTTTTCTAATGGCCACCAAATTAGTTAGTAAACCTTCTAGATTATCTAAATGTAACATATTTGCTCCATCACTTTTGGCGTTTGCAGGATCAAAATGGGTTTCAATAAATAGTCCATCTACGTTATTTACAACGCCAGCTCTAGCAATTGTTTCAATCATATCTGGTCGTCCACCTGTAACACCAATACTTTGATT
Organism: Winogradskyella damuponensis; assembly: GCF_039538385.1. Lineage (NCBI taxonomy): Bacteria > Pseudomonadati > Bacteroidota > Flavobacteriia > Flavobacteriales > Flavobacteriaceae > Winogradskyella > Winogradskyella damuponensis. Next base: position 32,199 of record NZ_BAABCB010000029.1, on the reverse strand, counting down.
AGGTTGTTGTAATGAGTGTGTAACGTCTAAAACTGTTGGTGCATATTGGCGCATGGTTGGAATACCTCTAAAATCTACGATCATATCTTGGTAGCCAAACATTGTTCCTCTATCTGTAATCCATGCTTTTTCGTTTCCCGCATCTTTTACTTTTTGTACAGCGTGTTTCATGGCTTCAGGACTCATAAATTGTCCTTTCTTTAAATTAACAACTTTACCTGTTTTAGCTGCCGCAACAACCAAATCGGTTTGTCGCACCAAAAATGCAGGAATTTGTAATACATCTACATATTCTGCTGCCATTGCCGCATCAGATGCTTCATGAATATCTGTCACTGTTGGAACATCAAAAGTTTCAGAAACTTTTCTTAGTATTTTTAAAGCTTTTTCATTCCCAATTCCTGTAAAACTATCAATTCTACTTCGATTCGCTTTTTTAAAACTACCTTTAAAAACGTAAGGAATTTCCAGTTTGTCTGTAATTTTTATGACTTTTTCTGCAATACGAAGTGCCATATCTTCGCCTTCAATAGCACAAGGGCCACAAAGTAGAAAGAAATTATTGGATTGCGTGTGTTTTAATTTTGGGATTGTTATCAAAGCTTTAAACTTAAAATTAAGGTGCAAAGATACGATTATGAATGTTTAGTTGGGACCAAGATTTTTAGTTATTTGTGTTTTGAGTATAAAATTCAGGGCTTTTTTTAATATTTAAAATCCTTTTTTTATACTATTTCGTATCATCCAAAGCGACATTACAAAATTACCAACCACTAAAACACCACCGTAGAAAAGTAGTTTTCTTGCTGTATCTGTCCAATGAATAATATTGAGTAAGTTAAAAAGATAAGCGAGTATTAGGTAAGAAGATAAGCAAACAAAAACAATTCCTAATGAGAAGTTTAGCTTCCTATTAGGTGTAATAAGTTGCCATAAAAAAGGAATTCCAAATAATAAAATAGGATAAGCAGAAATACCTTCCGTTTTATTTATAGTAGTAAACCAATAGGTAATTACCGATAAAAAATAGAGGTAAGGGATAAACTTAGTGAATTTATTAATGGTTTGCATTTGTTAATAATTAAAGGTTTAAATGGGTTTTAAAACTACAGTTATAAACGCCTAATTAACGATTGGTTTTTACAGATAGGCTTTATGTTGTAAATCAATTATTTAACTAAAGATATGAACTCAAATTGCTTGATAATTAAAATATAACATTTAATTAACGAAAAAAGCAGAATTAACCGTACATTTGCACGCTTAAAAATCAGCATCAGTTATGGCTAAGATTAAAAATATTGCAATTATTGCGCACGTCGATCACGGTAAAACCACATTGGTAGATAAGATTATGTACCACTGTCAATTGTTTCGTGAGAACGAAAACACAGGGGACTTAATTCTTGATAACAACGATTTAGAACGTGAAAGAGGGATTACAATTACCTCTAAAAACGTTTCTGTTATATATAAGGACACTAAAATCAATGTTATTGATACACCTGGTCACGCCGATTTTGGCGGAGAAGTAGAGCGTGTATTAAATATGGCTGATGGTGTTTTACTTTTAGTAGATGCTTTTGAAGGGCCAATGCCTCAAACGCGTTTTGTACTACAAAAAGCAATTGACTTAGGTTTAAAACCTTGTGTGGTTGTAAATAAAGTAGATAAAGAAAACTGTACACCAGATGAGGTACATGAGAAAGTTTTTGACTTAATGTTTGAACTTGGTGCTGAAGAGTGGCAGTTAGATTTCCCTACAGTATATGGTTCTGCAAAGAACAACTGGATGAGTGATGACTGGAAAAATGAAACTGAAAATATTGAGCCTTTATTAGATATGGTCATTGAGCATATCCCTGAACCAAAATTTGAAGAAGGAACAACTCAGATGTTAATTACATCTTTAGATTTTTCTTCATTTACAGGAAGAATTGCTATTGGTCGTTTAACAAGAGGTAGTTTAAAAGTGAACCAACAAATCTCATTAGTAAAAAGAGATGGTTCAATTGTAAAAAGTAAGATTAAAGAACTACATACATTTGAAGGTGTAGGACGTTTAAAAGTAGAAGAAGTACAAACGGGAGATATTTGTGCTATTGTAGGTTTAGAAGGTTTTGAAATTGGTGATACTGTTGCCGATTTTGAAAATCCTGAAGGTTTAAAAACCATTGCTATTGATGAGCCAACAATGAGCATGTTATTTACTATTAACGATTCGCCTTTCTTTGGTAAAGACGGAAAATTTGTAACATCTCGTCATATTAAAGACCGTTTAACTAAAGAGTTAGAAAAGAATTTAGCATTACGTGTTGAAGAAACAGATAGTGCAGATAAATTTATGGTTTTTGGCCGTGGTGTATTACACTTATCTGTTTTAATTGAGACAATGCGTCGTGAAGGTTATGAACTTCAAATTGGACAGCCGCAAGTAATCATCAAGGAAATTGATGGAGTTAAATGTGAGCCTTTTGAAGAAATGACTATTGATTTGCCAGAAAATGTTTCAGGTAAAGCTATTGAAATGGTTACGATGCGTAAAGGTGAAATGATAAGTATGGAAGCTAAAGGCGACCGTATGGTATGTCAATTTATAGTACCTTCTCGTGGTATTATTGGTTTACGTAATCAATTATTAACTGCAACGGCAGGTGAGGCTATTATGGCACACCGTTTTACAGATTACAAACCGTTAAAAGGTGGAATTCCAGAACGTCAAAATGGGTCTTTAGTATCTATGGAAAACGGACAAGCCATTCCTTACTCTATTGATAAATTACAAGATAGAGGTAAGTTTTTTGTAGATCCAGGTGAAGATATTTACGAAGGTCAGGTTATTGGTGAAAACTCTCGTGGAGATGATATGACAGTTAACGTTACTAAAACTAAAAAGTTGAGTAACGTACGTTCTTCTGGAGCAGATGATAAAGCTAAGATTGTACCAGCTATTAAGTTTTCATTAGAAGAAGCTTTAGAATATATTCAGAAAGATGAGTATGTAGAAGTAACGCCTAACCACTTAAGAATACGTAAAATCTATTTAAAAGAAGTAGATCGTAAGCGTAATAAGAATATGTAATTACAAATTAATTGATAGATTTATAAAAGAGAAATACTGAAAAGTGTTTCTCTTTTTTATTTACATCATAATATTATAAGTTTTGTATATTTACTAAAAAGAATCCAAATGCATCATTTACTTTATTTCGATCCTGGTTTAGGAGCTATGATTATACAAGCTATTATAGCTGCAGTTGCGGGAGTCGTACTCTTTTCTAAGAATTTAATGTATAAGATCAAATTGTTTTTAGGGTTGGCAAAGCCTATGGAAGATGATGTTTTTGATGATATTGAGGTTAAGGATTCAGATACAGAAAACCGAAACTCTAGTGAACGTTAAAAACGCGCATCCTTCTTCATTTAGGGATCCTTCTGGTTATGTTTTTGTGGAGAATGGAAACATAAAAAGAGTTATAAATCCTATATATTTTAAACAATATAAAGCACTAACAGATAGTGGGTTTTATGACGTCTTGTTTAAAAATAATTTATTAATTCCGCATGAAGAGCTTTCAAATACTCCCGAAAAGATAATAATTCAAGCAGAAAAAATTCCATATGTTACGTATCCTTACGAATGGAGTTTCAATATGTATAAAGAAGCCGCTTTACTCACTTTAAAGCTTCAAAAGTATAGCTTAGAACACGGTTTTTCCTTAAAAGATGCTTCTGCTTTTAATATAACATTCCATAAAGGTAGAGCCGTATTTATCGACACATTATCATTCGACTTTTATACTGAGGATTCCCCTTGGAGAGCCTATAAGCAATTCATTACCCATTTTTTTGGACCGTTAGTGTTAGCACATTATCATGGAGCTCAGCAATTAAAATTATTGAGCAATTTTATGGATGGTATTCCTGTAAAAATGATTAGCTCTATGTTACCGTTGAAAACTAAGTTAAGTCCTGTTTTGTATTCTAATATTCATTTATTGGCAAAATTAGAAGATAAGCACAACGAAGATTATAAAGGAGAAGCAAAACAAGCCACCTTATCTAAAAAAGGGCAACTTAATATCATTCAAAGCCTTTACGATTATATAAAAAAAATCGACCTAAAGGAACATTCGGAATGGGGAAATTATTACGATAAAATCAACTATACTAATGATGCTTTTGTAAAAAAATCAGACATTATAAATACTTGGGTAAATACGCTAAAACCAGAACGACTCATTGATGTAGGAGGTAATGATGGTACATTTGTTAGAAAATTAGAGCGTTCGGTTGAAATTGCCTTGGTATGTGATATCGATAATAACGCGGTAGATTTTAACCATAAAACCTCGAAACTAAAAAAGGAGCAATTTATGTTGGCTTTTTTATTAGATGTTTTAAATCCTTCACCAGCCATTGGTTTAAACAATACAGAACGCGATTCTTTTTTAAAGAGAATAGAAGCTTTTGAACCAGATATTGTTTTTGCACTAGCTGTAATTCACCACATGTCTTTATCTGGTAATGTACCTTTTAATGCGTCGGCTAAGTTTTTTAGTTCTTTTTCTAAATATTTAATTATTGAATTTCCGAAACGAGACGATTCTTGGGTACAACGACTATTAAATAATAAAGCAGATTTTAAACATTATTTTGAATTTTACAATATTGATAATTTTGAATCTTCTTATTTAAACTATTTTGAACTTGTAGAGAAAAAAGAAATCCAAAACTCTGAACGTGTATTGTATTTACTGAAAAAGAAATGATTTCAAAAATAACAGGACCAATTCAAAATTTTTTAAAGAATAGTAAGCAATACGCTACTCTTGTGGTTGTAGCTGCTGGTTTGTATCCGTTTTTTCAGTATTACAACAATAATTTAGCCATAGCAGCATCATGGCAGCAATTGTTGTTTATTGCAGGTATTTGCATTGTATTACCACTGGTGTTACGCTTTATTTGGTCCGTTTGTTATAAAATGAAGCTTTTTAAACCGATGAGACCTTATGGTTTATCTATCTTAAATAGTGTTATGTTTTTTGGGCTTATAGGTTTTTTAGTATTAAGCCTAAATAGAAAAATGTTACTTCTCCTTTTGATAATCGCATTTGTATTAGGTTTTGTAATTGCAAAACACCTCAAAAAAATAGTTGCAATCCAGATGTTACTTGCTGTAATCAGTATGATTGGTTTAGTGCCAAAATTAATGTTTGAAATGCAACAAGACAACAGCACTTGGGCAAAGCTATCTCCAGAAGAATTAAATACAACATTTGTAAAAACGCCTAATATTTTTGTAATTCAACCCGATGGCTACGTCAATTTTTCAGAAATAAACAAAGAACCATATCGTTATGATAATTCCGTATTTGAAGCTTGGTTGGGATTAGAGGGTTTTACTAATTACAGTAACTTTAGAAGTAATTACTACTCAACATATACTTCTAATGCATCGATGTTTACCATGCAACATCATTACTATTCTAATACAGATAAAGCAACCTTAAAAACGCATGGTGCTAACAACGCAATTATAGGTGAAAATAATAATGTGCTAAACATTCTTAAAGCGAACAACTATAAGTCGCACTTAATAACCGATAATTCCTATTTTCTAATCGATAGAGAACCGATGTTTTTTGATTATTGTAATATTAAACCTTCTCAAACTTCATTTTATAAAAGCGGTGTCCTCCATGATGTCGATATGTTGTCTGATTTTAAAACTGTTTTAGATACCTTATCAAAATCTAAAAATTTCTTTTTTATTGAAAAAACCGTTCCAGGTCATATAAGCCATAGAAAAGATATATCTGAAGGTAAAGTTATAGAGCGAACGAAGTATTTAGATAAATTAGAAATAGCCAATGATTGGTTAAAATCAATCGTATCTCAGATAAATCAATTTGATGAGCAAGCCTTAATTATTATTGTTGCAGATCACGGTGGATATGTTGGTCTAGATTATACTTTGGAGTCTATAGAGCGAAAGCAAAATAATTTAGAAATCAAATCGGCATTTAGTAGTATGTTAAGTATAAAGTGGCCAAAAGATGTTGATTCAGAGGATTTAATGTATAAATCTAATGTTAACTTGTTTAGATATATATTTTATACACTAAGTAAAAATGAAGATTTACTTATTAATTCTGTAGCGAATTCTAGCTTCTTACCTTTAAAAGAAAGTGGAAGTGCTAATTACTACGAATATATTGATGATAACGGGAGATTTGTTTTCAATAATTTGACAGACTAAATAGTTTAGTTAACTTATATTGATAACGTAATAAGTTATTGAGTTTAAATAAATGTAATATAAAACTAATTCTAAAAGTTTTTATTTACAAGAACTCCTATTTTAAACAATTACCCATCATAATTAATATCACTCGTAGTTTTTTATTTACCTTAGTCTCCAATTAAAAAGCAAAGATTATTTTCTCAGTAAAAAAATACCAACCAGCGTTACAATCAGAATGGGATGCGTTTGTGAAAACAGCAAAAAATGCAACGTTCTTGTTTCAGCGCAGTTTTATGGATTATCACAGTGATCGTTTTGAAGATTGCTCTATATTGATTTATAAAGAAGATAAACTTTATGCATTGTTGCCTGCAAATGTTGTAGGTGATACAGTGATTTCTCATCAAGGATTAACTTATGGGAGTTTTGTGCTTCAAGATACATCCAAGTTTTTCTATGCTTTTGAAGCTTTTAAAACTATGCTAGCTTTTTATGAAAATGAAGGCTTAAAAATATTGGAAATTAAGGTGATTCCAACTTTTTATAATAAAATGCCATCAGATGAATTAGATTATTTTCTCTATAAAGCAAATGCTAGACTAATTAAGAAAGATGTTTTAATGGTTATTGATTATGCTCATAAATTACGTTTTCAAAAAAACAGAAGAGAAGGCATTAATAAAGCCATAAGAGCAAATTTAGAATTAAAAGTTGATTCTAATTTTGCTGGGTTTTGGAATGAAGTACTAATTCCTAATTTAAAAAGTAAACACAACATTTTACCTGTACATACATTAGAAGAAATAGAATTATTAGCGTCACGTTTTCCAGATAATATCAAACAAGTAAATATTTATAAGGATCATAAAGTGGTTGCAGGCACAACCGTTTTTTTAACCGAAACCACAGTGCATCCGCAATATGTTTCTGGTAATGTGGATAAAAACTCATTTGGAAGTTTAGATTTAGCGTACGATTATATTATTAATAAAATGTGCGAGGATAAACGTTATTTCGACTTTAATATATCAAGTGAAGATAATGGTCTAAAAATAAACGAAGGTCTTATCTTCTGGAAAGAAAGCTGTGGTGCTCGTAGCCATACTGCAAATACGTATCTTGTTGAAACAGCAGCTCATAAGTCGCTTCAAATAGTAAAAGCATGATTTTAACTTTTATTATACTGAATAAAAAATAATGCTATTTAATTCCATAGATTTTGCAATTTTTGTACCCATTGTATTTATACTATATTGGTTTGTTTTTAAGTCTTTAAAATCTCAAAATGTTTTATTAATAATTGCCAGTTACGTGTTTTATGCATGGTGGGATTGGCGTTTTTTAGGACTAATAATAGTAAGTACTTTAATAGATTATAGCATTGGTTTAGCAATTGAAAAACAAACCAATTTAAAATCTAAAAAGGCTTATTTAACTTTGAGTATTTTACTAAATCTAAGTATCCTAGGTTTTTTTAAATATTATAATTTCTTCATAGAAAATTTCAATGCTGCTTTTCAGCTTTTTGGAAGAGATTTAGACCTCAATTACCTCAATATTATTTTACCTGTAGGTATCAGTTTCTATACGTTTCAAACAATGAGTTATTCTATAGATATTTATAGAAACAAAATAAAGCCAACAACTAATCTAGTTGCATTTGCTTCGTTTATTTGTTTCTTTCCTCAATTGGTTGCAGGTCCTATAGAACGTGCTTCGAGCTTTTTGCCTCAAGTAGAAAAGCGACGTGTGTTTAATTATATAAAAGCCACAGATGGGTTAAAACAAATACTTTGGGGACTTTTTAAAAAAATGGTAATTGCAGATAATTGTGCTGTTTTTGTAAATGATATTTTTGAAAACCATGCTAATTATTCAGGGAGTACGTTGTTGTTTGGCGCTTTTTTGTTTACTATTCAGATTTATTGTGATTTTTCGGGATATTCAGATATTGCTATTGGAGTGTCAAGATTGTTTGGATTTAACTTGAAGAAAAACTTTGCTTTTCCATATTTCTCTAGAAACATAGCAGAATTTTGGAGGCGTTGGCATATCTCTTTAACAACATGGTTTAAGGACTATTTTTATATTCCTATAGGTGGAAGTAGAGGAAGTAAATGGATGCAATTACGCAATACCTTCGCTATATTTTTAGTTATTGGTCTATGGCATGGCGCACATTGGAAATTTGTTGTTTATGGATTTATTAATGCCTTGCATTTTGTACCTTATATTATTAAAGGTAAAAACACAAAGTATACGTCAGTTATTGCAAATAATCGGTGGTTTCCTGATAGTAAAGAGCTGTTTGGTATGTTTCATACCTTTCTGTTTTTAGTTTTTGCTAGGATTTTCTTTAGGGCAGATTCATTGACAAGTGCAGTAACGTTTTTGTCTGGTATTTTTTCATTTTCAGTGTTTAGTCTTCCAAATTTATCTAATGCTTCTGATGCTCTAATATTGTTAATTCTGATAGCATTCTTTTTTATAATTGAATGGATTGGTAGGGCTAAAGAACATGCTTTAGAACATATTTTTTCAAGCTATAAAAAACAATATCGTATTGCGTTTTATTATGTATTAGTGTTTCTCATCTTTTATTTCAATGGTGAAGAACAACAATTTATTTACTTTCAGTTTTAGATATGAAAAAGTTCATAATATATACCTTGTTTTTTATATGTCCTGTGATAATCATAATGATTAGTATGGAACTTTCGTTACGACAAATTCCTAATGATTATAAATTAAAAAGCGAACAAATAGAATTAAAAAAGGAAGCTGTTGAGACGCTTATTCTTGGGAGTTCTCATAGTTTGTATGGTATTAATCCAGAATATTTTTTAGACGAAACCTACAACTTAGCTCATGTTTCGCAAAGTATAGATTTAGATTATTTATTGTTGCAGAAATATATAGACGAATTGCCTAAACTAAAAACGGTTGTAATACGTTTGTCATATACCACATTGCATGAACAACTTGGTGAAACTAAAGAAGCATGGAGACTTAAGGATTATAATTTATACTATAACTTAAAAGTGTCTAATAAGTTGAAATTTAATAGTGAAGTACTTAGTGTAAAGCTAAAAAACAACCTTAAACGTCTTAAGAATTATTATATTAAAGGCGAAGTACCTATATCTGTAGAGAATTCTGGTTGGGCTTTTTTAAAGAAGTCTAATGGAGGTAAATCTTTAAAAGAATTAGGGCAAATAGTTGCGCAGAAACATACTGCGGAGGATGATAATTTAGTTATAGAAAATATCGAGTATTTAGAGAAAATAGTTAATCTCTGTAATGCTCAAAATGTTAAAGTGATAATTGTTACCTTGCCCGCCTATAAAAGTTACATAGCGCACTTAAATAAGGCGCAATTAGATAAGGTAATTTCAACGGGTTTAAAAATGGATAACAGCTATAATAATTGCAGTTATTTAAATTTAATGTCAAATGAAAGCTTTAATACAGATGACTTTTACGATGCAGACCATTTAAATACAAATGGTGCAAAAAAGTTAAGTTTGTTTTTAGATGATTTTATAAAACAAACTTATAATTGATTACTTTAGAATATGATTAAATTCCTAGACCTACATAAAATCAACAACCGTTTTCGAGATGAGTTTCAAGCATCTTTCAGTAAATCCTTGGACGATGCTCATTTTATATTAGGTAATAATGTCTCTAAATTCGAAAATGAATTTGCTACTTATTGTGGAACTAAACATTGTTTAGGTACAGCAAATGGATTAGATGCCCTCACATTGATATTAAAAGGGTATATACGTCTCGGAAAATTAAAAAAAGGAGATAAGGTCATAGTACCTGCAAATACTTTTATTGCCACAATTTTGTCGGTTTTACATGCCGAACTTATTCCTGTTTTAGTTGAGCCTAATTCTGAGACTTATAATATCTCAGTAGAGACTGATCACAGCTTATTTGTAGAAGCTAAGGCTGTTATTATGGTACATTTATACGGCCAATTAGCTTCGGTTGAAGCATTACAGCAAATAGCGTCTGATTTTAACTTATTGCTCATAGAAGATGCAGCTCAAGCACATGGAGCAATTTTAAATTCTAAAAAGGACAGTTCAACTTCAACTTCAATTTCACCTAAAGCAGGTAACCTTTCAGATGCCGCAGCATTTAGTTTTTATCCTAGTAAAAACTTGGGTGCACTCGGAGATGGAGGAGCAGTTACAACCAATGATTCAGAACTTATTGAAGTTATAAAATTGCTACGTAATTATGGAAGCGAGGAAAAGTACACCAATAAAATTGTGGGATACAATAGCCGTTTAGATGATATGCAAGCAGCTTTTTTAAGTATCAAACTGAAAACTTTAGATAAAGACAATCAAAGACGACGTACAATTGCAAAAGCTTATTTAAAAGGAGTTAATAATTTAAAAATTAAACTTCCGTTTTACGATGGCTCTCAGAATCATGTGTTTTATGCATTTGTTGTTGAGGTTGAGGATAGAGCAGATTTTACTAAGTTTTTAGATCAAAATGCTATTGAATGGTTAATCCACTATCCAATTCCACCACACCAGCAAAAAGCCTTGCAAACATTTTCGTATTTTAATCTGCCGCTTACAGAAAAGATTCATAAAAGAATTATAAGTTTGCCAATAAGTCCTGTAATGACAGATAAAGACATTCAAACTGTTATAGACATTTTAAATATCTACTAATTGAAAAAGCTTTTTAATTACATAAATGACGAAGTTTTAGTAAAGGCTGCGAATTTAAATATGGCTAATCTTAGTCTTAGGATTATTGCCGGAATTTTAATTTCTAAGTTCATAGCTATTTACATAGGTCCACAAGGTATGGCCCTTATTGGGAATTTACGAAATTTCTTAAGTGCCATTCAATCCTTAGCAATTTCAGGTCTTTACAAAGGTGTCGTTAAATTTGTTAATGAATTTAAAGATAATGCAGTTGAGCTTACCAAGACTTTATCTACAGTATTTTACTTCGGATTCTTTTCTTCTGTGTTTTTGGCTTTTGTATGTTATTTCAATGCAGGCTTTATAAATGATATTATATTTTCTTCAAACTACAACTATATTTATGTCATTGAAACCTTGGCGATTGTCTTACCGTTTTATGCTTTAAACATGTTTGCGTTTTCCATTATGAATGGGTTTTCTAAGCATAAATTTTTACTGCTTATTAATATTCTTAGTCAAATTTTAGGGCTTTTAGTGACTTTAATTCTTATTTATCAAGAGAATATTGATGGCGCATTATTGGCTATTGTTATAACACCAGCATTAAATTTACTTATTACTATTGTAGGTATCGCATTCAGAAAAAGCTTAGTGTCTTCAATTAAGATTACTCAAGTAAGTTTGTCTATTTTAAATAAACTGAGCCCATATATGATAATGGCTTTGGTTAGTGCTATTGCTTTACCTATTGTTATGATTATAATTAGGAATTATCTCATTGATGAGGTAGGAATAAAATCTGCTGGATATTGGACAGCGATGACTCGAGTTTCAGATTATTATCTCATGTTTATTAATTCGTTAATGGCACTGTATATTTTACCTCGATTTTCTGAAATCAATTCAAAAACAGCATTTAGAAAAGAAGTTTTTAGCTTTTATAAAACCATAATGCCTGTGTTTTTAGTGTTGTTACTTATTATTTACCTTAGTAGATCTCTGTTAGTAAACTTATTGTTTACTGAAGACTTTAAACCTGTTGAAGATTTATTTGGTTACCAAATATTAGGAGATATTGCACGTGTACTTTCTATGGTTATTGCTTACCAATTTTTGGCAAAAAAGATGTTTGCTCACTTTCTTATTTTAGAAGTGTTCTTATTTGTTGTTATGTTTTTTTCTAGTATTTATCTTATTGATGAATTTGGACTTAAAGGAGCAGTAATGGGACACTGCTTAAGCTATTTTATGTACTTTGGAATAATACTATTACTTTTTAGTAGTTCTTTGTTTGGGGTTATTACCGAAGAAGGCCTAGATAATTAATAAAAACCAACAAGTGAAGCTTCCAAAATTTATTAGTAATAATATAGTGCTTAAGATTACATCACTTAATGCAGTGGTTATTACTATTAGGTTAATAGTTTCTGCATTTATTCAGCGTTTACTTGCGGTTACTGTTGGAGAAGCTGGTTATGCTAGTATTGGTCAGGTGAGGAATGTTTTAGCAATGCTCACAAGTACATCTACCTTAGGAACATTTAATGGTGTTGTAAAGTATGTCGCTGAATTTAAAAACAATCAGCCAGAACTTTCAAAAGTATTTTCAACTGTAACCATTTTTGCTATAATTGGTTCCGTTGTTTCTGCAGCTGTTTTATTTTTTGGGGCCTCGTATTTGTCCAACTACCTTTTTCATTCTCAGGAGTATATTTATATTTTTCAGTTATTAGCGGTTATTGTGCCTTTTGTTGCTGGAAGCCGTGTGGTTAATGCTGTAGTTAGTGGTTTGTCAGATTATAAACGCTATGCTAAAATAGAACTCATTAGTTATCTTTTAGCAACCGTTGCTGTTGTTATTGGTTTATATACTTCAGAATTAAAAGGAGTAATTATAGCCATTGTACTAGCACCAGTGATTCAGTTAGTTGTTTTGGCATTTGTATTTGGAAAAACGTTAAAAACCTATGTAAAGTTTAAGTCTTTAACGCTTAGCCTTATTTATAAAAATAAGTTATTGGCATTTACATTAATGTCTTTTATATCTTCATTTTTGTTGAATTATATAGAGTTGAATATAAGAACCTTGGTCACAGATGAAATAAACATTAATGAAGCTGGGTATTGGACCGCAATTACATTTATTTCTAAAAACTATATGGTGTTTGCCACAGGATTATTTACGCTGTATGTGTTACCAAAATTCGCGAGTATCCATAATAAGCATGAGTTTAAGATTGAAGTGCTTAATATTTATAAAACCATTTTGCCAATTTTTGGACTGGGAATGCTTTTAGTTTATATTCTGAAAGATTATATTATTCTCTTTATCTACCCAGATTTTACAGGAATGAAACCTTTGTTTAAATGGCAATTATTAGGTGATTTTGTAAGATTAGGCGCCTTAGTCTTATCCCATCAGTTTTTAGCTAAACGACTCGTAAAAAGTTTTGTGTTTACTGAAATAATTTCTCTAGGATTGTTTTTTGTATTGTCAAAAGTGTTTATTCAGTACTATGGTACAGAAGGCATTGTTATTGCGCATTTCGTAAGGTATATCATCTACTTTATAGTCGTAGTTTTTGTAATTAGAGGTTATTACAATCAAACGGCCTCAAAAACGGAGTAGTTTCAAATATGATTTTGCCACGTTTTTAGGTAATTCTCAGCACAAGTTTTATAATCATGATGTGTTTCTACAAAGCGTCTAGCTTGTATCGAAATTTCAAGAATTTTTTCAGGATTAAGAATTAACCACTCTAATTTAGTTGCAATGGTTTTAGCATCTGGTAAAGCGTTTATAGCAATAGTATCTTCTTTAATATTATAATACTCTAGCCACTCTTTTTCTGCACCTGTAAAAACAACTTTCCCTTTGGACATAGCTTCTAAAGCATTAAACCCTTGATCGTAAGCATAAATTTGATCGAGCATTATATGTGCTTCGTTATAGGTTTTTATGTATTCGTTATAAGGCAAGCTTCTTACAGTTATAATTTTTATTTTATCTGCATATTTTTGATTTATAATCGCTAAGGCTTCTTCAAAAATATCATTCCCTTTTTTGTAATAGTTATTTGAATTTATACCATGAAATATGACGATTTTATCTTCAATTTTTAATGGTTTAAACTCTAATTGTTCCGTGTTTATCGGATTTGGAATGAGTCCCAAATATTTAGGATGATTTAATAGAGGTAAATGATAATCTAAATCGGATGCTATAACTCCAACGATAGATTTATAAATATGATGGTGAAGTTCTACAAAATCGGGCTCTAAATATTTTAAACCATAAGAGCTTAAAATTTGATCTTTTCCATTTAGATAAGGAGTTAGAATTGAATATCTAAATTTTTTATCGTATGCATATTTCACACTTATGTAATCGGTACCACAAGACAATAGGAAAACGTTTTTATTCCAAGTTGAAATTAAATCGAAAATCTCTTTTTCAATAGTGGCGGTACATAAAAATGAGGCTTCATTAATAAATTGAACAACATCAAAATCACTGAGTTTGGGTTTCAGATTAATGATTTGTTTTTTAATTTGAATTGATTCAAGGTCAATTTTAGTAAATCTATAAATAAGATTTTTGAATGTTCTTAGAAATCCTTTTTCATATGTTTTATAAATAGGGAAGTCCACATCATAATTCTTAAAGCCATCTTTTGCAGCCACAATTGTAACATCATGGTTAAGTAATTCTAATCCTTCTTTTAAAGAATTATGAAGCCTGCTATATTCGCCAACCAATAAAATTTTCATACGTTATAACTTGTAATTTTAATTTATGATAGAACACCTTCTAAATACTCTTACTGAGTGCTTATAATTAAAATATGGATGTTACATTTGTCTCAAAGATACTCGTTAATGATTAAAGCTAATAAAAAAAAAATTTGTATTGTGGCTTCTTCTTTAGGAAAAGGAGGTGCGGAAAAATCTTCGGCTTTATTATCTGTTATGTTAAGTGATTTGGGATATGACGTTTATATCGTTACTATTTTAGAATTTGTAGATTATAAATACAAAGGCACTTTGTTAAATCTTGGTAATATAAAGTTGAAGGATGATACCTTTTTAGGTAGAATAAATAGACTTAGAATCTTTAAGAAGTTCTTAAAAACCAATAAAATTGATGTTATTATAGATGGAAGAGCACGAACACAGGCTTATAGAGAATTTGTAATTACAAAATTCATTTATAAATTACCTACAGTTTATGTAATACACAATTATAAAACTGAAAAAACATTTACGGCATACAAGTGGTTGAATAAGTATTTGTACAAGAATGAAATTATGGTTGCTGTTTCTAAAGCAGCCGAGATAAAATTTAGAGAATTATACCAACTTAAAAATATAAGCACTATTTATAATGGCTTTAATTTTAGTGATATTAAAACAAAAGCAAGTCAGGATGTTGAAATTAACCTTGGCGTATACATTATCTTTTATGGTAGATTGGATGATGAACATAAAAATTTGAAATTACTGTTTGATGCTTATAAACTATCTGAACTTTCAAGTAATGGAGTTAAACTACTCGTATTAGGCAGTGGATTAGATGAAGAACGTTTAAAATCGTACGTTCAAAGCATCGGACTTTTAGATTCTATAATATTTCGAGGGTTTGAAAAAAATCCATACCCGTTTGTAAAAAAGAGTTTGTTTATGGTCCTAAGTAGTAGGTACGAAGGGTTTCCTATGGTAATTCCTGAAACTTTATCGCTTAATGTGCCTGTTATTGCGGTAGATTGCAAGTCGGGACCTAATGAGGTTATTGTAAATAAATACAACGGTCTTTTGGTAGAAAATCATAATCCACTTGCATTAGCAAAGGCAATGAATAGTTTAATTAATGATAAAGATTTATACTTGCAATGTAAGTCTAATGCACAACAAAGTGTTACTCAATTTTCTAGTGCAAAGATTGCAATGCAATGGCAATCCATTTTAAAGTAAATGAAAACAATAACATGAATACAATACATAGTGTAAAATTAATTGATATTCCTAAAGTTCATGACGAACGTGGTTTTTTAGCGGTTATAGAAAAAGACACCATTCCCTTTAGTATTAAACGTGTTTATTATCTGTATGATGTGCCTACAGAAAGCAGTAGAGGAGGACATGCTCATAAAGAACAAGAATCCGTTATTATTGCATTAAGTGGCAGTTTTGAGGTTGTTATAGATGATGGTAAAACCAAAAAACGAATCATGCTTAATAAACCTAACCAAGGGTTGTATATACCAACACATATATGGAGAGAAATAGATAATTTTTCCTCAGGTTCAGTCTGTTTGGTTCTAGCATCTACAGAGTATAATGAAGGAGAATATATCCGAGATTATGAGGTTTTTAAATCTCAGATTTAGGTATTAGGGTAATATACCTTTTCACCTTTTAAAGACTTTACTTTAAGCAATAGTTTTAAGAGCCATTTTGGGCTTTTTAACAAGAAGTGTTGTTTAAAGTTTAAATTTTTAGGATTTATATGTGATGTGTAATATAAAAAGTGTTTTTTATCATTTAGCAGCTTGCTTAGAATAGACATTGCATACCTGTTATTGTCTAAAAATACTTTTAGATATATATTGTTTTTTTCTTCATTAAAATAATTGTCAAACTTTGGTTTCTTACTAAGATTAAAAGTTGTGTTAGATAAGCTTGTGGGATCAAAATTATAGTAAACAAGTTGTTTATTTATAAATAGAATTTTAAAGTGTAAGCCAAATCGTATCCATAGATCTGTATCTTGACCAGAAATAATAGAAGGATCAAAAAGTCCGGTTTTGCTAATTATGGACTTATCAAAGACAACACTAGAGCTAGTAATTAAATGAAAGTCTAAACTTGACTGAAAAAAATCGCGGATTTTATAAAGTTCTTTTTGTTTAAAACTATAACTAACTGGTACCGTTTTATTGTCGTATTTATGGGAAATTCCTGTTGTGAAAATTTTTATGTCGGGAAATTTCGAAATAGCGTTATGTATGTGTTTTAAATAATCAATTTCCCAAGTATCATCACCATCAAGAAGAGCTATATATGTCGCTGTAGCTTTTTCTATACCAATATTTCTTGCTTTTGACGCTCCTTGATTTTTTGTTGTTATAAGATTGATACGTTGATCGTTGAAAGTTTTAATAATGTCCTCACTCTTATCAGTAGAACCATCGTTAATTATAATAATTTCGAAATCTTTATAAGACTGATTTAAAACACTATTTATTGTGTCTTTAATACACTCAGCTTTATTGTAAACTGTTATTATAACTGAGAAAAACGACATTATTTTTTAGTTTTTAAAAGACAAAAGTAACCAAGTTTGTAAAAATCGAGCAAAATTATAGAAGGATGAGACGAATTAAAATTTTTAATTAAACCCTTTTTTAATGTTTTAAATAAAAGAACCACAACTGGGACCATTCCAAATTTTCGAGCTAATGCATAAAACTTGTGAAGTTTAGATTCGTCTTGTGCTAATTTATTGCCTTCAATAAGGTATAATAAATTTTGAAGACCAGTTTCTAATTTAGAAATATAGTTGTCAGCAGTTTCTTGACAACGATGAATAGCCCAATTTTGTATCGTTTTTATTTTGATGTTATTCTCTTTTAAGCCAGCAAAAAAGACAACATCTTCATAACCATATGTTGTTAAGGTCTCATCAAATTGGTTTAATAGAAAAACAGATTTCTTAATTAAAAAGTTAGAAGAACATATAGATTGCGTTTCCCTCTTTTTTGTGTAAAGCCATCGTAATTTGTATGGTTTTTCAGGTACTTCAACTTCATTTGTTATACCACCATAAACAACCTTTTCATTTTCATGACTGAGGTAATTTTTGATGAAATTCTTTTGTTGAGGAAATGTATCTGCATCCATAAATAACAAATTCTCATAAGAGGCATCATTACCTAGTAGATTTCTTATTTTACTCCGACCGATATTATTAGAAAGTATTTTAAAACAGCAGCCTTCTAAGTTGTTAATTGAAGCATTGGTTTTATTAAATTTAGAATTTGAAGCATCGTCATATACCAAGATTTCAAACTCAATAGGTAGGGCTTTAACTTGTTGGTGTAATTCACTTACTAAGGGAAGTATGTCGTAATTATAGCAAGGAATTAAGATTGAAAGCATGGACTAACTTTTACGTTGCACAACTTCAAACACTTTATTTTCGTCGCATTTTAAAGTTTTACTCGGATATTTTAAAAGTAAAGCATAATCGTGTGTGGCCATTAAAATGGTATTCCCATTTTTATTAATGTCTTGCAATACTTCCATGACTTCAATACTGGTTTGAGGATCTAAATTTCCGGTAGGCTCATCTGCTAAAATCAATTCAGGGTCATTTAACAAAGCACGTGCAATAGCAATTCGTTGTTGTTCGCCACCAGAAAGTTCATGAGGGTATTTAAAACCTTTAGTCTTCATAGCTACCTTATCTAAAACAACATCAATACGATCTTTAATACGGTCTTTTTCTTTCCAACCTGTTGCTTTTAATACAAATTCTAGGTTGCCTATGATCGTACGATCTGGTAATAATTTAAAATCTTGAAAAACAATACCTAATTTTCGTCTTAAAAACGGAATATCTTTTTCTTTCATGGTTTTTAAATTGAAATCAACAACAGAGCCATCACCTTCTGTTAGTTGTAAATCACCATAAAGCGTTTTCATGAAACTACTTTTCCCACTTCCTGTTTTCCCAATAAGATAGACGAAATCTCCTTTCTTCATTTCAAAATTCACCTTAGACAGCACCATACTGTCACCTTGATAAATCGTAGCATCTCTAAGTTCTAAAACCGTTTCGGACATATTTTAAATATAAATAATTGGTAACTGTAAATGTATTGCTTAAAATTTCAAATGACAAATTGAAAAAGCCAAATTCTTCAATAGCAAATTGTCTCCTTGAGGCTAATAAGAATCAAAATATGTTTTGATTAGAAATTACCGAACGTAGCTCTTAGAGGTGTTTTTAATAAAAACTATAAAATGTAATCAAAAATAAACATTCAACTTTAATGTCATTTTTAAATTCAATTTCAACTTCTACAGCTTAAAATAATCGATATAATTCTGTAAATCTTTATCACCACGACCAGATAAACTAATCACAACAACGTCGCTAGGTTTAAAGGTTTTATGTTTAAAAATAGCCAAGGCATGCGAACTTTCAATAGCCGGAATAATACCTTCCAATTGCGTTAATTCTAAACCAGAATTCATAGCTTCATCGTCGGTTGCTGAATAAAATTCACCACGACCTGTTTTATACAAATGCGAATGTAACGGCCCAACACCAGGATAATCTAACCCTGCAGAAATAGAATAGGGCTCTGTAATTTGTCCGTCTTTGGTTTGCATTAATAAGGTTTTGCAACCGTGTATAATACCTTCTTTTCCTAAAACAGAAGTCGCGGCACTTTCACCTGAGTGAATGCCTTTTCCAGCAGCTTCTACAGCAATAATACCAACATCTTCATTATCTAAAAAATGATGATAGGTTCCTGCGGCATTACTTCCTCCACCAATACAAGCCACAACATAATCTGGGTTTTCTCGACCTTCTTTTTCTTTCAACTGCCATTTTATCTCTTCGGAAATTATAGACTGAAATTGCGTCACCATATCTGGATAAGGATGAGGTCCAATCGCAGAACCAATAATGTAATGGGTGTCAACCGGATTATTAATCCAATCGCGAATAGCTTCATTAGTAGCGTCTTTCAACGTTCGGCTACCAGATAATGCTGGAACCACTTTGGCTCCTAACATTTTCATTCGGGCGACGTTTGGGGCTTGACGTGCAATATCAATTTCTCCCATATAAACCACACAGTCAATACCTGTTAAAGCACAAACAGTAGCGGTTGCAACTCCATGTTGACCAGCTCCGGTTTCGGCAATAATTCTGTTTTTACCTAAACGTTTTGCCATCAGAATTTGACCAATGGTATTGTTGATTTTGTGGGCGCCAGTATGATTTAAATCTTCACGTTTTAAATAGACCTTGGTATTGTGTTTTTCTGAAAGACGTTTCGCAAAATAGAGTGGAGAAGGACGACCCACATAATCTTTTAAAAGTTGATTGAACTCTTCTTGAAACGAAGGTTCAGCCATGATTTTTAAATAATTCTGACGTAATTCTTCTACGTTTGGATAAAGCATTTCAGGGATGTATGCGCCACCGAACTCACCGTAATAGCCTTTTTCGTTGATTTTGTAACTCATGATTGTTTTATTATCGTCATTGCTAATCACGTTTTTTACGTGATGTGGCAATCTGTTTCTTTTTTTTTTCTTGTTCATTTGCCTTGATGCAAACGAACCAAAAATCACAATCAAAATTAGGAAATTGCTAAAGCATCATTCGCTTTCAGAACTTCGTGCTTGAGGCTGTGCCTCGCACCTGCATTCTTTCGCTCATTATTTCTGAATTTTGATGTTTCCGACGCAGTCGAAATTTGGGACATTAATTTTTGCTGAATTTTGTTTTCTTCCCAATTTATATTTTAATTTTTTTTCACTTTTCACTTCTCATTAAAACTATACTATTAATTTATCTTTAAACAATTTCAATTCTTCAATATTCTTCAATCCAGGTTCTATTTCAAATTTACTATTCACATCAATAGCATAACAGAACTTTGAAGCCGGACTTTCTTTGAATTCTTTTATTTTTTCAATTTCATGTAATCCAATACCACCACTTAAAAAATAAGGTTTGGTGGATGGATACTGTTCTAATACATTCCAGTTGAACGTGTAACCGTTTCCGCCTGGTAATTTTCCTTTGGTGTCGAATAAAAAATAATCACAGACATTTTCGAAAGGTTGAAGCACATCAAAGTTGAATTCATCTTTAATGCTAAACACCTTTATAACTTCAACAGTGTTTATTGCTGCACAATATTCTGGCGATTCGTGACCATGTAATTGCACGGCTTGTAAGTTGAATTTTTTAATAGTGTCTTTCACTATTTCTAGTTCTTCATCCACAAAAACACCAACCTTTTTAATTGATTTTGGCAATTCAGGAATACTAGAATCAAAATGTCTGGCTGATTTTTTATAAAATATAAAACCGAGATAATCTGGTCGCAAATTAGCCACAGCTTCTAGGTTCTCCTTATATTTCATTCCGCAGACTTTTAGTTTCATCTTCATTCTCGCGAAAGCGGGAGTCTCATCACGCATTCGGCTTTTTTAAATTATTATTTTTGTCATTCCTGCGAAGGCAAGAATCTATTTATTTCTTCTCGATACAATTTTTTCGTACTTCAAATAGCACTCGAAGTGACGTTAAAATTAATTTGTTTCTTTTCTATTTTAGACCTGCTAGGTTTTATAAACCTGCTAGGTCTTTAGGTCTTTTATAAATTGATTAGCACTTGCTCCAGGATTGTCTGTTTTCATAAAATTCTCGCCGATTAAAAAACCTTTATAGCCATAAGGCTGTAATTCTTTGATGGCGTCCACAGAACTAATACCTGATTCAGATACTTTTACAAAATCATTTGGTATCAATGCACTTAATTGTTTTGAGATGTCTAAACTGACTTCAAATGTTTTTAAATTTCTGTTATTTACACCTAACATATCTAAAGAAGGCATAATGGACTTATGTAATTCGTCTTCGTTATGGACTTCTAATAACACATCGAGATTTAGGCTTTTAGCTAATTCAGAAAACTGCTTAATTTCAGCTTTAGTTAATATGGCTGCAATTAGTAAAATAGCATCTGCACCAATAGCTTTGGCTTCAATAATCTGATATTCATCAATTATAAATTCTTTCCGAAGCAAGGGCAATTCGCAATTTTCTCGGGCAATCATTAAGTCGTCCATGGAGCCATCAAAATAAATCTCGTCTGTTAAAATAGACATGCCACATACTCCTGCGTTTTCGTAACCAATGGCAACATCTTCAACCAAAGCAGTATCATTTATAATGGATTTAGAAGGTGACTTACGTTTAAACTCTGCAATAATACCAGTCTGACTTGCTCTTAATTTTTCAGACAAAGACCTTGTTTTCATTCCGAAATAAGGTAGTTGTTCATAAGCTTTTATAGGAATTAGTTCTTTTTTAAGATTAACCTCCTTGCGTTTGTCTATTACTATTTTGTCTAAGATGTTCATTTGCTTAATTCAATTAGTTTATCTAAACTCTGTTTTGCTTTTCCACTAACAAGCGATTCTTTCGCTAATTCAAATCCTTCCTTATGTGAAATTTGTTTGGCTGTAGCAATGGCTAGTCCGGCGTTAGCACACACCACATTGTGCTGTGCTTCTGTACCTTTATAATTGATAACACTTTTAAAAATTTCGGCAGCCATTTTGATACTGTTTCCGCCAAAAATTTCAGATTGTTGGATTTGATTGACTCCTAAGTCATGCGGTTCAAATAAGGTTTCTGAAGTATTAGAAATCACTTTCGTTTTTCCTGTTAACGAGATTTCATCATAACCATCTAAAGCATGAACTATGGCATAGTTTTTATCCGATTCTTGATATAAGTAACTGTATAATCGCAATAATTCAAGATTAAAAACACCAACCATTTGATTTTTTGGAAATGCAGGATTGACCATTGGGCCTAACATATTGAAAAAGGTTTTTACACCTAATTCTTTTCGGATTGGGGCTACATTTTTCATTGCAGGATGAAATAAAGGTGCATGTAAAACGCATATTCCGGCTTCATCTATACTACGTTTTAAAAAGTCGGTATCACTTGTGAATTTTATGCCTAAATATTCCATGACATTTGAAGATCCACAAGCCGAAGACACACCATAATTCCCATGCTTCGTAACATGAACTCCAGCACCTGCTGTTACAAATGAAGATAAGGTTGAAATATTAAAAGTATCTTTTCCGTCACCTCCGGTTCCACATAAATCGATAGTCTCGTAATTGTCTAAATCTACAGGAATACATAACTCTAATAATGCATCTCTGAAACCTCGAAGTTCTTCCGTGGTGATACTTCGCATCATATAAACGGTTAAGAATGATGCAATTTGACTTTGATTATATTTTCCTTCGGATATGTTGACCAAGACGTTTTTGGCTTCTTCACTAGAGATGCTTTCTTGGTTAATGAGTCTGTTTAATAATTGTTTCATATCAATGTTCCGTAAAACGGAATATCTTTTTAATTAAATATCTTTTTTAGTTCTGTTCATTTTGTCTTGATACAAAACGAACCAAAAAATCACAATCAAAAATAGGAAATTGCTAAAGCATCATTCACTTTCAGAACTTCGTGCTTGAGGCTACGCCTCGCATCTTCGTTCTTTCGTTCATTATTTCTGATTTTTGATGTTTCCGACGATGTCGAAATTTGGGACATTAATTTTTACTGAATTTTGTATTCTTCCCAAATTGTATTTTAGTTTTNTTTTTGCTTACTGCTTACTGCTTACTGCTTACTGCTTACTGCTTACTGCTTACTGCTTACTGCTTACTGCTTACTGCTTACCCAATTTTCTAAAATCTGTTTTCCATTAGGTGTCAACACCGATTCCGGGTGATATTGCACACCTTTAACGTCGTAAACTTTATGTCTTAATGACATTATTTGACCGTTATCATCAAAAGACGTGGCTTCTAAACAATCTGGTAAATTGGCATTAACGACCCATGAATGATATCTGCCCACTTCAAAAGTTTTACCTAAGCCTTTAAAAAGGGATTCATCATCCACTGAAAGTGTAATGTTAGTGGCTACACCATGATACACATTATCTAAATTTTCTAATGAACCACCAAAAACTTCTCCAATAGCTTGTTGCCCTAAACAAACACCTAGGATACTTTTGGTTGGTGCATAAGTTTCTATAATCTGTTTTAATAAACCAGCTTCATCTGGAATACCAGGTCCTGGTGACAACACAATTTTTTCAAAAGCATCGACGTCTTCTAGCGTTAGTTTATCGTTTCGTTTTACGGTGACTTCACAATCTAAGTCCTCTAAATAATGAACGAGATTGTATGTGAAACTGTCGTAATTGTCTATGACTAATATTTTTTTCATTTTATGCCTGCGACAGCAGGTGTCTTTTTGATTATACTTCAATTTTTTTAAATAGATTCCTGCCTACGCAGGAATGATAGCTAATTCAAATTTCCTCAGCTTGTTCAATCGCTTTTGTCAATGCTCCTAATTTATTATAAACTTCTTGCAATTCACTTTCAGCTTCAGATTTGGCAACTATTCCTGCTCCTGCTTGCCAAAATAATTTATGATTCTGACTTAAAAATGTTCTAATCATAATGGCATGATTAAAATTACCGTTAAAATCCATAAAACCGATAGCTCCACCATAATAACCTCTGCTCGTTTTTTCATACTTTTCAATCAACTGCATGGCTTTGTGTTTTGGTGCTCCACTTAGAGTTCCGGCTGGAAATGTGTCTGCAACCACTTGCATGGTGTCGGTGTTTTTGTGAATTGTACCTGTAACTTTACTTACTAAATGTATCACGTGAGAGAAGAATTGTACTTCTCTATAATTTTCGACAGTAACATTGCTTCCGTTTCTACTTAGGTCGTTTCTGGCTAAGTCAACTAACATGACATGCTCACTGTTTTCTTTGTCATCTTTTATTAATTCTTCAGCTAATTGCGCGTCTTTAAGGTCGTTTCCACTTCGTTTAAAAGTACCAGCAATAGGGTGAATTTCGGCTTTACTATTACTAACCACTAATTGTGCTTCTGGTGAGCTACCAAATATTTTAAAATTCCCATAATCAAAATAGAATAGGTAAGGGGAAGGGTTAATACTTCTTAAGGCTCTGTAAACATTAAATTCATCACCACTAAATTGTTGCGAGAATTGTTTAGACAGTACCAATTGAAAGACATCTCCGCGACCACAATGTTTTTTTGCCAGTTCTACGTGTGCTTTATATTCGTCGTCTGTAAGATTTGACTCAATACTGCCTTTCGTTTTAAAATCGTAAGAAGCGTATTGTCTGGTTTGGATCAATTGTAAAATGTCTTCAATATTATTTTCGCTATGAAAACAATGTGCAAAAATATACGCTTCATTTTTTTGATGATCTATAGCGATGATGTTTTGATATACAGCATAGTATATTTCAGGAATAGACACTGAATGGTCTTTTTTTGAAATCTCAATGTCTTCAAAATATTTAATAGCATCATATGCGGTGTATCCAAAAATTCCATTATTAATAAATTTGAATTCTTTATTTGAATCCACTTTAAAACGTTGTGTGAATTTGTGAATTTCCTCAACAACACCGTCGCTTTCAATAAGGCTATTTTTAGAACTACCGTCGGGATAGGTTTGGTAAATTGTATTGCCTTCAACTTTTATAGAAGCAATAGGATTGCAACATATATAAGAAAAATTGTTGTCGTTAGCATGGTAGTCACTACTTTCTAAAAGAATACTATTGGGGAATTTATCTCTAATTTTTAGATAAATACTCACAGGAGTAATGGTGTCTGCTAAGATTTTTTTATAATGTGTGTTTAAACTAAATGTTTTCATTTTATGTCAAATTCAATTTGATATCTCTTTAGGCAGAGATAGGTTTCAATTTAATAGCTTCTGAAGCCTTGTTAAATAAAAAAAAAGGCTTGTCGTGAATGACAAGCCTTTTTTTATATAAGTATTACATACCAAGGATTATTTCACGAACGTAAGTTTGAGAAATTCCACCACCAAGTATGATTTGTATTTATTTTCATCTGAACATCAAAGATAGAAATCAAATTTCGGATTTCAAACACTTTAGGAAAAAAAGATTCCTGTATTAGTTTTTTTACTAAAACAGGAATCAAAATTTAAATGTTACTAAATTTAGTTATTGGGGGATTAAAACTTAAGGGTTACATTTAAATCAAAGTCATCATAAATAGCTTTATCTTTTAAGGTTTCTAAAAGAGAAGGCGATTTGTAAGTGATGTTATGTTTTGTTCTATCAATTTTTAAACTTGCGGTTGCTGTGTTGCTTTTAATTAACATTGGAAAAGAGATCGCTTCCGTTTTTCCTTTAATAGTAACATCTGCATTTACATTAAAAGTACCATTTTTACCTGTCACAGATGTAATTTCTAAAGTTGCTGTAGGAAATTCTTCTACACCAAAGAAATCATCAGATTTTAAATGACCATCTAATTTTCTTTTGTATTCTCCTTGTAAATCTGTGGTATTAATAGAGGTCATATCTATGCTGAAATTTCCACCAGTTAACGTTTTGCCATCAAATGATAAAGTACCGCTTTTTAGATTAATCGTTCCAGTATGTTCTCCACCTACTTTATAGCCTTTCCATATTACTGAGCTCTCTTCAACTTTTACGGTTTTGTCTTTTAATGTCGTAAAAGACATAAATGATAATGCTAAAACTAATAGCATGGCAATGTTTGAATTTCTGTTTTTCATAATTATTTGTTTTTAAGTTTTATTAAAAGGGTGTTCAATTGTGTTAACTCGTCTTGAGTTAAGTTTTTTGTAATGTTTTTTTCTGTGTGATCTATAATTGGGTCTACTGTTTTTAGCGTTTCTAAACCTAAATCTGTAATAACGATTTCAACTTTTCTCCTGTTGGATTTGCAAATCGTACGTTTTACAAATTTTTTCTTTATCAACTTATCAACCAATCTAGTGGTATTACTCATTTTATTTACCATACGTTCTTGTATGTCTTGTAAGTTTATGGCATTTCCATTTTGACCTCTTAAAATCCTAAGCACATTGAATTGTTCTAAGGATAAATCGAAAGGTTTTAGCTCCAATAACAAATCATCTTTTATCCAAGTGGTGGTATGAAAAATGTTAATTACTGTCGCTCTTGATATCGGTAAATCAGCTTTTGTTTTTAATATGTCATTCAATTCTTTCATATACAACAATTGTATATACAAATGTATATTTTTTCTTGATATATAAAATTAATATTTTGTTAAATTTATAAAGTTATAGACTTTGATTAATAAATTTATAAGATGAAAAAAGTAGCAGTTTTAGTTTTATTAATCTTGATGTCGTGTAAGGATACATCTACTACAAATGAGATTATAAAACCTGAGGTCGTACCTAATGTAGCACAATTAGAGGCAGATCGTCAATTTGAGGTTTATGATTATGATGGTTTAGCACCTTTACTTAATAAAACGGATGGTAAAGTTCATATTGTAAATTTTTGGGCAACTTGGTGTGCACCTTGTATTAAAGAATTGCCTTATTTTGAGGCTGTCAATGAAAAGTATAAAGACAAAGGTGTAGAGCTATTATTGGTGAGTTTAGATTTTCCAAATAAATACGACACTGCCTTACAGCCATTTATAGAAAAGAATAATTTAAAAGCTAAGGTTGTTGCTTTAGATGATGTTGATCAAAACCGATGGATTCCAGCAATAGCAGAAGAATGGTCTGGTGCAATACCAGCGACAATTATTTACAATAATGACAAACGACAGTTTTACGAAAAATCATTCACGCAACAAGAATTAGAAACCGAACTCAAACAATTTTTAAAATAATAAACAGATGAAGATATTAAAATTACTAACGGTAATGGTAGTGTTAGTTACACTATCTGCTGTTACAACAAAATTAAATGGTCAGGGGTATAACGTTGGAGATATGGCTACAGATTTTAATCTAGAGAATATTGATGGCAATATGGTTTCTCTTTCAGATTATAAAGATGCAAAAGGCTTTATTGTGACTTTTACTTGTAACACATGTCCTTATGCTGTAGCTTATGAAGATAGAATAGAGGCTTTAAATAAAAAATATGCTTCTAAAGGTTTTCCTGTTATTGCTATTATGCCAAACAATACAGATGTTATGCCTGGTGACAACATGAAAGCAATGCAAGAAAGAGCAAAATCTAAAGGCTTTACGTTTCCTTATTTAACAGATAAAGGTCAGAAAATTTATCCGCAATATGGTGCAACTAAGACACCACATATTTACATTTTAGAAAAAACAACAGCAGGTAACGAAGTAAAATATATTGGGGCGATAGACGATAATTACCAAGATGCGAAAGCTGTAAAAGTAAAATATGTAGAAAATGCGGTTGATGCCTTATTAAAAGGAGAAGACGTTAAAGTAAAGGAAACAAAAGCAATAGGTTGTACTATTAAAGTGTAATTAGATAGACATGAGCTTGTGCTTTTTAGATTAGATATGTTAAAAAATGAACCCGTTATGTAACACTTCGGGTTTTTTTACGTCTATATCACAATGAAATGTTAATTTTGCACTAATAATTAAGAAGACTATGGCAGATTTATCCCAAGAAGATTGGAAAAAACAACTTGAAGAAGACAATAATTCAGTTGTTTTAGATGTTAGAACACAAGAAGAAGTTGATATGGGTATAATTACTGATGCTATTCATATAGATATTTATAAAGGTCAAGGTTTTATTTATGAGCTTGAAGAGTTAGATAAAACTAAAAACTATTATGTGTATTGTCGATCTGGTGGTAGAAGTGGTCAGGCTTGTGCAATAATGAATCAATTAGGTTTTAATAACGCTTATAATTTAATTGGAGGATTTAGCGAATGGCAAGGAGATGTTGCCTTTAAAGACTAATTTTAATTCAAATAATTATGAAAAAAGTATTTGTAATCTGTTGTCTTTTTACAGCAATGGTTTTTAATGTAAGCTGTTTAGATAAAAAACTCGATAATACTACTGAAGTAAAGTTAGTAACGGCTGAAGAAATGGAATCTATTCTAGAGTTGGAAGATGTTCAATTAGTTGATGTGCGAACTCCAAAAGAACACGAACAAATTCATATTGCCAATTCTCAAAATATAGATTTTATGTCTCCAACTTTTGATGAAGACATTAATAAATTAGATAAAAAGAAACCCGTAATATTGTATTGTAAGTCAGGAGGGAGAAGT
This sequence comes from Winogradskyella damuponensis, assembly GCF_039538385.1. Classification (NCBI taxonomy): domain Bacteria; kingdom Pseudomonadati; phylum Bacteroidota; class Flavobacteriia; order Flavobacteriales; family Flavobacteriaceae; genus Winogradskyella; species Winogradskyella damuponensis. The sequence goes on along the minus strand of NZ_BAABCB010000029.1, from coordinate 3,325 downwards.
GCTAAATGTGCTAAAAAAATGAAAGATGCTGGTTTTGAAAAAATATACGATTTAGAAGGAGGAATTTCCAAATGGAAGCATTCCGATAAAATAAAGATTGAAGTTAAATCTTAAAACAAACAAACCGAACATCTAGTTCGGTTTTTTTATTGTAAAAACAAACGAAATTCCTAAGGTTTTTATAAATTAGTAGATTGTTAATTATTAATAAAAACACTTCAATTATTTTTGTGTTTTAATGCTTTATTTATGACGATTAAAAAAGTACTACTACTTAGCCTTTTTGCATTTTGTTTTTCATTTAATTTATTCTCTCAAGTTTTTGATCCCGTAAAATGGGAAACCAAAGTTGAAAAAATTTCCGATACAGAATATAACCTTATTTCTATAGCAACTATTGATTCTGGGTGGCATTTGTATTCACAAAGTGTACCCGACAATGGGCCTATTTCCACAGGTTTTTCATATACAGAAAATGAAAATTTTGAATTAGTTGGTAAAACTTCTGAAGATGAAGGTCAGACAGTAGATGATCCTATTTTTCAGATGAAAATTAAATTTTTCGATAGTAAAGCAGAATTTAGACAACGTATTAAAGTTTTAAATAAGGAATTGTCCTTAGTAGAAGGGGAGGTTGAGTTTATGGTCTGCGACGATGAAAAATGTTTGCCGCCAAGCTATATAGACCTTCAGTATAATTTAAAGGACGCTGAGGTTGTAGAAGCTAACTCTGCAGAAATGTCTCTGGATTTAACAGGTGCTACTACAAACGCAATGGGTAGTTTAGAAGGAATCCTAGAGCCCGTAAAATGGAGTACTTCTGTTGAAAAAATAAATGATTCCGAATTGATTTTGGTTTCTACAGCAACAATAGATGAAGGATGGAAATTGTATTCACAAAATGTTGCTGATGGTGGACCAATTCCAACAAGTTTTGACTATACCTTAAAAGAAGGTGTTACTTTAGTGGGATCTACCAACGAAGAAAAAGGGAATGAAAGTATAGACAAGGTCTTCGATATGAAGATTAAATACTTTAAAAATAAGGCGCAATTCAGGCAGAAAATTAAAATTTCAGACGCTACAATTTCTAAAGTCGTATCAGAGGTTGGTTTTATGTCTTGTGATGATACTCAGTGTACAGCGCCAACCTATATAGATTTAGAATACGATTTAACTCAAACTGTTGCAGCAACAACAGATATGATAGCTTCTGAGACAGAAGACGACGAGTCAAGTAAAGGTTTATGGTCTATTTTTATTATTGCTTTCTTTTCAGGCTTTGTCGCATTATTAACACCATGCGTATTTCCAATGATACCTATGACGGTAAGTTTCTTTATAAAACAAAGCCAGTCTAAAGCTAAAGGAATTAGAAATGCTATTATTTATGGATTATCAATTATTGTAATCTATGTCTTATTAGGTACAATCATAACAGCAATTTTTGGGGCGGATGCTTTAAATGCCTTAGCCACAAATGTTTGGTTTAACCTTATTTTCTTTATATTATTAGTGGTTTTTGCCATTTCTTTTTTAGGTGCTTTTGAAATTGTATTACCAAATTCATGGGCAAATAAAGCCGATAGACAAGCTGATAGAGGTGGACTTGTTGGCATCTTTTTTATGGCCTTAGCTTTAGCCATTGTGTCGTTTTCTTGCACAGGACCAATAGTAGGAACTATTTTGGTGGAAGCAGCTTCTAAAGGTGGAATAGCTCCAGTTATTGGTATGTTAGGCTTTTCATCTGCAATCGCATTACCATTTGCATTATTTGCTGCTTTTCCGGGTTGGTTAAATTCATTACCAAAATCAGGAGGCTGGTTAAATACTGTGAAAGTCGTTTTAGGATTTTTAGAATTAGCCCTAGCGTTTAAATTCTTGTCACAAGCCGATTTAGTATTGCAATTACATGTTTTAGAACGTGAAGTATTCATAGCCATATGGATTGCTATTTTTGGAACACTGTCGTTGTACCTTTTTGGGAAAATACAATTACCACACGACTCACCATTAAAGCATATCTCAGTAGGACGCTTATTATTTGGTTTACTAACGCTAACGTTTACCATTTACATGATTCCTGGACTTTGGGGAGCTCCTTTAAAAATTATAAGTGCTTTTCCGCCTCCATTGGATTATTCTGAATCACCATATGGAGTAGGGAATTCTAAAGGTGGCGGTTCTGTAAGTTCAACTGATATTCCTGAAGGAGCCCATTTATTAGCACCACATGATATTTTAGCATTTAATGACTATGAAACAGGATTAGCTTATGCCAAAAAAGTAGGAAAACCTGTGATGTTAGATTTTACAGGTTGGGCTTGTGTCAACTGTCGTAAAATGGAGCAAAATGTTTGGGTAGATCCTAAGGTTTTGTCTAAGCTTAAAAACGAAGTTGTACTTATCTCTTTATACGTTGATGAACAAATAGATTTTCCTGAAGGGGAAGCTCCAGATTCAAAATTAAGACCAGGTAAAAAACTGAGAAATAAAGGACAGCTATGGAGCGAAATGCAAACTATTAAATACAAAACCAATACGCAGCCTTATTATGTGTTGATGGATCATAATGAAGAAAACCTAAACGAACCGGTTGCTTATACTCCAAATATTGATGATTATAATGCTTGGTTAAAAGAAGGTATTGCAAATTTTAAAGATTAAAGCACGAAACTAAAAACAGAATGCTCTCTTTTTGAGCATTTTTTTACAATGATTTTGTAAGTGTGTTTTGTTTTTCTAATGTGTGCTATTCTCTATTGTTTTATAGAATTGATATTAACCTTAATAGGCTAGTGTAGTATTGTAGAAATATAAATGCGAACTATAAAATGCAGGTTAATTCTTTAGGTTTAGTTATTTTGCATTGAAAACCGATACAAATTACATTTTAGATAACTTTTTTTATAATTCTTCTTTTGCATTTAAGAGAAGGTATGCTTTTGTCTTTTTCTATTTGTCCATTTAAAAAAGCTGTTATTCTTTTTTCCAATTCTATTTTGCTACCATAAGTTAATAGTTGGTTTTTTTTGCAGAACTCTATTAATTCAAATTTTAATGAATCTTGGTGAATAATAGTATTAGGAGATAACGTCTTTTTCACAATAAACTGTTTATGATGTATTTAATTAAATACGGTGTAATTAGTTTTCTTTTTTATAAAGAAGCGCAGAGATATAGCTATTAATATAACCTCAATTAGATGCAAAAACTTAAGATTTAATTTCTGCGCTTCAGTTAATGTTTTTTTATTCGGTCATTGGAGCACCACTTACAATAAGGAACTCTGAACGTCTGTTTTCGGCATGTTGTTCTTTAGTAC
>NZ_BAABCB010000028.1:0-279078 GCF_039538385.1 Winogradskyella damuponensis | reverse complement strand
AATCTCTTTAGAAGAAGCAAACACCTATTTTTTAAGCGAAGATGAAGGCCTACCAGACCATGTTACTGGGGTAAAAGACATTAATAATACACTCGATGAGTTTTTAGGCGTTTGGACACTAGACTATAACAGCAAACATTATGAGTTAACCATTACAAAATTTGAGAGTATGCTTGTTGATATCCCAAACGATATTTTATTAATTAAGCATAAGATCACAGATAATAATGGTGTAGTGCTAGATGATACCACTATCTTACCAAATAAGAGTCCCTCAATTATGAAAGGATGGTTCTTCCTTAGTGATAATGAAACTTATTTAGTATCTTATTTTGGCTCAAATTCTAAATGTGGGCAATTTGGTGATGTAATCATATATATAGATAATGATAATGTATTAGGAAATGAAATGATTTTTCATTTTGATAGAGGTCATGATATTATTAACTCTAATGAGTGTACCGCACCTGTAACATTTCCTTTTCCTATAGATACATTTTTAACTTTTACAAAACAGTAATTTATAAAAAGGCTTCAATTGTTATGTTGAAGCCTGAATATACTTCTTAGGCGTCGTCCCAAATTTCTTCTTAAAAGCCGCAATAAAATGGCTTCCTGTGCTGTACCCCACTTTTAGTCCAACTTCATTGACATTATAATCACCAGATTCTAAGAGTTTACGTGCGACTTCCATTTTGTAATCAAATAGAAAACTAAAAACCGAGTCACCATAAATTTGTTTAAACCCTTCTTTTAATTTTTTTAAGCTTAAATCTATGTCGTCTGCTAACTCTTGTAAGGTTGGCGGTTCTGCCATATTAGCGATCATAATATCTTTAGCTTTTTTAAGTTTAGCTACATTAACCTCATCCACTAAAAACGGACATTGTTCAATATCGGCATCCTCACTTCTGTTAAAAAACAAGCTTATTAATTCGTAAGCTTTACCTTTAAAATATAAAGACTTAATAGAATTATTAAGATTAAAACTAATCAACTGATTTAAAACAACCGCCATGGATGGAGATATTTTTCCATCCTTATAATACTTCTTCCCCTTATTATCATCTGTTAAAAAGGTAACATAATTCGCATCTTCAGAAAATAAGCCATGGAATTTTTTAATAGAAATCACTAAAGAGACCAACCAAGAATGTGGTTTTAATTCTAAGTGAATGGGCAAATCGCGCTGTGGGTTATATAGTAATAACGATGTTTCTTCATCAATATTCAAGGTATAATTCCCTTGATTAAACATAAACGCAGCTGTTCCTTTAGTACAAAAATGAAACTGAATATAACTACTATCAATCTCGCGCTCAAGAATTTCAACCGTATCGTTCTCATTTTTATGCGTTAGCACAAAAAAGCCATCTTCAATACGCGTTTCTTCAAAAGTACCTTTAGCGATACTTTTTAAACCTGTATTTTCTAAATTCATTTCATCCCTATTTAGATTCGTTCTAAACAAAAAGCTAAAAAGCCATTGGTTTTACTACAAAAATATGATATTTATCATGTTTTAGTAAAAAACTAAGCTAAAAAACCACAATCGATACTTTAAGTTCTTCTAGCGTTGTTTTTATTTAAATATCAAATTTACATTTGTGCTGTTACTTTCCAAAGTCAGGTAAACGAGCGAACGCAACACATGCATAATAAAAGCAAATATTTTTACGCTATAGGTCTCAGCTATAAAAAAGCAGATGCCGAAATACGTGGTCACTTTAGTCTAAGCGATACTGCTAAGCAAAATGTTTTATCGCAGGCCAAACAAAACGGTATTGAGAGTCTTTTAGTAATCTCAACATGCAACCGAACAGAAATGTACGGATTTGCAGAACACCCTTATCAACTCATTCAATTATTGTGCGATAACACAAAAGGGACCGTTGAAGAATTTCAAGACGTCGCTTATGTTCATAAAAACAAAGAAGCCATTAATCACATGTTTCGTGTAGGTTCTGGTTTAGATAGTCAAATTTTAGGTGATTTTGAAATTATCTTTCAACTTAAAGCTGGAGCGAGAGCTTCAAAAAAAGTTGGATTATTAAATTCATTTACCGAGCGTTTAGTGAATTCTGTGATTCAAGCAAGCAAACGCATTAAAAACGAAACGCAATTATCATCTGGTGCCACTTCAGTCTCTTTTGCCTCAGTTCAATACATAATGAAGAATGTTGAGAACATTTCTGAAAAAAACATTTTACTCTTCGGAACTGGAAAAATAGGAAGAAACACTTGTGAAAACTTGGTAAAACACACCAAAAATTCTCATATCACTTTAATAAACAGAACTAAAGATAAAGCTGAAGAAGTTGCTGGTAAATTTAACCTCATCGTTAAAGATTACGAGAAACTAGAAGATGAAATTAATACTTCAGACATTGTTATTGTAGCAACAGGAGCACAAAACCCTACGGTTTATAAAAGCCTAATTTCTACTGAAAAACCACTATTAGTTTTAGACCTTTCGATTCCTAAAAATGTAAACGAAGACATTAGAGAGCATGCTAACATCACACTAATACATATGGATGATTTAGCTAAAATTACAGATGATACTTTAGAAAATCGTAAAGCGTTTATTCCAGATGCTGAGGCCATAATCTTAGAAATCACATCAGAATTCAATGCTTGGTTAGACACTTTAAAGTTTGTCCCAACCATTCAAGCTATAAAACATAAGTTAACAGATTTTAAAAACTCTGAACTTAATACACAACGCAAGAAAATTGCTGATTTTAATGAAGATCAAGCAGAATTAATTAGTAATAATATCATTCAAAAAATTACCAATCAATTTGCACACCATCTTAGAGAAGACAGTAACACTTCAGATGAAAGTATAGAGCTTATCAAAAAAATATTTCAGTTAGAAACTACCAATAATGTCTAAAATAATTCGCATTGGCACACGCGACAGCCAGCTCGCTATGTGGCAAGCAAAAACCGTTCAATCACAACTTGAGCATTTAGGTCATAAAACCGTCCTTGTCCCAGTAAAATCAACCGGAGATTTAGTACTCGATAAACCCTTGTACGAACTTGGAATTACCGGAATTTTCACTAAAACCTTAGATATTGCCATGTTAAATGGGAGTATTGATATTGCGGTACATTCACTAAAAGATGTCCCAACAGTTCTACCAAAAGGCATAATTCAAGCGGCAGTTCTAAAACGTGGAAACATTAATGACACCTTAGTTTTTAAAGACAATGAAGAGTTTTTATCTGCTAAAGATGCCATTATAGCCACAGGAAGTTTAAGGCGACGAGCACAATGGTTAAACCGCTACCCCACACACACCATTGTTGGTTTGCGTGGAAATGTAAATTCAAGACTAGAAAAGTTAGAAAAAAACGAAGATTGGGATGCTGCTATTTTTGCAGGTGCTGGTTTAGGCCGTTTAAACATTACACCCGAAAACTCAATTAATCTACACTGGATGGTTCCAGCACCAGCACAAGGAGCTATTATGATTACGGCTTTAGAAGCTGACGAGGACACTAGAGCAATCTGTGCAGAAATTAATCACGAAGAAACACAAATTTGTACGTCTATTGAGCGCGAATTTCTAAATCGCTTAGAAGGAGGTTGTACTGCACCAATTGGAGCGATTTGTTATATAAATAAAGAAGAAGAGGTTAACTTTAAAGGTGTTCTTTTAAGTAAAGACGGTACTAAAAAAATAGAAGTTACTAAAGTGGTACCTCTAGGCAAACATGAAGAGGTAGCAGAATTCTGTGCCAATTATATCATTGGAAAAGGTGGTAAAGTTTTAATTGACGAATTAACGCAAGGTGACAAAATCACTAATATCTATTCCACAAAAAAACTAACCAACGATCAGCTAGCCAAGTTTCATGAAGCAGTGGTTGCTGAAAGTAATGATGATATTAAAATTAATCCTAACCGATTAAATAAAACTATCGTCCGTAATGAAATTGAGAACGTTATCATTACAAGTCAGAATACTGTAGATTCTTTACTTACTAATTTTTCACCTGTAGAATTACAATTCAAAAATATTTATTGTGTAGGTCGAAAGACAAAGCGAATGGTTGAAAAACGTATCGGAAAAGTAAAACATTACGAGCAGTACGCTAAAGATTTAGCCGAACACATGGCTGAATACATGGATGGTACCGAAGTGACCTATTTCTGTAGTAATTTAAGATTAGACACTATACCTGATATTTTATCTAAACACAACATCAAAGTCAACGAAGTTGAAGCATACGAAACTAAGCTTGATGCTAAGAAACTTGAAGGAGACTTAGATGGCGTCATGTTTTATAGCCCATCAACGGTTCAAAGTTTTTTACAACTAAATGAAGCTAAAGGTATTGCATTTTGTATTGGAGAAACAACGGCTACTGAAGCTAAAAAGTACTTTAAAGAGGTGAGAGTTGCTAAAGTTCCTTTGGTTGAGAGTGTTGTTGAATTGGTGAATGAATTTTACAAATAGTATTACACCCCTAAAGTCCCCTCAAGGGGACAATTGTTCTATGAAACTTTAGAGGTTTATGATAAAAATCTTATTTTCAAAATGAACATAATATTATCAATTTACTCAATTTTAAATCTGTAAATTGTCCCCTTGAGGGGACTTTAGGGGTGTTTTTTGAAAAAATAATTAAAAAATAGATTCCTGTTTTTACAGGAATAACAGAAACATGATAAAGAACGATTTATTTTTAAGAGCATTAAAAGGAGAAACTGTAGAACGTCCACCAGTTTGGATGATGCGTCAAGCGGGCAGATACTTACCTGAGTTTATGGAAATCAAAGCGAAATATGATTTCTTTACACGTTGTCAAACACCAGAATTAGCAAGTGAAATTACGGTACAACCTATTCGTAGATACGGAATGGATGCTGCAATTCTGTTTTCAGATATTTTAGTGATTCCACAAGCGATGAATATTGAGGTACAAATGAAGCCTAATTTTGGGCCTTACTTACCAAATCCTATTCGCTCTCAAAAAGACGTCGATAACGTCATTGTTCCTGATGTAAAAGAGGCTTTAAACTATGTTTACGAGGCTATAAAAGCGACCAAAGAAAAGCTAAATGACGACATTCCGTTAATTGGTTTTGCGGGTTCACCTTGGACCATTTTATGTTATTGTGTGCAAGGTCAAGGCTCTAAAAACTTTGATAAAGCTAAAGAGTTTTGTTTTACAAATCCGATTGCTGCACATGGTTTACTGCAGAAAATCACAGATACAACCATCGCCTATTTAAAGGAAAAAGTAAAAGCGGGTTGTAATGCTGTACAAGTTTTTGATTCTTGGGGAGGCATGTTATCTCCTGTAGATTATCAAGAATTTTCTTGGCAATATATACAACAAATCATTGATGCCTTAAAGGATGATGCACCTGTTATTGCTTTTGGAAAAGGCTGCTGGTTTGCCTTAGATACAATGGCTAAATCTGGAGCTTCTGCTTTAGGTATCGACTGGACGTGTTCTGCAAAAAATGCACGTTACCTCACCGGAGGGAATATCACTTTACAAGGTAATTTTGATCCTACACGATTATTCTCGCCACCGGCAGAAATTAAAAAGATGGTGACTCAAATGATTAACGACTTCGGGAAAGATAAATACATCGTTAATTTAGGACATGGTATTTTACCAAACATTCCATTAGAAAATGCCAAAGCATTTATTGACGCCGTTAAGGAATACAAAGCGGAGTAAGATTAATTCTCTATTATTGTAACTTAAAACACCTTTTAACGTCTTTTAAGTATCGTCAATTAAAAACAATAATATGATTAATAACATATTAAAAGGTATACAAGCCTATACTGGAACTTTCGCTTTAATTTCAAAATTAAAACTTTGGAAATACTTCGCTATTCCTATACTTATTAGCATTGTTACTGCTACCATTATTGGACTATCAGCTTATGGTTTTTCTGATAATATGGGGCGTTTTATAGCTAAAGTATGGGTTTGGGATTGGGGCAAAGAAACCTTTACTACCATTTCTACCTTTATTGGTGGTATAATGATAGTAGCTATTGGTTTAATTCTTTATAAACATATCATTATGGCCTTGTCTGCACCTTTTATGAGTCCGGTTTCAGAAAAAATTGAAACACACTTAACAGGCATCGACAAGCACAATCACAGAACGACCTCTTTTCAAGAACAACTATGGAGAGGTATTCGTATTAACGTTAGAAACTTAGGGAAGGAATTACTAATTACACTACCCATTTTATTATTGAATTTCATTCCGCTAATTGGAAATATTGCATCTACAGTTATATTGTTTTTAGTACAAGCATATTATGCCGGATTCGGTAATATGGATTATACGCTAGAACGTCATTTTAAGTATCGTGAGAGTATTCAATTTGTAAGAAAATATAGAGGTGTTGCTATAGGAAATGGTATTGTTTTCATGTTGTTTTTATTCATTCCTGTTATTGGTGTTATCATCGTTTTACCCTTAAGTGTAACAGCTGCAACGCTAAAGACCGTTGAGCTTTTAAAGAATGAAAACCTATTAAACAAAGACCTTTCCAACATAGAAAAATGGAAAGCATGATAACGGCATTCAATGGTTTTAAAATCACCCCCATTCATGAAAGAGACGCATGGAACATTTGTGATTTTTGTGTCGCAAATGCAGATAGACTAAAACTATATTTTCCAAAAACTTTAGAACAGAATTTAAACCCAACCTTATCTCAACTCTTTGTTGAAAAAATGGTGAAACAGTTCGAAAACAAAGAAACGTTTCTATTCACATTAAAACATACTGAAACCAGAGAACTCGCAGGACTTGTTTACATCAAGGAACTCGACTGGACTATAAAACAAGGAGAATTTGCCTACTGCATTGGTTATCCTTTTGAAGGGCAAGGCTTAATGTCTGGAGCTATTAATCAACTATCTCAACATGCTTTTACTAGTTTAGGTCTAGAAACACTTCAGATTATTGCTCATAAAGATAATTTACCGAGCGTAAAAGTGGCTTTAAAAAATGATTTCAAATGGATTAAAACCTTGGCTAATGAGTATACACCAATTGGAAAATCGCCTTTGGATATGGAATTGTATGAGTTAAATAAACAAAACACACGCTAAGACCTTGCAGGTTTTTAAAACCTAGCAGGTCAATCCTACACTTAATTCAAGACTAAATTTGTAATACAATGGAATTACTAAAAAAAGACAATTACTATCATATTTATAATCGTGGTATCAATAGTGAAACTGTTTTTCAAGACGACAACAATATGTCTTATTTTCTCAAACTTGTTGAGAAATACCTAATTCCAAAAGTTAACATTCTAGCTTACTGTTTACTCAATAATCATTTTCATTTTGCTATTGAAGTCACAACAGACACCAAAGAAGTTAATCAAGCTTTTTCAAATTTATTTAATGCCTATACCAAAGCTTACAACAAGCAGAATTATAGAACAGGTGCTTTATTTGAAAGACCATTTAAAAGAAAGCACATTAAAGATGAAAATTATTTAAAACAACTCATTTTATACATACATAGAAATCCAGAAAATCATAATATTGTTGAAGATTTCAAATCTTATGAGTTTTCCTCTTTTAAATTATACAGTACTGAAAATACTACATTAATTAGCGAGAAAAAGCCATATATTATTGGGCTTTTTGATGACTTAAAGAACTTCAATATAACACATAACAATAATACACCGAACGAATTAAATATGGAATACGATGATTCTAGACCTGCTGGGTTTGAAAAACCCGCTAGGTCTTCAATGAAAGACCAATTCTTCAAATACATACACCAATTACAAGACACTATTACCTCTAAACTAGAGGAAGTAGACGGCAAGGCTAAATTCCAAGAAGACCTTTGGGACCGACCAGAAGGAGGCGGAGGAAGAACACGCGTTATTGAAAATGGTGCTGTTTTTGAAAAAGGAGGTGTGAATATTTCTGGTGTTCACGGTAAGTTACCAGACAGCATGCAGAAATATTTTGGTGTAGAGGATGCCGATTTTTTTGCTTGTGGATTAAGCTTAGTCTTACATCCTAAAAATCCAATGGTACCAACCGTACACGCCAACTGGCGCTATTTTGAAATGTATGATAACGAAGGAAATATTGTAGACCAATGGTTTGGTGGTGGACAAGATTTAACGCCTTACTATTTGTTTGAAGACGATGCGAAACACTTCCATCAAACCTGTAAAACGGCTTGCGACAAACACAACCCAGAGTTTTATGCTAAATACAAAGCGCGTTGCGATGAATATTTTTATAACGCACACCGTAATGAAGGTCGTGGTATTGGCGGTTTATTCTTTGATTATTGCAAAGCTACCGACAATATGAGTATGCAAAACTGGTACGATTTTGTAACCGAAGTTGGCGATAGTTTCTTAGAAGCTTATGTACCAATCGTTGAAAAACGAAAAGATTTAGACTACACCAAAGCGCAACGTGACTGGCAAGAAATTAGAAGAGGACGTTACGTAGAATTCAATCTCGTACACGATAAAGGCACCTTATTCGGATTAAAAACTAACGGACGTATAGAAAGTATCCTAATGAGTTTACCACCACATGTACAATGGGTATACGACCACACCCCTGAAGCAGGAAGCGAGGAAGAAAAACTAATTAAAGTGTTACAAAACCCTGTAGATTGGGTATAATTTAAATGGAATAGACCTGTCTAGTTTACTGTTTGACCTAGCAGGTTTTTCAAACCTAGCAGGTCTCTAAAAAATAGCAACAATGAATTGCCATTGCGGAAATACCAAAACCTACCAGGACTGCTGCGAAATATTCCATAGCAACAACGGAAAAACAGAAACCGCTGAGCAACTGATGCGTTCGCGCTATAGCGCTTTTGTTTTAGCGGATGGCGATTATTTAATGGCAACGCATCACAGCTCTACACGACCAACAAAAGAGAAAAAAGCGATTGTAAAATGGGCAAAATCTGTTCAATGGATACGACTTGAGGTTTTAGAAACCACAAAAGGAACTGAGAACGATACAGAAGGCACGGTAACCTTTAATGCTTACTTTTTTGAAAATGGAAACGTAGATGTTATTCATGAAAAATCAGCTTTTGTAAAAGAGAATGAGCAATGGTTTTACTTAGGCTTGAGTCGATAGCAAAAACCTCAAACCTGACCTAGCAGGTTTTAAAAACCTTGCAGGTCTAACTTATCACTTCCAAACCATAACCTCTTTGGTTACTTCCTTAAAAGCATTATACACATGAAACAATCGCGCTTTTAAAAGCAGTTTTCGGCCTTCAACACTTCGTGTAAAAACCAATTTGCTTTGCCCTAAATAATGTTTCCAATGTTTTTGAAACACTAAGGCATTCTCCTTTTTATCACCAAACAATTCCGGAACTGGATAGAAATTTTCAACATCTAATCGCTTTCTGAAAAAATTCGTCTTTACAATTAAATATCTTGGCGATTCTATAGGTTCTAAAAGCTCAGTCAACGCTTTTGCGAATAGCGAATTTTCAAGCGCATTAGCACCAACCAAATTACAAACCACATCGCCTTTTCCTAATACATAAGAATTCACGTTTATACTAGCTCTACCCGAAGTGATATAACCCAATTCATCTAAAGTATCTAAAATGGCTAATCCCATTTTTCCAATTTTCTTATACAAATAACCATGACGAATGTAGAGTTTTGCAGCTTTCCACAGTTTATAGCCAAACACACCTATAAAGGCCGCTAAAAGCGCATATATAAAATAAAAAACACCACGCTGTAAGATGAGATGAAAACTTTGAGCAACAAACTCCACATAAAACAGCATCATGGTAAATAACAATTCGACTATAAAAAAGCGAAGCACATCAAAATAATAGATTTGCTGTTGGCGTTTATAAGGGCGTTTGCCTTGATGTAAAACCTTGACTTCCTTGGTTAGCTTTGTGCCTTTTCCGATGGCATTATTCCATTTTTCAGTCGTTAATATACGTTTGGTTGCAACATTTAAGGTCGATTCATTTAAAGTATCAATCTGTTCCACCGGAATCTCATCAGGAATATTTAAACGTTCAAAACCATTTGAAATAAACGGAATCGTACTGTTGGTTACACCTACAAAAGCTTCAAAGCGTCGCTTTAAAGTATCTACTTCTCTTCCGCCATCTAAATCTGTTGGGTCCACGCAGGCCAAATGCCAAATGTTTCCGGTTTTGTTGGGTGCATTGGCATCTTTTCTGATTGCTCTTCCTCGCATTTGATTAGAAGACACAAAAGATCCTATAAAAGACGCTAGAATTAAACTGTTAATAGATGGAGCATCCCAACCTTCGCCTAATAAGGATTTTGTACCGACTAAAACTCTAATATAACCTGCTTCAAAAAGTTGGGTGAGAATGCTAACGATAGAATTTTTCGGTTTTCCTTTTGAAGTTACCAATAAAAAGGATTCATCTATTTGTAAGGACGAAAAGGAAAAATCATCTAAAGAAGCAATCGTTTCAAAATGCCTTAAAATGGATTGATGAATAATAACAATACTGCCAGAAAGTACCGCTAATTCTTCAGGCCTATTACAATAATAACGAACATATTGAAAAATAGGAAGCACACCAATTTTATCGATGTCTTCTATTTCTTCAGTTTTAATATTTAAAAATTCTTTTCGAATGTAATCTGTTAGAATCACGCATCTTAAATCTCGTTTTAAGCTTTCGCGTTCTGCCTTAACAATACTAACGATGCTTTTTAATTTACTTGGACTGTTAGATAAGGATTTGTAAAGCAGTTGTTCTCCAATAAAATCGACTGAATTTCGTTCAAAAACATGAAGTCGTCTTAGTTGTTTTTCTAAAGTTGAAATGTACTTTTCTTGCTCAATTAATTGTTCTCTGTCTAAAACTAATATATTCTGAAACAAAATACCAAGCCAATGCAAATCGAGCTTAGGAAACTGAATCAGTTCTTGTTTTTCAAAACCTAAAACTTCTAATTTTTGATGATCAATTTCAAAGCCACAAGCATATAAAAATATGAGAATGGCCGAAAAGTATTCCGTATTTGAATAGAGTTCATCCAAATGCCAATTCGGATTTTTATAAAAACGATGTTCAATTAGAAAGTTAATGAACACCTCATCCTTTAATAATTTATCTTTAAAATCGGCTATATCTCGTCTGTAATCGACGATAAAATTAATCTCTAAATCTTCGGGTTTTGAGAAGTAGACAAAATCTTGATGCGGACTTAAATCGCCTTCGCGCACCAAATCTGGAACCGCTATCTCATCATCCACCTCGCCACAAAGTGTAAAATATTTAGACACCTCTGCTCTACTGCTATCGTAAGGTGGTGTTGCTGTGAGCGCAACAATGTAAAATTCAGAATTCCGTTTTAAATCCATTAAGCAATTCCACCACGCATTTTTTAAATGATGGGCTTCGTCTAAAACTAAAGTTTCAATATTATGGCTTTTGAAAAATTGATAATAGTCGTTTTTATCTTCAAACGTTTTATAAAACGCATGTAACGATTGATAGGTAGAAAACGTGATATCGCTTGGCGCTTTAATATCGAATGAATAGGCTTCAAAATCACAATTTTCGGTAAAAAAGTTTTGTAAGCGGTCTTCCCATTGGTTTCTTATGGTCAATGTTGGAGCAAGGACAAGTGTTTTCTTTTCTAATTTTCTAACGATTTCTAATCCTAAGATGGTTTTCCCTGAACCAGGAGGTGCAATCACATGAAAATGATTGTCTGCAATATGACTATTAAAATGCTTTAAAAGTTCAGCTTGATAGCTTCTCCAAGGAAAAATAAATTCTAAATCATCTAGGGATTTGAGCACTCAGAAATGGGTTTTATTAGTTAACTTTGTGGTGATAAAAGTAATCATAATCCTCATACATTAAAACCTGTCAGGTTTTAGAAACCTGACAGGTCTAAAAGATATAATCATGTTTCCATTACGAAGAAATAGAAGACTAAGAACTAACGCGGCTATTAGAAGTTTAGTTAGAGAAAACTACATTACACCAAATGATTTTTTAGTACCACTTTTTGTGGTTGAAGGCAAGGGCGTAAAAGATGAAATTCCGTCTATGCCCAATTATTTTAGGTACAGTTTAGATTTACTTGAAGGTGAAGTCAAAGAATTATGGAACTTAGGTTTAAAAGCGGTGTTACTCTTTGTAAAAGTTCCGGATAATTTAAAAGATAATAAAGGTACAGAGGCATTAAACCCTAATGGATTGATGCAACGCGCTATTAAAACGGTAAAAAATGCTTGTCCGGATATGATAGTGATGACAGATGTTGCCCTAGACCCTTATTCTTCTGTTGGTCATGATGGTATTGTACAAAACGGGATGATTATTAATGACGAATCGGCCGAAGTGCTAGCAAAAATGGCCTTAACACACGCTCAAGCGGGTTCTGATTTTGTAGCACCTAGCGATATGAACGATGGAAGAACGTTACAAATTCGCCAATTATTAGAACAAGAAGGCTATAAAAACACGGGTATTATGGCTTATACTGCTAAATACGCGTCTTCGTTTTATGGCCCTTTTCGCGATGCTCTTGATTCTGCACCTGTGGATTTAGTAGATGTACCAAAAGACAAAAAAACCTACCAAATGGATTTTGGTAACCGAATAGAAGCGGTTAGGGAAACTTTAATAGATATTGAGGAAGGTGCCGATATTGTTATGGTTAAACCAGGCCTTTCATATCTTGATATTTTAAGAGATATTAAAAATGAAGTCGATGTGCCTGTGGCAGTTTATCAAGTCTCAGGCGAATACGCCATGATAAAAGCAGCAGCAGAAAAAGGTTGGCTTAATCACGACCAAGTGATGCTAGAAACCACAATGGCTTTTAAGCGTGCTGGTGCTGATATTATTGCTTCCTATTTCGCTAAAGATGTGGTTAAACTACTTAACGATTAATAAATATCAATTATTAATCAAATTAATTTTACTATTTTTAGTTTCGAATCAATCGAATAACCAATAAATTGATTTCGAAACTAAAAATGGACGACATTGACGAAAAAATCATAAAAATGCTCAGTGCAAACGCACGTGAGTCCTTTGCAACTATCGGAAAATCTGTAGATTTATCTGCGCCTGCTGTTGGAAAACGCGTCAAACAATTGGAAGAAAAAGGTATTATCTTAGGCTATTCGCTTCATCTTAATCATGAAAAACTTGGAGTGAATGTTAAAGCTTATATCAATCTAAAAATCCATCAATCTAGTACTATAAGAACAGCCTACAATCAAATTAAATACTTAGACGAAGTACAACGATGTGATCGCATTACAGGTGAAGACAGTCTTTGCATTTTGGCTTATTTTAAAAGCAACAAAGATTTAATAACCTTATTGGAACGTATATCGCAATATGGTGTGCCAAATACACGTATTATTTTAGAAAGTTAACTTTTTACTTTCTATATCATTTTAATTGTTCTTTAATTATCTCCAAAAGGATTACCGCTAAACCTAATAAATTCTTCTTGAGTTAACAGTTCGCCTTCTGTAGGCTCAATTATATCATCCGCTTCAGGGTGGTCAATATCAATTTTAATTACAGTCCATAACAGCGCTACATCTTCTATTTCTAGGATTAAGCCAGGCAAACCGTTAAAACCTCTTGGACCATGTTTAACCGGAATCTCAGGAGCAAACCACGCCTTTACTTTTTTATTATTGCGTTTCTCTATAGTTGCCAAATAACATGTATAGCCGTCTATTTGTTTGGTCTCTTTAGTAATTACCCAGTCTTTTGGTTTTTGAATTACTCTTTTTGTAGGCCCCATTATAGTATTTTGAGTAATGCTATAATTACGACTCCTGTCATTGTAATATATAGAACTCCCTCCAGCCATAAACCAAGTAAGGTTTATATTACTTCGGGTTATGCTAAGTCCGTCACCACTGTTATTCCATCCCGGAATATCAATCTTTGGCTCCACATTATAAATAGCGATACTATCATTAAACACTAAATAGCCTTCAACCGGTTGCGATTCTTTCATCATCAATAAGGCTTCATTTTTGGCCTCTGTATTTTTACGATTTTGAAACGGCTCTTCTACACTATCTTTTATAGTCTCTAGACTATAGGTTACCTTTCCTTTTATTTGTGCAGACAAACTATAGCACCCTAATAAAACAAATATTAATATAATAGTTCTCATAGGTCTAATTTACAAAATGTTTTAATATCCCTTTTTATTTCGTATTCCTTATAACTTAGTAATAACTAAAAAAATAGCTAGGTTGTAATTAGTATTCATTTCGTAACTTTGTATTTATAAAAACTACAAAACATTAATGGGCTTACTCATTTTTTACGCTGTCATCTCTATCTTTTTTTCATTTTTATGCTCTATTTTAGAGGCTGTACTTTTAAGCATTACTCCTACTTTTATTAATATAAAAAAGAAAGAAGGAAAAACTTATGCTACAGAATTAGAAGAATTAAAAAAAGATGTCGATCGTCCACTCATCGCTATACTTACACTAAATACCATTGCCCACACTGTTGGCGCAATTTTAGTTGGTGTGCAAGCAAAAGTGGCTTATGTTGAGCTTTATGGCTCTACTAAACGAAGCATTTTAGGATTCGAATTCACTGAGGACATTATGGTTGCTGTTGTTTCTACAATAATGACTATTCTTATTTTAGTCGCTTCAGAAATTATTCCTAAAACCATTGGAGCCACATTTTGGAGACAATTAGCAAACTTTACATCAAAAGCTTTAAACATTTTAATATTTCCATTAAAATACACTGGTATTTTATGGGTACTTCAACTCACTACAAAATTAATTGGCGGTAAAGGTCATGGTAGTGTTTTAAGCAGAGAGAGTTTTGCTGCTATGGCAGAGATTGCACAAGAAGAAGGTGTTTTTGAAGAAAACGAAAGTAAAGTCATTAAAAACTTATTGAGCTTTAAAGAGGTACAAGCTAAAGATGTTATGACACCTCGTACAGTAATGAAAACGGAAGACGAAAGCATGACTATTGAAGCCTTTTTTAATGCAAACTCTAATGTTAGATTTTCAAGAATTCCTGTATTTACTAATGATGCAGATAATATTACAGGTTTGGTTTTAAAAGCTGAAGTTTTTAAAGAAATGGCACTAGGTAATGGTTCAAAATTATTATCTGATATTAAACGAAGTATTATTATTGTAAATCGTAGTTTACCTATTCCAACTTTATTTGAACAGTTGGTAGAAAGTAGAAACCACCTAGCCTTAGTTGTAGATGAATACGGTTCGGTAAGTGGTTTAGTAACTATGGAAGATGTTATTGAAACATTACTTGGCTTAGAAATTATGGATGAAAGCGATAATGTATCCGACTTACAACTTTTAGCAAGACGAAGCTGGGAATCTAGAGCAAAACGATTGGGTATCATTGATAATGATAATCCAGAAAACTAAACCTTCTTTTGGAACAGCTACCTCTACAAATCTGCTATATTGACACTCCACTTGGACATGCCAAAATTAGCGGAAATGAAAATGGTTTAACCTCTGTTTCAATTTTAGACACACAAGAACAACTATCTGACACTATTCCTGAACCCTTATTAGATGGTGTAATTCAGCTTAAAGCATACTTCAACGAAACCCGAAAAACTTTCGACTTAAAATTAAACCCTGAAGGTACTGCGTTTCAGAAAAAAGTATGGAGAGCTCTTGAAACCATTCCATTTGGCAAAACCATGTCGTATTTACAATTATCTAAACAATTAGGAGATATAAAAGCTATAAGAGCAGTCGCAAGTGCCAACAGCAAAAATCCACTTTGGATTATTATACCTTGCCACAGAGTCATTGGAAGTGACGGAAGTTTAACAGGTTACGCTGGTGGGTTACACAGAAAACAATGGTTGCTTAATCACGAAAGTGAGCACAAACAACAGTCCCTTTTTTAGTCAGAATTTTACTATATTTATTTTTTTAATCCGCTTTTACAAAATAAGCGTTCTACAAACGTATCAAACAACCAAGTCATACATAGCACATAGCCTATGACAAGTAAAAACCAATAAGTAAGAACACATGAAATTCATTAAAAAACTACTAAAATGGCTTATCGGAATTATTGTCGCACTCGTTATTACTGCTTATTTTTTTGATTATGATTATATTTTAAAAGGAGTTCGCGTTGTCTATTTTACTGGTCATTCTTCAGCCTTTATTGACGATTACCCTTATTTTGAAAATGATACAATTAAGAAAGGCCCCCAAACTGATGCTTGGCCCTTACACAAAAATTACAATGCTGTGACAGCTACAGACGAGTTAACAGCCATAAATGATAAGTACGGTACAATTGCATATTTAATTATAAAAAATGATAGCATTTTTTACGAACAGTATGCAGAAGGTTACAGTAAAGACTCTAAAACCAATTCTTTTTCAATGGCCAAAAGCATCACCTCAGCATTACTTGGTAAGGCTATTATGGAGGGTTATATAAAAAATTTAGATCAACCCATTAGTGATTTTTATCCGCAATTTAAAGATACAAAAACTACAGTTGGAGACTTATCGTCTATGTCTTCTGGTTTAGATTGGGTAGAATCTTATACAAGTCCATTTTCTATTACAGCAAGAGCAAATTATGATGATGATTTGGCTGAAACTATTTTAAATCAGAAAGTCGTAAAAACACCTGGTAAAGAATTTGAATATTTAAGTGGCAGCACTCAATTACTAGGTATGGTCATTAAAGAAGCCACCGGAAAACAATTAGCAGACTATCTCTCTGAAAGTTTTTGGCAACCTTTAGGAGCCGAAAACGATGCGTTATGGCAATTAGATGATGATGAAAATAAACTAGCAAAAGCCTTTTGCTGTATCTCTAGTAATGCTCGCGATTTTGCGCGTTTTGGAAAGCTTTATAAAGACCATGGAAAATGGAATGGCAAACAGCTCCTTGATTCTACTTTTGTTGCCAAGTCAACCCAATCTAGGTTTAAAGGTCAGCCTTATGGTTATGGCTTTTGGGTTAGTGATTATAATAACAAACACACCTTTGCAATGATTGGTATTTTAGGGCAATATGTAATTACAATTCCTGAAGATAACGTCATCATTATCAGACTAGGACACCATAGGAGTCCCGAAAAAGTTAATTTTTTCCCTTCGGATTTTTATGTTTATATTGATGAAGCTTATGCGATGATGAAGAAATAGATTTTTAGAATTAAAATCTCTAAAGCTTTTTAAATCTTTTGAGATTTAGAAAATTAACAGCTATGATTTCAAAACTCAACTTAGAACACATTCTATTTTTAGACATAGAAACCGTTCCTGAAACAGAAAACTTCACTGATTTAGACAAAACAAAACAAGACCTTTGGGATGCTAAATCACGTTACCAACGTAAAGACGAGTTTACGGCAGAAGAATTCTATGACAGAGCTGGTATTTGGGCCGAATTTGGTAAAATTGTGTGTATTTCGGTCGGCTATTTTAAAATGCAAGGCGAATCTCGAAGCTTTAGAGTCACATCGTTTTACGGTGATGAAGTCAAGATTTTAAAGGATTTTAAAAATTTACTGATTTCACATTTCAGTTCTAATAAGCATTTACTTTGTGCCCATAACGGTAAGGAATTTGACTTTCCATACATTGCAAGACGTATGATTATCCACAACATAGAATTACCATACAAATTGAATCTTTTCGGTAAAAAACCATGGGAAGTACCACATCTCGATACGTTAGAATTATGGAAATTTGGAGATTATAAAACCTATACCTCTTTAAAACTATTAACCAACGTTTTAGGCATTCCTTCACCAAAAGATGACATAGATGGTAGTGAAGTATATCGTGTCTATTATAAAGAGAAAGAAATAGATCGTATTATCATTTATTGTGAAAAAGACACCATTGCTGTAGCTCAAATTTTCTTAAGATTGCGAGGAGACGAATTACTTCACGATAATGAAATAAAACATGTGTAATTTAGCGCATTAGATTGAAACTTTATTTATGGCAAATTTAATTAGCGTTAAACAACTACATATTTCTTTTTATAAAGACAAGGTTGAAAAACAAATTATAAAAAACATTTCATTTGATATAAAAGCAAATGAAATTGTAGCTGTTGTTGGAGAATCTGGTTCTGGCAAGTCCATTTCGTCATTAGCTCTAATGGGTTTATTACCCAAACAGATTTCCAAAATTACCTCTGGCTCTATCTTATTTAAGGATAAAGATCTCGTTGGTTTGCCTGAAAAAGAATTTCAAGCCCTAAGAGGAAAAGACATTGCGATGATTTTTCAAGAACCTATGAGTTCTTTAAATCCATCGATGCGTTGCGGGAAACAAGTTGAAGAAATCTTAAAACAACACTTTAAATTATCAGCTACAGAACTAACATCTGAAGTTATAAACCTCTTTGAAAAAGTAAAACTTCCCAATCCAGAGCGAATTTTAAAGGCTTATCCACATGAAATTTCTGGTGGACAAAAACAACGCGTCATGATTGCTATGGCTATTGCCTGTAAACCTAAATTACTCATTGCAGACGAACCAACAACAGCATTGGATGTAACCGTTCAAAAAGAGATTTTAGAGCTTTTAAAAGACATCCAAACAGAAACAGAAATGAGTGTCTTATTTATTTCGCATGATTTATCCTTGGTTTCTGAATTGGCAGATCGTGTTTTAGTGATGTATCAAGGCCAAATTGTAGAACAAGGAACGACTAAAGACATTTTTCATTTACCAAAACACACTTATACAAAAGCATTAATTGCAGCAAGACCTTCAACAGATTTTAGGTTAAAACAACTACCTACCATTTCTGATTTTATGACAGATAATGTGAATACTACTATTATTTCTGAAGCAGATCGCATAAAAAATCATAAAAAGCTATATGCACAACAACCGCTATTGGAAGTCATTGACGTAGAAAAAACGTACCTCTCAAAAACAGGATGGTTTTCTAAAAACCAACCGTTTAACGCTGTTGATGGCGTAAGCTTTAAGGTATATACAGGTGAAACCTTAGGCTTAGTTGGAGAATCTGGTTGTGGAAAATCTACTTTAGGAAATGCCATACTACAATTAGACAAAGCCACAGCTGGAAGAATTTTATACAAAGGCAAGGATATCACTAATTTAAGTACTTCTGAAATGCGAGCCTTGCGAAAAGATATTCAGATTATATTTCAGGATCCCTTTGCCTCTTTAAACCCTCGTTTAACTGTTGGTAACGCTATTTTAGAACCTATGACGGTTCATAATATTGGAATTTCCCATGAAGCACGTAAAGAAAAGGTAATTGACATTTTAAACAAAGTAGGGTTAGATGCCACTGCTTTTGATCGCTATCCTCATGAGTTTTCTGGTGGACAACGCCAACGTGTAGGTATTGCTAGAACTATTGCATTAGAACCTCAGCTTATAGTTTGTGACGAGTCTGTTTCTGCTTTAGACATTTCTGTACAAGCACAAGTTTTAAACTTGCTGAATGATTTAAAAGAGCAATTTGGATTTACTTATATATTTATTTCGCACGATTTGGCGGTTGTAAAATATATGTCAGATCAACTATTAGTAATGAATAAAGGAAAAATTGAAGAAATTGGTGATGCAGATATAATTTACGCTTCACCAAAAAAAGCTTACACAAAAAAGTTAATTCATGCTATTCCAAAAGGATTATAGCATGAATACTTTTTTTGCTAATTTAAAAACATTTGACACTAACTCAAAAGTGTTTTCTAATACTGAAAACTCATCGTTTTCATTTAAAGTAGGTTCTGGTAGATTTGGTTTTGATTTCATAAGCAGTAATTCATGGTAGATTTGGGGCAAAAAGGTAAATTAAGTTTATGGTAAATCAGGTTAATTTAATTCATTTTGTTTGGGACTGCAATATGTAATTTATTTTTATTAAATCAGCTAAAACACATAATTAATCGTTGAAATACACTTAATTTTAACATTTAACATATTTTATTGTTATTTTTCGCACAAAAAAACCGCTATACATTAGCGGTTTTAAATTTATTATGTAAGCTATTTTTATAATTCCATTTCGGGAATATCTCCTTCAATAATCAATTCTCCTTCTGTTGCTTTTTTTATCTCTTCTACAGAAACACCTGGTGCGCGTTCTAAAAGTTTAAATCCTTTTGGTGTTACTTCTATAACAGCCAAGTTTGTTACTATTTTCTTTACACAGGCAACTCCAGTTAAAGGTAAAGAACACTCTTTCAATAACTTAGATTCACCTGCTCTATTAGTATGCATCATGGCAACGATAATATTTTCTGCGCTAGCAACTAAATCCATAGCACCTCCCATACCTTTAACCATTTTACCTGGAATTTTCCAATTAGCTATATCGCCTTTTTCTGACACTTCCATCGATCCAAGTATTGTTAAATCAACATGTTGACCTCTAATCATCGCAAAACTTGTTGCTGAATCAAAAAATGAAGCTCCAGGCAAAGTCGTTATGGTCTGTTTTCCTGCATTAATAATATCTGCATCTTCATCTCCTTCAAAAGGAAAAGGTCCCATTCCTAAAACACCATTTTCACTTTGAAATTCGACATTAATATCGTCTCTTACAAAATTTGCTACTAATGTTGGAATCCCAATTCCTAAATTAACATAGTAACCGTCTTTTACTTCCTTTGCAATTCGTTTTGCTATTCCGTTTTTATCTAACATAACTATGCTCTTTGTCTAACTGTTAATTGTTCTATTCTTTTTTCATATGTTTCACCTTGAAAAATACGTTGAACAAAAATGCCAGGAATATGTATTTGATTAGGATCTAAATCACCTACTGGAACTAATTCTTCAACCTCAACAACAGTAATTTTAGCTGCTCCACACATGTTTGGATTAAAATTTCTTGCTGTTCCTTTAAAAATTAAGTTTCCTGCAGCATCGCCTTTCCATGCTTTTATAAAAGCAAAATCGGCTTTAAACGCATGCTCTAATACATACATTTTACCATCAAACTCTCTTGTTTCTTTACCTTCTGCAACTTCTGTTCCGTAACCCGCTGGAGTATAAAACGCAGGAAAACCTGCCTGTGCTGCTCTAGCGCGCTCAGCTAATGTTCCTTGAGGTATTAACTCAACATCTAACTCACCTGAAAGCATTTGACGTTCAAACTCATCATTTTCGCCTACATAAGAGGAAATCATTTTTTTGATTTGTTTTTGATGTAGTAATAAACCTAAACCAAAATCATCGACTCCTGCATTATTAGAAATACAGGTTAAACCTTTTACTTTGCGTTTTACAAGTTCTGCAATGGCATTTTCTGGAATTCCAGATAATCCAAAACCGCCAAACATAAAGGTCATATTATCACTAACACCTTTTAGCGCCTCTGTAATATTGTCCACTTTTTTATTAATCATATATAAAGAAATTTTGCTTCTGAAAAATACAAAACTATGCTCTTACTTTATAATATATAGTCATAAAATAAGGGTGTGACTATTGCAGATTATTAGAAATCGAAGTCAATAACCCCTTCTGGGTCTTCGTTGCCACCAAGATCGCCTTCTCCTTTAACATCACAATCAATATTAATGGTTAAGTTTGAAGGTTTTTCAAATTCATCTTTTGAAATATCTAAAGTTTCATCTTCATAGCAAGCTTTCATATATAAACCCCATATTGGTAATGCCATAGACGCACCTTGACCATAGGTAATAGATCTAAAATGTACAGATCTATCTTCAGCTCCAACCCAAACTCCTGT
This sequence comes from Winogradskyella damuponensis, assembly GCF_039538385.1. Lineage (NCBI taxonomy): Bacteria > Pseudomonadati > Bacteroidota > Flavobacteriia > Flavobacteriales > Flavobacteriaceae > Winogradskyella > Winogradskyella damuponensis. Next base: position 257,315 of record NZ_BAABCB010000028.1, on the reverse strand, counting down.
AACTAAATTTGGCACCATACCCATAAACCAACCATCACTTTGATTTTGAGTTGTTCCTGTTTTACCTGCAATTGGATTGTCTAATTCATAAGGATAACCCGTCATTATCTCTCTATACATTGTATTGTATTTATCTACACCTTTAGACCTTAGACGTCCTCCAGAAGATCCTGCTTGAGTAACTCCTTCCATTAAGTTTACAGTTACATAAGCAACCTCTTCACTTAGAACATCCTTACTTTCTGGCGTAAACTGATAAAGTACTGTTCCGTTTTTATCCTCAATGCGTGTTACCATTACAGGTTTATTATATACTCCTTTGTTTGCAAATGTAGAATAGGCAGCAACCATCTCGTAAACACTAATCTCTGTCGTACCCAATGCAATTGCTGGTACAGGTAAAATATCTGAAGTAACCCCTAATTTCTTTGCCATTTCTACAACTGGTTGCGGTCCAATTTCGTTAATTAAACGCGCTGTTACTGTATTGGTAGAACTTGCCAAAGCATCTTTAAGGGTTTGTTTCCCTGAGTAATTTCCATCAGAATTCTTAGTCGTCCAAGGTTCTGGATTTCCAAATTTATTGGCTTCAATAGTTATTGGAGTTCTTGGAAATGAATCGCAAGGAGAAAATTGTAATTGATCTATCGCTGTGGCATAAACAAAAGGTTTAAACGTAGAACCTACTTGCCTTGTTCCTTGTTTTACCATATCGTATTGGAAGTGTTTATAATTCATACCTCCTACCCAAGCTTTTACATGACCTGTCAATGGGTCCATAGACATCATACCTGGACGGAAAAAAGATTTATAATAACGCATAGAATCTATAGGTTTCATAACCGTATCTACTTCGCTTGCTTTTCCATTTACCCATTTAAAAACCGTCATTTCTATTGGTTTTTGAAACGAAGCTCTAATCTCTTTTTCAGATTTCCCCTGACTTTTAAGCACCCTCCAACGCTCACCACGTTTCATATGATCGTTTAGTAATTTATCAACCTCTGAGGTACTTAAACCTAGAAACGGTGTTGTTTTATTACGTTTTGGAGTATTTTGATTGTTAAATTCTGCTTGTAATCTCGGCATGTGTTGCTCAATAGCATCTTCTGCATATTGTTGCATTCGGGAATCTATTGTTGTATAGATTTTTAAACCATCTGTATATAAGTCGTATTTACTACCATCTGGTTTTCTATTCTTTTTATCACTTGTCCATTCTTTCATGAAACCTCTAAGGTATTCTCTAAAATAAGTAGCAATTCCTTCACGATGTGATTCTGGAGAATAATTTAAATCTAACTCTGTTTTTTGAAGTGAATCTTTTACGTCTTCAGTAATGAATCCATATTTTTTCATTTGAGCTAAAACAACATTACGTCTATTTCTAGTCCCAACAGGGTTTCTATGTGGTCTAGGATTGTATAAGGTTGGATTTTTTAACATTCCTACAATCATAGCCGATTCCTTAATATCTAAATCTTTAGGTTCTTTACCAAAATATATTCTAGCGGCACTACGTATACCATCTGCATTGTTATTGAAATCAACAATGTTAAGATATTGGGCTATAATTTCTTCTTTTGTGTATTGACGTTCTAAACGAATAGCAATAATCCATTCTCTTACTTTCTGAGAAAGACGTTCAATAATATTACTAGACACTTGTTTTGTAAATAAATTCTTAGCCAATTGTTGAGAGATTGTACTAGCTCCTCCTCCGCTTCCTAATTTATAAATAGCTCTTAGTGTACCTCTGCCGTCAATACCTGAATGTTCGTAATGACGCACATCTTCAGTCGCAATTAAAGCATCTACAATATTTTGAGGTAATTCTTTAAAATCTACAGGCGTTCTATTATCGTTAAAATAGAATTTACCTAATGTTTTATCATCTGAAGAAATGATTTCCGAAGCTAAATTAGTTTCAGGATTTTCTAACTTGGTGTGATCTGGCATTTCACCTAAAAATCCCCAAGAAGCGAATAGAAATAATAATACAAAGGCTAAAACACCTCCTAAAAATACCATCCAAAACCAACGTACATATTTTGAAAAATCTAAAGTTTCTGGTTTAGATTTCGTTGTTTTCTTTTTTGCCATAATTACTACTTTTGAGCCTGTTCTACTCTAAAACCAATATCTGTTATACCTTCTAAATTTTTAACTCCATTAACATCGCCATTATGTCTCATGGCATGTTGAATATTTACGGTGTAATCTCCTTCTTCATTAAACCTAAAGGGTTCTTTATAACCTCTAAACCACAATTTATTCTCTTTTAAGTCTGAAAAACCTGTTCCTAACAATTCTCCATTTGGAGCTGCCATTTTATATTCTAAAGTGTCTTTTACTGCTTTTCCGTTTGGATAATTTAATTCTACTATAAGAAATAAGTTACTAAATTTATAAGCATCTGTATTTCTTAAATTAACAAACAAATTGTAATTTTTTAAAGTATCAGGTGCTTTAAAATTAAAACTAGCAACAGAATCCTTATGCCATTGATTTGGAACTGATTTATATTGGTCAAACACAGCTTCTGAGTCACAACTCGCCAATAAAAAACAACTGATTATAACCAAAAATAATCCATTAGTCTTTCTTCGCATTTGTATTTGTTTTGGCTTTTGGTTTTTGATTACGGCTTCGATTTTGAGTTTTATTTTTACTGTTATTACTCTTATTGTTGCTCTTTCTATTCTTGTTATTTCTGTTGTTCCTATTGTTTTTACGTTTCTTATTCGGTTTTGGACTATCAAAACGCGTTAAACTATCTTGACCTACAACGTTCTCAAACTCATTTTTAGTGTCTTGAATGTGCTCTACCGCATATTCTTCAAGGCTTGCGACTTTTTCTTTTCTTTTGTTTTTTTCAATAATTTCGTTCGCTTGATCTGTAGTAATAATATGCCAATTCATCCATTCTCCTTCATAGGCATACCACATTAATCCTTTAAAAATGTCTGTTTTTTGGCAAACTGCATTTCCTTTTTCTGTATATAATTTAGTGTCTGATTTAGGAAAAGCTTTTAAAGCATCTAAATAGGCATCTAACTCATAATTAAGACAACATTTTAATTTTCCACATTGTCCGGCAAGCTTTAAAGGGTTTAAAGACAATTGCTGATAACGTGCTGCAGATGTACTAACAGATCTAAAATCTGTTAACCATGTAGAACAGCACAATTCTCTACCACAGGATCCAATACCTCCTAATCGTGCAGCTTCTTGTCTAAAGCCAACTTGCTTCATTTCAATACGTGTTCTAAACTCACGTGCAAAAACCTTAATTAATTCTCTAAAATCTACGCGCTCTTCAGCGGTATAATAAAAGGTTGCTTTGCTGCCATCTCCTTGAAATTCTATATCTGAAATTTTCATTTTCAGCTTTAAGTCTATAGCAAATTGACGTGCTTTAACCTTCATTGGTTCCTCTCTGTCTCTAGCTGCAGACCAAATATCGATGTCTTTTTGTGACGCTTTTCGGTATATTTTTAAAACATTTTCAGTGTCATCAAGTCTTACTTTTTTGCGTTTCATTTGTACCCTTACCAATTCTCCTGTAAGTGTAACCATACCTATATCGTGGCCAGACTTTGCCTGTGTTGCCACTATATCTCCAATGCTTAATGTGAGGTTTTCTGTGTTTTTATAATAGTGTTTTCTGCCGTTTTTAAAACGCACTTCAACACCAATAAATGGGTCTTGTCCGTTTGGAAGCGACATATTAGCTAACCAATCAAAAACAGTAAGTTTATTGCAGCTATCTGTGCCACAAGTCCCATTGTTTTTGCATCCTTTTGGTTGGCCATCTTTACCAGTTGAGCAACTGTTACAAGCCATAAAAATTTTATATATTAAATCTAGAAATAAAAAAAATCTAGATATAGGATTCGTAAATAATTAATGAGTAAAGATAAGATTATTTCTCTAGTTATCTAAAGTCAAATTGTTATTGCTGCACGTCATTCTTATATGACACTAAAAAGCTCAGTGTTCATATTATTAATATTTTCAATTATTAAGTGTGACATCTAGGTGAATTCTATTTCGTAATTCAATTTATTAGACAGCGATTTTAACTGTGTTTTAGACTTAAATATATTAGAAAACAATGTATTGCTCCAGCCAATTCGTTTTGAGTATTTATTAAAGCTTTCCTCTTTCCAATTAAAGCCTTCTTTCCAAAATTTGTTTGGTGATACATAGCAAAATGTATAATCAAAAATAAAACTCGATTGGTTTTCTGAATCTAATTTAGAAATTGTATTAGGAGCCATAAGCGTTATATTATTACTTGCGCAAGTTGCTCTTATTGTTTGTATAAGATCAGGGTAATCATTCGCTAACGATGAGATATCAAAATCGTTATATTCTGTATTTCCAATTTTCTGAATTGGACGAATTTGCAATATATCAAAGCTTTTGGCATCAAAATGGTTAAAAAACTCACTAAGCTCGTAAAAATTATCCTTATTAAAGGTATAGTTTATTCTAACTTTAAAATCATAAGTTTCTTTAAGCTTCTTAAAAACATTAAACGCATTATGAAATTTCTCATAATTAGCTTTTTTCATAAAGCCTTCGTAGCTTTCTTTTGTAACGCCATGAAGTGAAATTGTAAACTCATTTAAACCTGCTTTTAAAAGTGCTTCAATCTTTTCTTCAGTTAATAAATTAGCATTTGTCGTTATAGAAATATAGGGTACTTTATACTGCTTGCCTAATTCTACAATTTTTACAAGATTTTTATACAATGTAGGCTCAGTACCGCAACCTATTTGAAGCTTTAAGGCACGTTTAAAAATAGTTTTTGCTACTAAATTTAATTCTTCATCTTTAAATTGTCCTTTTAGTGTTTTTACATAATCTTCATCCGTAAAATAACACATTTTACAACGCAAATTACAAGCCATTACAGGATCTAAATTAACGGCTAAATACCGCTTATTAAGTTTATGCAACAGAAAAAGCCCAAAGAACTTAATCCTATGGCTCTTAATTTTTCTGTTAAGTTGTAATAGCTTGTAAATGTTCATTTAAATTGTTTTGCCTAAGGTATCAAAAATATTACGCAAGTCCTTTTTATATGGCAAATGATCTGCACGTCCTTTTTTAAAAATATCATTACTATTGCCCTGTCCTTTGCGTAATGCTTTTTGCTCTTCGTATGGTAATCTATTTATTTCCATACAGTTTGAAGAACAACAATTTTCCATTTTTTCCTTGCATTCATCACACTGAATAAATAATAAATGACAAGCTTCATTAGCACAATTTGTGTGCATATCTGCTGGTTTTCCACATTGGTGACAATTGGCAATAACATCATCACTGATACGTTCTGATCGTCTTTCGTCGAAAACAAAGTTTTTACCTAAGAATTTATTTTCTAAGCCTTCAGCCTCAATCTGTCTAACATAGTTAATGATACCACCTTCAAGCTGAAATACGTTTTTAAAGCCCTTATGCTTATAATATGCACTTGCTTTTTCACATCTAATACCTCCGGTGCAATACATCACTAGCTTCTTGTCTTCTTTGTGTGCTCTTAAATCTTCTTCAATTAAATCTAAAGACTCTCTAAAAGTATCTACATCTGGTGTTACGGCATTTTTAAAATGACCAATTTCACTTTCGTAATGGTTTCGCATATCTACCAGAACCGTATTTGGGTCTTCAATAAGCTCGTTGAATTTTTTAGCATTAACATGAACACCTTTATTAGTCACATCAAAAGACGCATCATTTAATCCGTCTGCTACAATTTTTTTACGCACTTTAACTTTTAGTTTTAAAAAGGCAAAATTATCGTGCTCTATAGCAATATTTAATCTTACATTTTCTAAAAACGAAATGGTATCCAGATGTTTCTTAAAAGCATCAAAGTTTTCTGCAGGTACAGAAAGTTGCGCATTAATTCCTTCAGTGGCCACGTAGATTCTTCCTAAGACTTCTAATTCATCCCAAGCGAGAAACATGTGGTTTCTAAAAATTTCGGTATTGTTAATTTTAGCGTACTTGTAGAAAGAGATGGTTAAGCGTTCTTTTCCCGCTTGTGCAATAAGTTCTGCTCTTTCTTTGGCACTTAAGTTATTGTACAGTTGCATGCTATACTAATTTTTAAGGTTAAAGAATAAAATAATAAGCGACAAAGGTATTATTTTTAGTACAAAAGCTTCAAAATAAGCACAAAAAAAAGCACTCTGAATATTTCAAAGTGCTTTTACAGATTAACTTACCAACTTAAAACAACTTAAAAAGTTAATCTACACCGGCTTTACAATTACTGAGAGTTAAACAGTAACTGAAACACCTAATGCTTTACTAATTGTGTTGTTTATAAAACAGAGAAATCAAAAGATTTACCTCTGCTTTCTAAAACTTTTTCATAGCAATTAATTCCTTTTTCATTTAGTAGATGTAAAAAGTGCAAAAGGGTTGCGTTATAAAAGTGAAAAAAACGTTATTTTCTTTTACAGTTATTTTAAAACAAAAAATGAAATAAATAAAATAAGTGGTATTTTTGAAGACAATTAATTTTAAGAAAAAGAACAAATGAGTAGCGAAAAAGATGCAAAATTAAAAGCTTTAAAACTAACGTTAGATAAATTAGATAAAGCTTATGGTAAAGGGACTGTGATGAAAATGAGCGATCAGGCGGTTGTAGATGTAGATGCTATTTCCTCTGGTTCTTTAGGTTTAGATATTGCTTTAGGCGTTGGTGGATATCCTAGAGGACGTGTTATTGAAATATATGGTCCAGAATCTTCTGGTAAAACAACATTAACACTTCATGCCATTGCAGAAGCGCAAAAAGCGGGAGGTATTGCCGCATTTATTGATGCAGAGCATGCTTTTGATCGTTTCTATGCCGAAAAATTAGGAGTAGACATTGACAATTTAATTATTTCTCAACCAGATAACGGAGAGCAAGCTTTAGAAATTGCTGATAACTTAATTAGGTCTGGTGCTATTGATATTGTTGTAATTGACTCTGTGGCTGCCTTAACACCTAAAAGTGAAATTGAAGGTGAAATGGGAGATTCTAAAATGGGCTTACATGCGCGTTTAATGTCTCAGGCTTTAAGAAAATTAACAGCTTCTATTAGCAAGACCAATTGTACCGTAATTTTTATTAACCAGTTACGTGAAAAAATTGGTGTCATGTTTGGTAACCCTGAAACTACAACAGGTGGTAATGCCTTAAAATTCTACGCTTCTGTGCGTTTAGACATTAGACGTTCTACACAGATTAAAGATAGCGACAGTAATGTAATGGGTAATAAAACGCGAGTTAAGGTTGTTAAAAACAAAGTTGCTCCACCATTTAGATTGGCAGAATTTGATATTATGTATGGTGCAGGTATCTCTAAGGTAGGAGAAGTTTTAGATTTAGCCGTAGAACACGAAATTGTTAAAAAGAGTGGTTCTTGGTTTAGCTATGGAGACACCAAGCTAGGTCAAGGTCGTGATGCTGTTAAACTTTTAATACAGGATAATCCAGACCTGATGGACGAATTAGAAGAAAAAGTGAGAGCACTCATTAATGAATCTAAATAAATTGAATTAAAAAATCCTGACACAAAATCAGGATTTTTTTAATTTTAGACGCAACCATTTCGCACTTTTTACATCTATATTATAGAAATTGATTAATTAATGTATGAAGAAATTTGTCCTAATCGCCTTTTTACTTGCCTCAATATTAACTTCGTGTAATGTTGACGATGTCAATAACCATGATTTTTATTTGGAAGTTGTACCTATTGATAGCGTAGTAATGCCTGAATATTTTGTAAAAGGCGAAGTTTACCAAATAGATATAACGTATACACAGCCAAGTTCATGTTACTATTTTAATGATTTTTTTTATGAAATAGATGGACAACAAAGAACCGTTGCAGTTGTAAATACAGTATATACTATAAACAACACAACATGTATTGATGCCCCTGAAGAAGTAACCGTTCATTTTAATTTTCATGCCACTGGAAGTGAAACCTATGTATTTAAGTTTTTCCAAGGAGAAGTTGAAACAAACGGAGTAACTGTTGACCAATACTATATTGTAGAAGTTCCTGTTGTGCTATCTGACGATTAAAACATACGGACATTTAAAACTTTAATTATTAACTAACTCTATAACAAATGTGAGTTTAGACCAACTCATAAAAAATTGTATTAACAAAGATGCTCAAGCTCAAAGCCAATTATACAAGCAATTTGCAAGTAAATTATTTTCGCTTTGTCTTAAGTACTCAAAAAACTATGCAGAAGCAGAAGATAATCTGCACGACGCATTTATAACTATTTTTAATAAAATAGAACAGTATAATAACAAAGGGTCTTTTGAAGGTTGGCTTAAAAGAATTGCCATAAACACATCTTTGCAACGCTATAGAGAAGATGTAGGCGTTTACGATATTATGAATGAAGATAATATTAAAGACGTTTCAGTAGATCTTAATGAAAACGACGTAAGTATTAATTATTTACTACAAATTATCCAAGAATTACCAGATAGATATAGGTTGGTATTCAACTTATACGTTTTAGATGGCTATTCTCATGTTGAAATTAGTGAATTGATTAATATTTCAGTAGGTACCTCAAAATCTAACCTAGCAAGAGCAAGGATGATTTTAAAAGATAAAATTGAAGCTTATAACGCAACCTCAAATTCGCGAAGCTTATAAATAATGAACGATAAAAAAAACATAGATAGACTTTTTCAGGAAAAGTTCAAAGATTTTGAAGTTGCGCCTAACGATGCCGTTTGGGAACGCATAAGCGAAAGTCTTCCTAAGAAAAAGAAAAAACGTAGAGTTATTGCCCTGTGGTGGCAAATTGGTGGTGTTGCAGCTATGGTTACTTTATTACTAACTGTTGGAGTTTCTGTATTTAATACTGATGATAATCAGAAATTTCCTATTGTTAATACAGAAAATAGCACCAATGACCTAAACAACAACAACAACAACAACAACAACAACAACACAAATACACCAACTAAAAAAAGTCCAAACGAGCTAAATACAGTTGGATCTAATAATAAAACCCAAATAGTTAATTCAAATATAGACTCTGAACAAGAATCAAATTTAAACGATTCTAAAGAGGATACATCTCAAAAAACATCTACTTCAAAACAATTAACAACCCCTAATAATTACAATCAAAAGTTAAATTCGGTTGCTAATAACTCTAAAGTTGTAAAACGACATAAACCGTCTCAAAAGCAACATCGCTTGTCATCAAATAAAGACAAAAGCACCAAGATTGCTAACCAAACTAAAACATCAAATTCTAATTTAAAGAAAAACGATAACACTCAATTAGCATCTGAAACAGAAATAAAATCTACCATTAAAGAGGCCTTAGAAAACAGTAACACAGGTATTGCAGCAAATAAATCATCTGAAAACACAAAATCTGAAACACCTCATACAGATTTAAGCAAAACAAATAAGCCAGAAGTCGAGAATTCACTTATTGAAATTCCAGAAAAAGCGTCTATTGAAGATGCTATTGCAGAACAGAACACAACTATTGAAGAAGAAGAAAAAGAAGATGACCAAAACAGGTGGAGCATTGCCCCAAATGTTGCGCCTGTTTATTTTAGCTCTTTAGGAGCTGGATCTCCTTTAGATCAGCAATTTAATGAAAACTCCAAAAGTTCTGATATTACCATGAGCTATGGTATTGCTGGTAGCTATGCCATTTCTAAGAAATTAAAAATTAGAGCAGGTGTCCATCGTGTAAACCTTAGTCAAACGACCTCAGATGTTTATGCTTATACAGGAGCTGAAACAGCTGCTAGAGGTGTAGACGCTGAGTTCAGTAATATTTCCTTTAAAGGAGGGGAGCAACACGTATCACTTATAAGCTCTACAATGATGAATAAAGCTTCTACTCCAGAACTATTCAACACTAAAATTGCAGGTAAAATTGATCAAAAATTTGGTTTTATTGAAGTGCCTTTAGAGTTAGAGTATAGCTTATTAGATAAAAAATTCGGAATTAATGTTATTGGTGGATTTAGCACGTTTATTTTAAATGAAAATGAAATCTACGCAGATATCAATGGAAGTTCGACCTTAATTGGAGAAGCCAACAATATTAATACTACCAGTTTTAGTGCCAATTTTGGTTTAGGAATGAATTACAATCTGTCTAAACAATGGCATATAAATCTTGAACCCACATTAAAGTATCAAATAAACACATTTAATAATACAACGGGAGATTTTAAACCGTTTTTTATCGGTGTGTATACAGGATTAAGTTTTAAGTTTTAGGTTAATTTAATTTAGGTTATTGCAGCAAGTAAGCTATGATAAATGCAATGATAACAAAAGCTACTCTTGGTTAGAGTAGCTTTTTTTTGTTATTTGATGACGACTTAATTCATCCCAAATTAAAGTCCGTGTTTTTTCATTTAATGCTTTAGTATCTGTAGCCTTTAAACCATTTGTTGGCAAAAAATGATGAATTTTGGCTCGCATTTTACCAGGACCTCCACTAAAAAAAGTATATGAAAATCGCTTTTTATTATCGTAGAAAGTTATTGGTACTACAGGTATTTGATGGTTAATTGCCAATCGAAACGCTCCATCTTTAAATTCATCTAATAAAATATGCTCTTCTGGTACACCACCTTCAGGAAAAATACAAATACTTACTCCCTGTTTTAAGCGTCGTTGTGCTCTTAAAAAAACAGCTTGTCTGCTTTGAGCACTACTTCTATCTACTAAAATACAGGTACGTTTATAAAAGAATCCAAACAATGGAATTTTTGCGAGTTCTTGTTTTCCTACAAAGACAAAAGGATTCTTAACAGCCACCAGCATTAGCATAATATCTGCCATAGAAGTATGATTAGCTACAAACATGTAACTTTTATTAGGATCAGGCATTTCTTCTCTTATGATTTTATACCCAAAACCCATACCTATTAAAATAAACTTAGACCAAATGCGTGCTAGTTTAAAAAAATACCGATACCATTCCTCTCTAGAAATAGAGATAATTAATAAAGGAAACAATACAATAATTGGGATAGCTACCAAAATGTAGAACCAAATGCGATATAAAAGCCAAAATGGATATTTCAAAAATGCCATAGCATCAAAACTAATTAATTAAATTAAATGACTTCTTATAGTTCTACTAAAAAATTTACCTTTGTTTATAATTTAAGTTTAATTTAAAGAGATACCTGCTTACACAGGTAATGTTATGGCAAGAATACTAACAGGAGTACAAAGCACAGGCACACCGCATTTAGGAAATATATTAGGTGCAATTTTACCAGCAATAGAAATGGCTAATGATGCTAAAAACGATTCATTTTTATTTATCGCAAATTTGCATACGCTAACACAAATTAAAGATGCTGAAGAATTAAGAAATCACACTTATTCTGTTGCTGCAACTTGGCTAGCGTTTGGGTTAGATATTGAAAAAACCGTATTTTATAGACAAAGTGATATTCCGCAAGTAACGGAACTCTCTTGGTATTTAAGTTGTTTCTTTCCTTACCAACGTTTAACATTAGCGCATGGATTTAAAGATAAAGCCGATCGTTTAGAAGACGTTAACTCTGGCTTATTCACCTATCCAATGCTTATGGCTGCGGATATTCTGTTGTATGATGCAGAAATCATTCCGGTTGGAAAAGACCAATTACAACATATTGAAATGACACGTGATGTCGCCTCTCGTTTTCATGCTAAAATGGGAGAAGCTTTTGTTTTACCTGAAGGAAAAATACAAGAAAACGGCATGCTTATTCCTGGTACAGATGGCGAAAAAATGAGTAAAAGTCGCGGTAATTTTATTAATATCTTTTTACCTGAAAAACAATTACGTAAAAAAATAATGTCTATTGAAACCGATAGTACACCTCTTGAAGAACCAAAAGACTGGACAACATGTAACTGTTTTGCTATTTATAGTTTGTTAGCTTCTGAAGCTCAAATTGCAGAAATGAAGGCTAATTACGAAGGAGGAAATTACGGTTATGGCCACGCCAAACAAGCCTTGTACGAATTAATCTTAGAGCGTTTTTCTAAACAAAGAGAACGTTATAATTATTATATGAATAATCTTGATGAAGTTGATTCAGCATTAGCAAAAGGTGCCGCTAAAGCAAAATTGGTTGCAGACGACGTTTTGAAACGTGTTAGAGAGAAAGTAGGCTACTAATTATTTATTGCGACCTATAAACGACTGACTTTAATTTATAAGTTTTTTGGTTACTATATTGCCATTATCTAACTTAATATATGCAATATACACACCTTTAGCAAAGTTAAATGGTGCAACTAAAGCTGTTGAATTATTAGGTTTATAATTAACCATTTGCTTACCGCTTATATCAAAAATCATTAGAGCTTCTATACGCGCTGAAGATGTAACATAGCATTTAGCATCGTTTATATAAGCAAATGTATTTAAAGTCCACACATCAATATCTGAAAGTGTTAATGGCGACGTGTACCTCAATATAAAACGATCATTATACTCACCTACTTCACCTACAAAATTGTATGGTGATGTTCTTAAATTATGAATAATACCCGTATAAGTATCTTCTAAAAAAATAGCTTGCTCTTGCTCTACAAATACACTTCCTTGTACACTTCCTATAGCAATTGTGTGCACACCATTATTAGCAATCTCAAAACCTAAAGGCACGCTATTGCTCTCTAAAAACGGCAATGGCAAACCTTGTATCACCAGTTTTTGATGATTAGAAATTAAAGAATATAAATTAAGTCCGCTTCCATTAGTATAAGCATCATAGAGTCTATCCTTACCTTCAGTTGCTCCATCAACATAACCTATTAAAGTACTCTTAATATTATTATCATTAGCAATGCTTAACCACACCAATTGTTTTTCACTTTCATTAATGGCCTCATCTAAATTATTTCTATAAAACTGAGAGTTGTTATAGCTATTTTCAGCAGCATCATAACGCATATCATTTGTAAACTCTACTGTGCTCGTATTTACAGAACTTTCCATTACTTGCACAAAAAAGCCCTGACCAGACGCAATATTTCTATCAACACCATGATAAGGGTCTGATGAGCCCACACCATTGTATGTAATATATTGATCTCCATAATTGGCTACAAAATTTTCGTAAAATGGACTGTCCACGGAATTTGACACCTCATTGGTATGCATCCATAGATCAACACGACCTTCAATATTAGTATTATTAGCTAAAAACTTATCTGTATTTATAGCCGAAGGATATGGATTACCAATTAAGTTCCAATGTTTATTCTCTTGTTCATCAACAGAGGATCCAGATTTAAATACAGAAACACTCACTGTTCCATTATTTGGCACACCTTCAAATTCGGCTGTAAATCCGTTCGTTGCTTGATCATTAGTCACTCTTAGAATGTAACCTTTACCTGCTGCCATTGTAGTATTAGCCGCAGACACCCAATTACCAACTTCTCCGTTAGCATTATCTTCATTGACAAGCCATTGATAAGCTGCGGTATTTAAAATACCTGAAAGATTAAATTCATTAACTGGAGCCGACCAATACACATAATCATTTTGATGTAAAGTACTAGCCTCAACGTTTCGTCTTACTATAATATCACCACTATTTAAATTAGAGTCACTATTTTTTATTTGTACTAAACTAGCATCGTTTTCAATAATAAAAGTACCAGCAGGCACCTCCAATGTCCCTTCACTTGGATTTGCTGGTATTAATGGCTCTACAATTAAAGAATTATAAAGTGTCATTGTTGAACCTGCAGATAATATTACATTTTTACCAGCAGATACTGTACAATCACATCCAACCACATTAGCAATTTCATTATACTCAGCTGCAATTATTAAGCTTCGGTCATCATTAGGCACAGAAATATTATTTTCTGTATAAATTGAGGGTAAAACCCAATTGGAACCATCCCAATAAGTAGGTGTACCTCCTTCTGAGATGATAAAAGGTAAATCTACAGCACCATAACCGTTTTTAACTCGAACTCGATAATCAGTATCTTCAAGATCTGCACTCGTTAATCCTGCTGGTATACTAAACGAATTAGATGATTCTCCTAAATTTACATTGTTTCTAAACCATGTATAAGAAATAGTTTCATTTGGATCACTCGTAGGTGTACCTTCAATATCTCCTTGCGCTGTAAATGTTAAGTTAGAATTTGAAGGTAACCGGCAAATAAATCGCGAAACTGGAGATTTTAAAATCACTGGAGATTTAATAGCAAAAGAAGCCTTATTATAAGACATAAAAGCCATATCTGAAGAACCACCAGCACCCATATTAATATTATCAATATCATTAATATCAGCATTAACTGAACCATCAATACCAAAATCTTCTAAGCTTAAAGCCGCCATTCTAAACCCTCTGGTTTGCCCATTTCCAAAAGATGCTGTAGTAGGTATCGCAGTCTGAAATGTAGAATTAGAAGAGGTATCTAATCTATAAAAATCTACTTTCCATTGATATAGCCTTGTATTATTATTTCCGTTAAATGAAAGTTTAACAGGTCTTCCAACAACATTACCATTGACATCAGCATAATAATACACATCACTACCACCAGGTTGTGCCATTTGTGTGATTAATAAATCGGGGATACCATCACTAACAGCCCCAACATCACCGTTACCACTGTAAAATCGTATATCAGCATCATCATTAAAATTTGCAATTCCCGTGCCTAAATCTAAACCATTATCTCCATCTATAATAACATCATATACTGTCTTTCTTACGGCATTATTTAACACTATTGAACCTGAATGACCATCAATTTTATCAGCAAAACCTATGTAATTATTAGAGTTAGGCTTACCACTAACTCCATTTGTAGAATAGGCTTTAAAATTTTGACGCTTATACATTGTACTTGTGGCAGAAACATCTATACCCAACGCGGCTAATTTAGTTTCTAACAATGCATCATTAACACCTGTAGAAAAGATAACATCACCTGTAGCACCTCCAAAACTCATCTTAAAACCTAGTAATACATGGCGGTCATTTGGAAAGGTTGAAGAGTCACTAGACACAAAATCGGATGATTTCCAAAAATTATCCCCATTACCATCTTTGTCCCATGTCGTATATACTTCTCTAACCCTATTTACACTATTATACGTTATACTTTTACTCGTTGGTGCAATATAATTTATTTGATCATTAACACCAGAGTCTATTGTAGCGCCAGACACAGAAAATATTTTTATCTGATCCGATGTAGAGTTTGTTGTGATTTTAACGGTCATCTCAGTTGGACTAACATACGTTTTTTCCCCCTGCCCGGTATAACCGGTATCTATATTATGTTGCAAACCATCATAAAATCCTGTGCCTATTATAGTTATTTTACTACCCGTTGTAACTCTTGTAGGAAATACGTTTGTTACGGTTTGAGCAGATACGACTAGAGGTAGTAAAAATAAAACGCTTACAGCGAGACATTTCAATAAGTTGATACAATTTTTAGTATACATAAATTTAGGCGCCATAATGTAGGAAACATATCAACTTCTAAAAACAAGTCTTAAAGTTGAAAATCGTTATAGTTCTTCTTATTGAGGGGTTACAAAGATGTAAAAAAAATCAGATAAAAAAAACAATATAAACGTTAATGTGTAACAAACTAACGATAAAGTGATTTATTTTGAAAGAATTTTATATAAAAATTGCACAACTAATATTTCAAGTCACTACTATTAAAATCACCTTATAAAGAAGCTTAAATAACTCATCACAAACAACTTAATCGCAACCAACGTAGCATTTATTTAGAAGGTTAGCCTATCTTTTTTTTATTAAATGTTATACAAAAGAATAGTTTATTATTTAAAATGATAAAAACTCTCAACAACTATAATTACAAGTCTAAATTTAGTTGCTAGCTATACAAGCACTATTTCTTTATAACAGGAACACTTTTAGTGTTTCCATATAAGTCCATCACTTTTAAAAAGTATATACCTTCACTAATTCTAGAAAGGTCTAAATGATTGGCCTCAGATTTAGATAAAATTAACTGCCCTAAATTATTAAACAACTGTAATGATTTTAAGGTTGTTTCAGACTTTACATGAATAATACCTGTTGTTGGGTTTGGATACACCTCTAAAGCTTCAATGTCTTTATCTTTAATCGATAAATTCTCTGAATTGAAAACGATTTCAAACCTATCTTTAAATTCTCCCATTTGTGAATAAAAACTGTAGTGTTCAGCATTTAAGTTATGGACTACGTTTAATAATTTATCACGTAGATAAATGGTATTATTTGTTAAGAAATCTCCTTCTAATTGTGGAATAGAAATAGTGTAAACGGTAGTATCATCTACTCCCGAATAATACGCAAACGGTATAATTTCATTAAGATTTAAGTCATTTGGGTTTTTCCCTTGAATCGCAAATCTTCTGGTATCATTTTCAATTTCAGTAAATAAAATTGAGGTGTTCCCACCATGCAGACTTCGAGTGGCATCAAAAGAAAATCCATCAAACCCATCACTAGCACCATCAACATAAGCGATAAGTATTTGGTTAAAAATACCGCTTTCAGTGGTTAGATTCAACCATAATCTGTTGGTGTTTGTTGTTATATTAGAGCTTCTAAAGAACTGATTATTACTTATTAAATCCGCTTTACGCATACTATTATTAAACGTTAATGTTCCGTTAGATAAGCCTTTTACAAAAAACCCTTGACCAGAAGGAATTGTGTTGTCGCTGTTAGGAATATTATTAACTGTTAAAGTACCATTACCAGCAATATTTCCACTACCAACAGTAATAATAGCATAATCGTTTGCATTAAAATTTAAACCTTGATTACCATCGTTGTTGTTATCTGGAGGACTAGCATGAGACCATAAATACGCAGACCCACCAATAAGACCTGAGTTTAATGCATATAGATCATTAAAATCTATAGCACTAGGATAGGGATTACCAATTAAATTCCAATCATTGTCAGTGGCTAAGCCATTAACATAAATGGGTGTTTCTATAATACCATTATTAAATACACCTTCAAAAGTGGCTAGATAAGCACCTGGGA
Source organism: Winogradskyella damuponensis (assembly GCF_039538385.1). Classification (NCBI taxonomy): domain Bacteria; kingdom Pseudomonadati; phylum Bacteroidota; class Flavobacteriia; order Flavobacteriales; family Flavobacteriaceae; genus Winogradskyella; species Winogradskyella damuponensis. Next base: position 240,214 of record NZ_BAABCB010000028.1, on the reverse strand, counting down.
AAACACCAATAGGAGAAACCGTTGCTGCATAGCCTACTCCTGGAGTCATAATGGATGCTGCAGTTGCTATTTGCCAGTCATTACCATCATCATCAATATCATCGCTACCAAGAATTGTGTTATTAGAACTATCTAAATATTGATCTAAATAGTTTTGTGCATTGTACCAAAAACGTCGGTTTGCAGGTGCAATATCTAAGGCATCACCTACGGTTTCATCCACAATTGGTGAACTCCAATAGGTATAATCATACCAATTATTAACAACAGTGGTCTGTTTATTTACAAGCGCATTACCTCCAGGATTAAGAATAAATGCATTTTCTAAATCTAAATTCTGAACAAATGCTCCATGAGTTTCTACCCAAAGATTACCATTTACAGTTGTATTACTTTCTACTTCTACGAATGTTGCATTTTGAATAAAAAGTGTTGCACTGGCATTTACAACTAATTCACAGGCACTAAAACTTCCGTTAAGCAGCGTGTCGTAGTTGCCATTAATTATGGCTTCTGTATTAATATCTGGATTACCATTACTCCATGTTGTGCCGTTCCAAGTCGTACTACTAGAGCAACCACAAGCGAGTATAATTTGTTCTTGATTAGATAAACTACCACACTCGTTATATGCCGTATGTGTTACGATATAAGTACCTGATCCAGAAAAAGTATAGCTTGGGTTGGTGTTTGCTAAATCAGTACCAGAACCCGAAACCTCAGGTATGCCATCATTATCAAAATCCCACTCATGGGTTTCGTAGATTTCAGTAGCTTCAAATGTATATTCTAAACAGTCTGATAAAGAAGTCGTCGTAAATGTTGCATCTGTTGGTGCTTCATTTAAAACTGTAATATTGACTGTAACCGTATTATCAGGGTCATTTATATTATTTGAGGCTGTGGACGCAGGTGTTGTAGTAGTATTTACAAACGTCAACGGAAACGTTCTGTGCAACTCTAATTCTATTGAGTTTTCAAGGTTACTTAGTGTTATTATAGAACCATTGCTATTTATAGCATTTATGGTATAATTTACAGATGCTGGTAATGTATTTAAGATACCGTCCGTATAAGCACTTGTAGTATCATCTAAATCTGTTAATTGAATTCCGTTGGTAATATCCCACCATTCGTATTGCATATTAGAGACTGAGCATAAATCTATACCAATGTTTTGCGTGGCTCCACAATCTACAATGTAATTATTTGGTGTATCTTGTAAATGGTCTTCTATTAATTCTACTCTGTCTAATGCCAAGAAATAATATTCTCGAGCGGTCGCATAAGGTCTACCAGAATTAATATAACTATTCCCTATGGCGTGGCTAAAAACTAAAAACGAATTAGAATTATCTATGGTTGAAGGTGAATTAAATGTAGTCACGGTTTGAGACCAATTAAAATCTATCGCATCATCATTAATAAGTAACGTGCTATTATTGTAGAAATTATGCTCTACTGTACCACTCACGCTAATTAATTGTGTATCTCTATCATGTACATACCGAAGATTGTAATTATCTATATCACTATCACTATCACTTAATCTAACATCTAGACCAATATTGGGTTGCGCATTATTAGAGGGAGTATTAGTGCCAACATAGGCTGGATCTATACCATCACTTTTATGATATGATAGAAGGTATTTTACATTGGGTTGTAATGTAACAGCTGTCATAGTACTTTCGGATTCAAATGCCGAGTTAGGACCAGAATTATAAGGAAGCTGATTTCCATAAAAATTAAATCTTCCACTAGAAGAACCCGTATCTGGTAATGAAATTGTATTTCTTCCAATACTAAAACTTGAACCAACAGGGTCACATGTGCTACTGTCGTCTAACATCCATTCCGTTGTTCCAAACTTAAATCGCCAACCAGGTATGGTATTAACATTGTTACCACTAGAATGTCCAAATAAAATACAAAAACGAGAAGGATTATCTAAAAAATCAATTTCTGGGTTACATATTAAATTACAACCACTTGTGTTTACACATCCAAAGTTTGGACACATCGTCACTTTAATGTTTACAAAAGTGTTATTTCCTAAATTGCCATTAGTATCTTTTGGTTGGTAAACAAGCTGAAAATCACCAACGGCATTGGGAGTTATTTCAAAAGTTCTATTTGGAGCAACGCCTGTAAAAGCTGTAATTAAATCACCGTTTAAACTTAAGTTAGAAACTTCTAAAGCTAAACCAAGACTAGATATATCATTACTTAATAAATCTTGTTCAAGGATATTTAATGTATTTCCCTGGCAATTTTCAATTGTTGGTTGTGCTATTGGATTTTCAAAATCATTGATTCCAAAAACTTGAGCCTCACAACCCGAATAAGCGATAACATTACTAGTGTTATTGGTTATGGCAGTAATAATTGCAGGATTTCCAAACTCTATGATGTTGTTGTTACCAAATTGAGTATATAAATTATAATTTAAACTACATAATATATCAAACTCTTGTGAGAGCGGTCTTCTTGAAGTTTCAGCAGCAATGGCATATGCCATTATAAAATCATTAAGTGGATAGTTACAGTCATTATTTAAATCTACATGACTTAAACTTGATCCATTAGAAAAAACCTGTGGTGAATGCACTGGTAAATTATTATCTCCTAATCTAATTTCCGAGGTGCTTGGACAGCCATTTGTTATGGTGTTAATAGGGACCGCACTATTAAAACTCCAGTCTAGACCAAGAGGTACAATTAAATTATCATTTGTATCTGTATGTAGTAAATTATCATATTTTAAAAAAGCCCTTCCATTTTTGGGGTTTCCGAATTCGTCTATACCTGAAGCAAAACCCAATGCATGCATAATTTCGTGTAATAAAACAGCATACATGTCAAATGCATTTGTTCCAGTAATTCCAGTGGGATTATTGAAATCACTGTACCAATCATGAAAAAAGTTAACGCGTATTAAACCATCCCAATTATCGGGATCATTAGATCCAGAATTTATGGCTTTCCAAACTTCACCTTCTACAATAGTACCTACTGCAACACCTGAGTAATCATAATATGAAGATGCTGATGCTAACACACCACTGTTAACAGACATGGATTGCAGCTCTATCTTTACAGGTTCTACGACACCTGTTGATGGACTTTCTATAATTAACTGCTCTAAATCCGCAAAAATCTGTGCAATGACATTTCTATAGGCTGAATTGTTATCAAAATCTTGAATGCTATTATCAGATATTTGATCCGTTAAATAAATGGCAAACAAACCTTCTGGACTAATATAATCTGGTGCTAAGGGTATTGCCCTTTGTTGACCAGCAATATTAGGGTTTATATTTTTTTGTTTTTCATTACCAAAACGATCTACAAAAATATTATCTGGATTCTCCGTTGTATGAAAAGAGCTTCTTGATTGAGCCGTCTGACTAGTATCCTCTAACTCACCACAAGTAAAAACTGATAATTCTTGATGTTGTGCAACTAAATTAAACTGAAATAAGAAAAAACAGATAACATAAAAATACTTCATAAACCCAAACACTACTATAAGCTCACAAAAGTATAAAAACGACATTATCTTGTAAGCTTTTTCTGTATCAAAAGTGGTTTATATCGTTGTATTGTTAAATAACCTCAAACAGTTTTCCTGGTAAAGGTCTTACAACACCTTTCAATTCCATGTTCAATAAAATACCTGCTATTTTATACGTTGGCATTTCACATTTAATGGCAATGACATCCAACAACTCTTTGTTATTTTCTTTTAGAAAGTTGTAAATAATTTTTTCATCGGGTTCTAGTTCTACAAATAGTTGTTGTTGTACAGGTTGCTTCTTATTAGGTTCTAATTCCCAATTTAGCATATATGGTACATCTAAAGGATGAGATAACAAATGGGCTTTCTGAAATTTTATTAAGTTATTACAACCCACACTTTGACTATCAGTAGTTCTTCCTGGTACAGCAAAGACTTCTCTGTTATAAGAATTAGCAATATCTGCTGTGACTAAGCTGCCTCCTTTTTCGGCAGATTCTATAACTATTGTAGCTTCACTAAGTCCTGCTATAATTCGGTTTCGTTTTAAAAAGTTATTTCTATCAAAGGTATCTGAACTCCAAAAATCGGTATAAAACCCTCCGTATTTTTCAACATCTGCCACGTACTTTATATGTGCTTTTGGATAAATTTGATTGAGGCCGTGTGCTAAACACCCTATGGTTTGTAAATTCTGTTTTACAGCTGCCTTATGAGCTGTAATGTCTGTACCATAAGCAAATCCAGAAACAATTATGGGGTTAAATGGAGATAACGCTTCTACTAATTTTTCACAGAAGGCGATACCGCTAGTGGTAATTTTTCGGGCACCAACAATACTAATAATACGTTGTTCTTTTAAATTAATATTACCTGATTGAAATAGTAAAATCGGACCATCGATACAATGCTTTAAACGTTCTGGATAAGTGTCCTGAGTAAAATAATGTACAATAATATTATTGTCTTTTATAAACTTTAATTCTTCCTCAGCTTCTTCCAAATGAATCTTATCAAAAAGGCCTTGAATAGTAATGCTACCAATACCATCAATCTTTAAAAGCTTTGTTTTCTTTTCTTTTAAAACCGCTTCAGCAGATCCGCAATGATTAATCAATTTCTTAGCCGTTGTAGCTCCAATTTTGGGTACATGTTGTAAAGCTAAAGCATAAATTAATTGTTGGTCTGTCATTGAAAACTAAATACTTAAGAAAATTAACCGTCTTTACACGAATATAATTATTTAATTCTGAATGGATTTGAAATCTTCCTAAACAGAAAGCATAATGAAAACCATTTGGATAATCCCAATCAAAAAAAAACAAAATTATTTCAAAAAAAAAGTCATTGTAAATTCCAAGAAAATCAATCACATAGGCAACTATTTATTTTGATGTTAATAACTATGCTGCACTTAATTTCATTCAGAAATAAAAATTTTTAACTTTGCGTCTATATGCAGTTAGAGACTTACATTAGCGACCTATTATACCGTTACGATTGTGTTACCATTCCTGAGTTTGGAGCATTCTTAACGCAACGTGTTTCGGCAAAAATTCACGAAACCACTCATACGTTTTATCCTCCAAAAAAAGCTTTGTCTTTTAATGAGCAGCTACAACAAAATGATGGTTTATTAGCAAACTATATTGCTGAGGTTGAAAAGATACCTTACACAACAGCTTTAAATAAAATTTCTAAGCATATAAAGTCTATTAAATCCTTTTTAAATGAAGGAGAAACGATTCAATTTAAAAATATTGGTGAGTTAAAGTTGAATGCTGATGGTAAAATTGAGTTTAATCCATCTGATCACATCAATTATCTTACAGATGCTTTTGGTTTATCTCACTTTACATCTACAGATGTAAATCGTGAAGTTTATAGAGAAACGGCAGAGGCTGTTGAAGAAACTGCACCTATTGCGTTAACTCCTCAAAAACGTTCTAATCGTAACTGGTTAAAATATGCTGCTGCAGCTGTCCTATTTTTAGGCTTAGGTGGCTTTGGTGCTGCAACTTACTACAATAGTACTATTGAAAACCACAATCAATTAGCACAAGAGCAAGCTAATGAGCAACTTGATGCTAAAGTACAAGAAGCAACTTTTGTAATTAGTAACCCATTACCTGCCGCAACATTATCTTTAGAAAAGCAAAGTGGTAATTACCATATTGTTGCTGGTGCTTTTAGAGTAGAAGCTAATTCAGAAAAGAAAGTTAAGCAACTAAGAGACAATGGCTTTAAAGCTCGCAAAATTGGTACAAACCGCTATGGTTTACACGAAGTAGTTTATGCTAGTTTTGAAACTAGAGAGGAAGCACAACGCGAACTATATAAGATTCGTCGTGAACATAACCGAGATGCTTGGTTATTGATAAAAAAGCTTAAATAGATTTTTAAGGCCCATTTTACTACTCTACTTTTTAACTTTAGGTAAAACATATTTACACGGAGATTATCAATTAGTCTTCAGTAATATTACTTTTTAGTTATAATAATGCCACCTTCATCCTAAATTCGTTCTATCTTTGCACAAATTTTAAAAATCTATGCCATCTAGAACCGCATTTCAGTCTAAAACCATTGTTACCGATTTGGTATTACCAAGCGAAACTAACCCTATCAATAATCTTTTTGGTGGCGAATTGTTGGCTCGTATGGATAGAGCAGCTAGTATTGCTGCTAGACGACACTCTAGACGTATTGTCGTGACAGCTTCGGTTAATCATGTTGCCTTTAACAGATCTATACCTTTAGGTAGCGTTGTGATGATAGAAGCTAAAGTGTCACGAGCGTTCACCTCTTCTATGGAAGTGTATATGGACGTTTGGATTGAAGACAGAGAGTCTGGCGAATGTGTAAAGGCTAATGAAGCTATTTATACTTTTGTTGCTGTAGACGAAACAGGACGACCTGTAAAAGTGCCTGAGCTGGTCCCAGAAACCAAATTAGAAAAACAGCGTTTTGATGCTGCGTTACGTCGTAAACAATTGAGTTTAGTTTTGGCTGGCAAAATGAAACCTTCTGAAGCGACTGAGTTAAAGGCGCTTTTTGAGTAATAAAAATAACCTCTTTTATTTATTGTCTAGCTAACCAAGATTCTGGATTCAGCTTTAGATTGTTTTTGTAAATTCTAAAATCGAGAAGCGTTTCACCTGTAATCTTATTGCTAAAAACCTTACCTATAACTTGTCCTGTTGTAATCTGATCCCCTTTTTTTACATAGAGTTTAGAAAGGTTATGATAGATTGTTATGTAATCACCATGTCTAATTAAAATGGTTGGGTTTCCTCTTTTCATAACATGGATAGAAGATACTACACCATTAAAAATTGCTTTAACATCGGCATTTACCTCCGTGGCAATCTTAATTCCCGAATGGTTTACCTCAACTGAACTGTCTGTTAATGATCGTCCTTTTCCAAACTTAGCTTTCACAACACCTCTAGCTACTGGCCAACCTAATTTACCTTTATTAGAAGCAAAATTTGCTGCTAATTTTTTAGCTTCAGGTGTTAAAATAAACTTTCCGGTAGATGATTTTTTACCCGTTTTTTTATTGGCTGCAGCAATAGCTTCAGCAATTAAACGATCTATTTCTTTATCTAAACGGTCTGCTTCTTGTTTTTTAGCTTTTATCTGAGCAGCAAATTTGCTCATGTCAGATTTAATAGAAGCCATCAAGGTTTCACGTTGTTTTAGTTCGCTTTCTAATTCGCGTTTAGCAATTCGGTTTTCTTCAATAAGTTTTTTCTTATCTTCTTTTTGTTTAGATAATTGAATATTTAAATCTTGAAGTTCCTTTGTTTTTATTTTTATAGCTTCTCCTTGCTCTTTCTGATAATCTCTATACTGTCTTATATATTGAAGGCGTTTATAAGCTTGTTGAAAATTGCTTGACGACAATAAAAACATCACTTTACTTTGCTCTGATTTGCTTTTATACGATTTTACAACCATAGCAGCATAGTCGTCTTTTAACTCTTGCAACTGCGTTCTAAGACTTGTAATTTCTTTTTGATTCGTATTAATTTCTCTAGTAAGTAAATTGGCTTGCTCGTTAGTAATTCTAATTAAATTTTTTCTAACGTTTACTTTGTAGTTAATATCCTCAATAAGCGTAATTGCTGATTTTTCTTCCTTCTTTTTAGTAAATAACAAAGCATTTATTTGCTTCATTTCTCTTAAAACTTGTTGACGTTGAAGCTCTAATTTTTTTTGTTTATCGCTTTGTGCGAATAACGACGAACAGGACAGTAAAAGTCCTATTATTAGTGTAGTATAGAAACGATATTTAGTCATTATTTAATTTCAATTTCTTTATAGCCTGAAGGAATATTAAACGGAAAACGAACCTCTTCATTCAAAGATACCGATTTAAATTCCATGGTAATAGTAACTTGGTCAGAATCGTCAACTGCTACTATTCTTATATGCTGTGGTAGTATTTGTTTTTTCACTTCTTGATAAGATGAATAATCTACCTGAAGCATTCTTTTTTCAAACTGTTGCTGTAATTGCAAGCTATCCATTTTAAAATGTGATGGATTTATAAGGTAGAATAACTCTATCAATGCATGCTGGTCTTTTGGACTTAAAGCATAAGAATTATTATTAACAAAAACTTGGTGAGGCTCGTCATTAAGGTCATAGATCGTCTGACCTAAAAGGATGTTTTGTACTTTCATAAAATCGAGATCTATACCTACAACATCACTTAATAGTTTATAATCACCATCAAAATATTCGTTATCTAACTTGTTATAAAACTTTACTTTATCCGGAGTAATCATCATACGTGCCATACCAATTGGTGCACTTAACCAAATCACTTTATCCTTTTCCATTCTAAAGCTAAAAGTAAATCCTTGCTCGCTATCTCCTTGGATTAATTCAATCTTAACTCTAGCATTCATTGTTTTAAAATCAGCATCGTTCTTTTTGTGCTGTTTTATCACTTGCTTAGCCGAGAGTTTATCACTAGCTACTCCAGAAGCTATAACGCTTTTGGTGGAACCACAGCTGAATGCAAATGCTATTAAAATGACACTTAGTATAAGTTTCAAATTATTATATACTTGAGGTAACTTCATTAATTATTGGGCTTTTAAGGCTTTTGCCTTTTTAGCAAACGTTTCAGATTTACTAATATTATTTAAGGCTTTGTAGGCTAAACTTAATTCCGAATAAAAATCGGCTTCCATATTTGGATTATCGATTAAGAAGTCTAGTCCCATTTCTAAATTATCGATAGCTTTTTTATATGCTCCCAAATTATTATTTGCGACACCGTTTACCAAATATAAAATTGGTTGTGCAGGATATAATTCTAGAGCACGCTCACTATCTATTTTAACCGCATTATAGTCCTTAATATCTAATTGAAGTAGTAATACGTCTTTTATTAATTTAAAGTCGTTAGGGCTCTGTTTTAAAGCTTCTTTAAAATTTGTAAGCGCTTTAACCTTATCGCCTGCTTTTAAGTAATAATGTCCTAAATCGCTATGGGTTTGTGCGTCTTTGTTATCGTCTATAAGTGCTGTTATATCTATTAAATCTGATTCGTAGTCGGGATTTCTAGCCACAAAAGCCACAAAATCTTTAAGCACTTTGGCTTTGGCATCTGCATTTATTTCTGGACTTGTTAAAACAGTTCTTACAGAGTTGATGGCTTCATCTATCTTATTATCTTGAAGATAAAACTTATACAATGCCAAATGCGCAAATTTTGAATCTGGCTTTACTTCTAGCAAATTTTTGGCAGCTTTGTAAGCGTTTTTCTGATCGCCTGTTTGACTATACCTGTAGATGAGTTTTAAGTGGTTATCTTCGTTATTAGGATTGTTTGCAATACGTTGTTCTAAATTTTCAATACGATCGTCTGCATTGCCTGTAATGCTATAAATATCGTTACGCATGGCGTCTCTAGAATCGCTTAAACCATATTCGGCATCTAATTCATCTAATAAATCTAATGCTTGTTTATACTTTTCTTCTCTAACGTAAAGTGCTGCCAAATCCTCTTTATAATCTGGATGATATTTTACCAATTGCCTAATGGTTTTTAAAGCATTTTTAATATCATCTTGCTGAAAATACACATCGTAAAGCTCATCTAAAAACCAAACATTGTCTGGCTGCATACTAATGGCTTTCTTTAGGTTCTCTTCTGCAGCTCCAAAGTTTTTTAGCTTATTGTAGTTTTTACCAAGCTCAAAATAGATTACAGGAAGTTTACTATTAAGATTTAAGCATTTATGAAGTGCGTCTACGGCTCTATCATAATTCTCAATACCTTTTTGCTTTAAAGCTTCAAAAAAGTGTTCTTGAAATTCGTCTTCAACATTTCCTAAATCGTCATCTGGACGCTTGTTAAAATCAACTTGAGCATAAGTCGTCTGCGGAACGATTACCATTCCGAAAAGAAAAACGAATATTAAGATAAATGTCTTATTCACTTTGTTGTTGCTTTAGCAAGTCTTCAATCATTTCAAATTTTTCTAACACTTCAAATTTTTCACAAGATGCCTTCATTGTATTTCTAAAATAATTGGCTTCTTCTGGTAAGTTTCCTCCAGCGTTATCAAATGTATTTTTATCTGGCCACTGTGCATATGCAAAAAAGTTTAGTGCATCTTTTTTATGTAATCGAGAGCCCAAACTTCCTTCGTATTTGTAAATCAACGTTGTTAATCCTTTCCAAGATTCAATGAATTTATCTTCTTGATTAGGTTTTATTTTAATTGTGTACAATATGATATACATAGTTGCTAAATTTAAATAGCACGATTATTCTATTTCAATAATTATTCCATAATGGTATAATCACCAATACTAATCTTTGTAAACTCGCCGTTATATGTAACGTGGTTACCAATCATTGCTTCGTCTAAATTAGCGTTTTTAATAGTAGTTTGGTTTTGTATTAAGCTATTTTTAACGGTTGAATTTTCTATGACACAATCTTTACCAATAGAAACATAAGGTCCTACAGTTGTATTTTTTAAAACCGTTCCTTTTCCAATGTAACAAGGCTCTATCACTTTTGAATTTTCTAAAACAACAGAATCATCAATTAATTGCTCTTCATTGTCAGACGTTAAGAAGCCTAACATTTTAGCGTTGGTCTCTAAAGTAACAGCTTTGTTTCCACAATCCATCCACTCATCAACAGTTCCTGTTTTGAAGATTCTTCCATCTGCCATCATGCGTTTAATACCATCATTAATTTGGTATTCGCCTCCATTCATTATGTTTTCATCTAAAATCTCTTGTAACTTCTCCTTTAAAACAGCCACATCTTTAAAGTAATAGATACCTATAACGGCTTGGTCACTTACAAAAGTTTCTGGCTTTTCAACTAATTCAACGATATTTTTATCATCATTAAGCTTTACAACACCATAAGCTTCAGGATTTGCAACGCATTTTGTCCAGATAACACTATCTGCTGTAGGATCTAAATCAAATTCTGCTCTAATTAATGTATCTGCATAAGCTATTACAGCAGGGCCAGAAAGTGAAGGTTTTGCACTCATAATAGCATGACCTGTTCCTAAAGGCTGATCTTGTCTGTAAATAGATGCTTTTGCTCCCAAACCTTCTGCCAATTCTTTTAAACTTTCTACGACCTCTTCACCAAAAAATGCTGGGTCACCAAGAACAAAAGCTATTTCTTCAATAGGTTGCTTTAAAACTTTAGCAATATCTTTAACCAAGCGATGTACTATCGGCTGACCTGCAACAGGTATTAAAGGTTTTGGTACGGTTAAACTATGTGGTCTTAGGCGAGATCCTCGACCTGCCATTGGTACTATTATTTTCATCGGAAAATTTATTTTTCGTTTCCACAATAGTGGAAATCTTTTACTGTTAAACTTTATTTACGTTTTTTGGTTACGATTAAATAACCTCATCTAAAATCGAATAATACCTACAAGGTTTTTGAAACCTTGCAGGATATGCTTTATCTATTTTGTTCCAGTACTCCCAAAACCACCTTCACCTCTATCGGTTTCAGACAATTCTATGGAGTCTACCCATTCGGCACGTTCGTGTTTTGCGATGACTAGTTGTGCGATACGTTCACCATTCTGAATTTCAAAATCCTCATTAGAAAGATTTACTAAAATGACACCTATTTCTCCTCTATAATCTGCATCTATAGTTCCAGGTGCATTTAATACTGTAATCCCTTTTTTTGCAGCCAATCCGCTTCTTGGTCTTACTTGTGCTTCAATACCAACAGGCAATTCTATATATAAACCTGTACCAACAATACTGCGCTCTAAAGGCTTTAAAATTCTAGACTCCGATAAGTTAGCACGCAAATCCATACCTGCAGAAGCAATAGTTTCGTAATGTGGTAATTGATGATTTGATTTATTTATTATTTTAATTTTCATTTTAAATTTTATCTAATGAGATGCTTTGCTACGGCTCTGAATGACACATTAATTTTGTTTTAAAAGTTGTTTTAATTCCTTCTTTTCAAGTAGAATAACCAGTCCCAAAAATACAATTAACATTGCAATTCCAATAATATAATTCTCGCGATAGTTATAGAAAAACACAAATGAAAACAAGATTGATACCACAAGATATAAACTTATTTTCTTCAAATTATAAGGAATTGGATAGTATTTTTTTCCGAAATAAAACGACAATAGCATCATAAGAGTATATGCTGAAAGAGTTGCTATTGCTGAGCCTTTAAAACCTATAACAGGAATTAAAACATAATTTAAGACCAAAGTAACCACAGCTCCAAATATTGAAATATAGGCTCCAAACTTAGTGCGATCTGTTATTTTATACCAAACAGAAAGGTTGTGATAAATACCTAAACAAAAATTAGCTAACAGAATAAATGGCACAATCCACATGGCTTCATAGTAGGCTTCACTTCGTATAATAAAAGGCTTTAAAACATCTGCAAAAACCACAACACTTAATAAAATCACAGATCCAAAAGCCACAAAATATTCTAAAATTTTAGCATAATTTTTTTGCGGATTATCTGCTTTAGAATGGCTAAAAAAGTAAGGTTCTATACCTAAACGAAAGGCTGTTGCAAATAAAGTCATAAATAAAGCGAGTTTGTAGCAGGCTGAATACATCCCTATTTTTTCGTCTGCAACATCTGGTGGCAACAAATATTCTAATAAAATGCGGTCAAAAGTTTCATTAACGGAATACGCAATTCCTGCAACAAGAACTGGCATAGCATAACGCATCATTTTTTTCCATAAAACGGTATCGAATGTAAACCTGATTTTAGTGTAAAAAGGAATTAACAGCAGTAATGTTAGTCCGCTTGCTATTACGTTAGAAATAAAAATATAACTGATTTCAAAATCGGGTTTATAAATGCTCTCAAAAAGCGAATTCCCTTGAGCCAAATCTTTTAAATACAGTAATAAGAAAACATTGAGTCCTAAGTTAATGGCTACATTAAATATTTTAATAACCGCGTAGCGCATAGGCTTTGCCGTGGCTCTTAGCCAAGCAAATGGTATAATGACCAAAGCATCTAATAACAAAATGACAAAGACTAAATTGAGATACTTAAGCTCTATATTTATAAGATTTGAAATCTGATGTCTAAAGAGAAAAGCAATGCCCAATAATGCAAAAGAACTTATGATTAATGAGATTGCAGATGTACTTGTTACTTTTTCTTGATTTTCTTCTTTGTTGAAAAACCTAAAAAATGCGGTTTCCATTCCGTAAGCCAAAACAACATTAAAAAGCACAAAGTAAGCAAATATAAAGGATACACGACCATATTCTTCAATAGAGAGTACAGATGGGTCTGTGTAAAGTGGTACCAAAATAAAACTCAACATTCTTGGTAATACAGTCGCTAAACCATAAATGAATGTTTGTTTAAAAAGTGATTTAAATCCGCTCAAAAGTATTGTTTACAGTAAACTTCAAAAGTATTAAATTAATACTTGCCATACTTAACTAGTTAAAACAATTAATTATAAAGAACTCTTCTTAACTTTTTCTATTTCGTTAGAAACGGCTACCATTTATTCATATTTCACAAAACAGTACAAGTCAAAATAAATTCAAAGCAAAAAACCCTGTTAATAAACAAGGTTCTTCTAAATTTTTCAATTAAAAATTTTACTCATCATCGTCATCTACTGTAGCAATAGCAGTAGCCGACTCATTTGTGTAAATTGAAGGATGACCGTTTTCATAATAAACGCCAGCGAATTCATTCACCGTTCCTATTTTTAAATACTTAGTTATACCATTTTCAATATAACTAACAACACATTCATTATCCTTTAGTTTAAATGGGTAATCCTTATCTGCTTCAGGCTTCTTAAATGTGTAATTACGAGATTTGTTCTCAAGTACAGCAAAGTACTTATCATCTTTCTTTCTTAATTCTGATGTGAGATTTCTGAAATAAACACGATCTATTTCAATGTTTTCATCCAAGTCGGTAATAGGAATGAATATATTTATTCCTGTTCCTCCAACTTTAATTCCCGCATACCATTCTTGGAAAGCAGCTGGTTTGACTTTAAATGGTAATTGCTCTTCGAAAACGGGTCTAAATTTACCTTCTTGGGCTACGCTCTGAAAAGAAAAGGCGTAAATGAAAGCAAAAACTATGGCTAAAGTTGCCTTTTTTAGTAGTTTCATTGTAGTGTAGGTTAAGATTTGGAAGAGCCAATATAAATAAAAAATTCAATTACCTCCACAAAAAACCTATTTTATCGATGAACTGCACACTGCGCCAAAATTAAAACAAAGCCCTATTCTGTTTCTTCATCATTAGATGCGACTAAAGTTGTTGAGCTATTTTCGTAAATTGAAGGTGGTCCATTTTCATAATATACACCTGCTTTTTCACTAATGTCCGTCACTTTTAGATATTTAATTTCACCATTTTCAACATAACTAATAGCACATTCATTATCAGCTAATGTAAATGGAAAATCATCATCTTTTTCAGCCTTTTTAAAGGTGTAATAAGGCGATTTGTTTTTTAAAACCGCTTCATATCGGCCATAATTCTCTACCAATTTAGCTTTAAGGTTTCTAAAATAAACACTATCTATTTTGATATGATCTTCTTTATTTACGATTGGTACAAAAACATTCATACCAGTACCTCCTACTTTTATACCTGCATACCATTCTTGAAAAGCTATTGTTTTAACTTTAAACGTAGAAGGTATTTGAAACGTTGGTATAGGTTTTATACTTGGACTTTCTTCGGATATGATCATTGCTTCTCGTCTCCTTTGATAAGTTAAAGGAGGACCTTCTTCATAATAAATTTTTTCTCTTTTAACAACATCAGTTACTTTTAGGTATTTCACTTCACCTTTTTCTACATACCTAATAGCACATTCATTATTAGCTAAAGAAAATGGATAGTCATTAGATTTATCTGAATTTTCAAAAGTGTATTCTGGTGAATTATTTTTTATAACTGAAGTATATCTACTATAGTTTCGAACCAGCTGGCCCTTAGAACTTCTAAAATAGATGCTATCTATTAATATGTTATCATCTTTATTTACGATTGGTACATAAAGATTAATTCCTGTACCTCCTTCATCACCACCAGCATGCCACTCTTGATAAGATATTGTTTTAACTTTAAAAGATGTAGTGGCCTCTAATGCAGTATTTACTTTTGATCCTGCACATTGAAAAGTTAAAGAAAAAAGAACAGCTAAAACAATGGTATAAGTTACCTTCTTTAATAGTTTCATTTTATTGTAGGTTAAGATTTGGAATCGCAATATACGATAAAAAACCAATTTTACCCATAAAGTGTACTATTTATTCGATAAACGGTAATTTTTAGTCAGAAACAAAAGATAATTTTAACACTATATGCTCTTAAGGGAAAGGCTTTGGAGATGCACTAGGATAATTTAAGGACTTACGCTCATTTAGATTTGAAATTTTAAAATAACGCACTTTATTAGCTTTTACATAACTAACAACACACTCGTCGTCCTCTAATTTAAATGGCAAATTAGATGTGTTATCATTAGATTTGAATCGTCCAACATATAACAAACTGTTATTCGCATCGGGCTGTAATTTAGCTTTATGACCACGAAAATAAATGCTATCTAACTGTACGGATGATTTTTTTGACTGTAAATAAACGTTAATTCCAGAGCCACCTTCTTGTGTTCCAGCATTCCATTTTTGATAATAAACTGTTTCAAAAGTTAAGGGCCTGTTTTTTTCGAGTTTTGGTATACTTGAACATTGCACTAAAGTAACAACGCAAGCAAGTAATAAACTAAAAACCAATATGTTTCCGAATATTTTCATATTATAAATATAAGATTTTGGAAATATATTTCCATAAAAAAACCTAACTCGTTAAAGTTAGGTTTATATAATTTATAGCTACTAATTACTATTTAATAACACATATATTAATTATTCAAAGCTTCTGCTCCACCAACAATCTCTAAGATTTCGTTAGTAATTGCTGCCTGACGTGCTTTGTTATATGTTAATTTAAGCTGATCTCTTAATTCAGTAGCATTATCTGTTGCCTTATGCATTGCTGTCATACGTGCACCATGTTCTGAGGCAAAAGAATCTCTAATACCTTTGTATAATTGCGTTTTTAAAGACTTAGGAATTAACTCTTCAACAATTTCTAATTTAGATGGCTCAAATACGTAGTCTAAATTAATGTTATCGTCACTTTCTACAGGCACTATAGGTAAGAACTGCTCTGTCATTATAATTTGTGTTGCAGCGTTCTTAAAGTGGTTGTAAACAACTTCAATTTTATCAAACTCACCTGATACAAATTTATCCATCAGCATTTCTGCTATAACAGAAACATTATCAAAGGTTAAATCGTCAAAAATTTCACTTTTATTTCCAATAACTCTATTTTGTTTTGCAAATGCATCATTAGCTTTTTTACCAATAGCTAATACTGAAACATTTTTAGTTGCATAAACATCATTAATCAAAATATTAGTTTGCTTAATAATATTAGAATTAAAAGCACCACATAGCCCTCTGTTAGATGTAACAGCTACAATAAGTACGTTATTTATCTCACGTTGTTCTGCATACTTACTTCCAGAATCTGCATCTAAAGTTGCACTTAAACTCTGAAGCAATTCCGTTAACTTATTAGAATAAGGACGCATCGCTGTAATAGCATCTTGGGCTTTCTTTAACTTAGCAGCAGATACCATTTTCATGGCACTGGTAATCTGCATCGTTGATGACACCGATGATATTCTGTTTCTAATTTCCTTTAAATTCGCCATTCTTTATATGATAAAGACTCTTTGCCTAAGCTCAGAGTGACATTAGTTTAATACTTAAAATTTAGAGTTATGAGTTGGTTGCCCCATAACTCTAAACTTATAACTTTATGATCTGTACTTTCCTGAAAGGTCTTTTGCTACACTTGTTAGCGTATCAATAACCTCATCAGTTAATTTACCTGCTTTTAGTAAATCTAAAGTATCTCTATGCTTTGCATTTAAGAATTCGATATAATCTCTTTCAAACTCTTTTACTTTCTCTACAGGAACATCTTTTAATAAGTTCTTAGAACCTGCATAAATAATTGCTACCTGATCTTCTACTTTAAAAGGATCATTTTGCGCTTGTTTTAAAATCTCAACGTTACGCTTTCCTTTATTAATTACATTTAAAGTCACAGCATCTAAATCTGAACCAAACTTAGCAAACGCTTCTAATTCACGGTACTGAGCTTGATCTAATTTTAATGTACCAGATACTTTTTTCATAGACTTAATCTGTGCATTACCACCCACACGAGATACAGAAATACCTACGTTAATTGCTGGACGAACACCAGAGTTAAATAAATCACCATCTAAGAAAATCTGACCATCTGTAATAGAAATTACGTTGGTTGGGATATAAGCAGAAACGTCACCTGCTTGCGTTTCAATAATTGGTAATGCTGTTAATGAACCACCACCTTTTACCATTGGTTTTAAAACATCTGGAAGGTCATTCATTTCTTTAGCAATCTCATCGTTATTGATAATCTTAGCAGAACGCTCTAATAATCTTGAGTGTAAATAAAATACATCACCAGGATATGCCTCACGTCCTGGAGGACGTCTTAATAATAAAGATACTTCACGGTAAGCAACAGCTTGTTTTGATAAATCATCAAATACAATTAAAGCTGGACGACCAGTATCTCTAAAATATTCACCAATAGATGCTCCTGTCATAGGTGCCCAAACTTGCATTGCAGCAGGATCTGATGCATTTGCAGCTACTATAGTGGTGTATGCTAAAGCTCCTTTTTCTTCTAAAGTTTTAGCAATTAAAGCTACTGTTGAAGCCTTTTGACCTACAGCAACATATATACAATATACAGGCTCACCTGCATCGTAAAATTCTTTTTGATTTAAGATAGCATCAATACAAACGGCAGTTTTACCAGTTTGACGGTCACCAATAACCAACTCACGTTGACCTCTACCTACAGGGATCATAGCATCAATAGCCTTAATACCTGTTTGTAATGGCTCAGTTACTGGCTCTCTGTAAATAACACCTGGTGCTTTACGCTCTAGAGGCATTTCATAAGTATCACCAACAATTGGTCCTTTACCATCAATTGGGTTACCTAAAGTATCTACAACACGTCCAACAATACCTTCACCTACTTTTACAGATGCGATACGTCCTGTACGTTTTACTGTAGAACCTTCTTTAATACCTACTGAAGTACCTAAAAGTACAATACCTACATTATCTTCTTCAAGGTTAAGTACGATACCTTCTGCACCACCTTCAAATTCAACTAATTCACCATATTGTGTATTAGCTAATCCGTAAGCACGTACAATACCATCACCTACAGTTAATACCGTTCCTACTTCGTCTAATGAAGCACCTGCTTCAAAACCTGAAAGTTGTTGTTTTAAGATTGCTGATATTTCAGCTGGTTTTACTTCTGCCATCTCTTTTAGTCTTTAGCTTTTAGCTTTTAGTTTTTTTAGAACTAACCTAAAACTATATTAATTTAATGTAAATTCTCTTTTTAATTTATCGAGCTTATTAGCAATACTAGCATTGTACTGAATATCACCTACTCGTAATATGAAACCACCTATGATGCTTTCATCTATAATACTTTTTACTTCTGCGTCTTTTCCTGTAAGTTCCTTAACCTTAGTTAATACTTTCGTTTTTAACTCTTCTGTTAAAGGAATTGCTGTTGTAACAGATGCTATTTGGCGACCTTTTAATTGATCATATAAATGAACATAACTTGAAGCTACATCATTTAATAAAGGTAATCTCTTATTAGCAATTAAGACATCAATTAAATTAGTGGTTGCTACATTAGCATCTTTAAAGATAGCTAATAAAACCGCTTTTTTATCTGAAGACCTTACAACAGGACTTTGAAGCATCTGATTTAAATCTTCATTCCCAGCGATAGCATTAGTAATTGATTTCATATCACTATTTACTACCTCAGTAGATTTTTGATCTGTAGCTAAGCTTAAAACCGCTTTAGCATATCGTATTGCCGCTCTTGATCCTGACATCTCTTACTAGTTTAAAGTTGCTTCACCTAACATAGACTCTACTAATTCTAGTTGTTTGTCTTTGTTAGATAATTCATTACGCACTACTTTTTCTGCGATATCTAATGATAATCCAGCAACATGACTTTTTAATTCTGCCATAGCTGCTTTCTTTTCACTTACAATTGCTTCTTGCGCTTGTGTTATCATTTTATTGGCTTGCGTTTTCGCCTCTTCTTCTGCGTCAGCAATCATTTTAGTTTTAAGCTCACGTGCTTCTTTAAGCATCGTTTCTCTTTCTAAACGTGCTTCTTGCAATAACCTTTCGTTATCTGCCTGAAGGTTTGCCATCTCACGCTTTGCCTTTTCAGCAGCATCTAAAGCGCTTTGAATTCCTTCTTCTCTCTCGTTTAAAGAACTAAGAATTGGTTTCCACGCAAACTTCACCATAAGGGCTATTAATGCCAACATTAATATTGTTGATACTACAAATAATCCTGGTGAAAAATCGTTTAATAATGTTTCCATACTATTAAATAATTAAATGTTTTGTCTTTTTTTAATTTAAAAACACATCCTGCAACCAACCGTTGCAGGCTTTGTGTTCTTGTACATTTGATTTGGTTCTTATTTTCCTAAGAATAAAGCACCAAATGCTAAACCTTCTAAAAGTGCGGCAACAATAATCATTGCTGTTTGGATCTTACCTGCTGCTTCTGGTTGACGAGCAATACCTTCCATTGCTTTTCCACCGATTTGACCAAGTCCAATACCTGCTCCGATTACGATTAATCCTGCTCCAATTAAATTGTAAGTTACTGGTTCCATAAAAATTGATATATAAAATTAAATTAAAAAAATTCTTCTTAAATGAAATCTCCTCTCACGTCCTCTACGTCAGAAGAAACTTCGTGATCATGTTCATGATCGTGTTCTGCTACAGCCATACCAATAAATAAAGCTGAAAGCATTGTAAAAATATACGCTTGTAAAAACGCTACTAGTAATTCGATTAATAAAAGGAAAAATGACAATACAAACGATAAGCTTGTTGCACCAACTACACCTAAAGACTCTTTAAGTGTAAACATAATTGCAATTAAACTCATTAATACAATATGTCCTGCAGAAATGTTTGCGAACAAACGTACTAGTAATGAGAAAGGCTTAATAATAAATGCACCTACCAATTCAATTACAGCTAATATTGGTTTTACAAAGATTGGTACACCTGGCATCCATAATATGTGCATCCAGTAATCTTTATTACCACTTATAGTATAAATAATTAAAGTAAATATTGCTAAACATGCTGTAACAGCTAACTGACCTGTAACGTTAAAACCTAATGGAGTTAAACCTGCTAAGTTTAAAATCCATATAAAGAAGAATACCGTTAAAAGGTACCCTGTAAATTTACGGTAGTGCTTTTCTCCAATATTTGGCCTTGCAATTTCATCTCTTACGTAAAGCACTAACGGCTCTAAAATTCGACCGAAACCTGTAGGAATTTGTTTTTTCTTGTATTGTTTTGCTAATCTAGAGAACCAGAATAACATTAAAAGTCCTATTAATAAGATTCCAACTACACTTTTAGTAATTGAAAAATCTAAAACCTTTGAAGCATTAGTCGCATGATGATCTGCATCAAACGCAACAGCAGTAGCTCCTTTTTCTAATTCGTAAATTTTAGAGTGAATCTTTGTAAACTTAAGACCATCTTTTTCTACAATAACTTGTCCGTTATCATCATGGTGAAATTCTGAAGACATAAAAGTTACCAATCCTTCAGAAGACCAAAGTATTACAGGTAACGCTACACCAAAATGCTGACGTTCTCCTGCATCATCGGTATACGAAAACAGATTAAAATCGTGAGAGTCTTTAAGGTGGTGAACTATATACTCTTCTACCTCTTGTTTACCAGAAATTTGACCACCATCTCCTCCAGCATTAATCGCTAAAATAGATGTTGGTAAAAACATCAAAACTGCTAATACTAAAAACTTAAAACTTTGTTTAACTATCTTCATTCTAATAAAATAAAAAAAACCTCTTCTCAAATTCCGTGCAAAAGTACGCAATTTATTAAAATAACAATGTCTTTTTTGTATCTAATATTTAAACCCCATTTTTGATATTATTTTAACGATAAAAAACACCTCCAATCCTAGAAATAAGAGTATTGGAATTAGAATGTTTAATTGTTCGCTTGTATTTAAAATTTCAATATTGAAAATGGTATCCTTAAACGCGACATAAAACAGTATGCCTTTTATAAAAAGCGTAGGCAAATAGATAAATCCTAGTTGGGTCTCTAGGCCTTTAATAAGAGAGAAAAATTGAAAATGAACACAGATTAGCAAAGAAGCTACCGCAAAAAACAAGTTAGTATCCCAAAGACTAAATCTAACAGTACTATGTAATTGGTTAAGAATAAATTCTTGCGAAAAATGAACCATTAGAAATAATACCGCAAAGGATATTACATATATTATAAGTGATTTAATCATCTTCTTTAGACACTTTTATAACTTGAGAAATCACCAAATACATTGAAATAAGGATAGAGATAAGTGTTATTGTAGTCTCTAAATAATCTTTATCGTATGTTACATCTAACCATTGTCCTAAATAATTTCCAAGAAAAATAGTGCCTCCCATTTGAAATGCGACAGATGTAAACCGTATAAATTTATTGGGTCCTTTTTTATTTGCTTTGGGCTGCTGCGGCTTGCTGCGGTCGGCTTGGCTCATTAGAAATTGATTTAACAGTACCTTTCATACTACATGTAGCATTAAATGTTGCTCCTGGCTCAACCGCTAATTTGGTAATATGAACTTCGCCTTCTATATGTGCCGTAGATTTTAATGACAAGGTACCTGACAAAATAAGTTTTCCTGAAAATTTACCTTCAAAATCGGCATTTTCACCTTGTAAGGTGCCTTTAATAAAGCCTGATTTACCAACAACGACTTTTCCCGATGTTTTTACATTACCCTCAACGGTTCCGTCAATTCTAAATGGTCCTTGACTTGCAATGTCACCTACAATTTTAGTGCCTTGCGCTATTATGTTTTGCTGAGTACTTGTTTCCATGATTGATTTGTGTTTTGGTTTTTTTCTATCTGAAGAAAACATGTTGATTTGGTTTTAAATTACTGTAACTCTAAATAAGCATTTAAATTTTTATGTCTTTGAATAATTGCATAGTTTGGGGAAGAAATAGCAAAATAAGGTCGTGTTATTTTTGGTTTCACCACGCGACCTCTTTTATCTTTTTCTTCAGATTTAAGCAATTCGGCAAATCCTTTTGCTCCTCCTATACTTTTTAATCCATGAACAACAACAAAGGTAGTGTTTTCATCGTAAACATCCTTTGACGTCTTAAGGTCAAAGTAGTCTATTTTAGCCACTTCCTCATCTAAAATTTTTATAAATGCATCTATATCTTCTCCTGCATTATTTTCGAATTGAAAAATAACATTAAATTTTTCAGCATTATCATCTGATATAAATTCCTTTTTTTCTAAAACTGGAAACGCATTTGTAATAATGTCTTGGGCTTTTTTACCTTCTTCTGTATTAACATAAGTTAAAGCTATATGATTAATACCCGCTTTATAAGCTTCAAAACCATAAAGTCTCCCTTTAGCTGATGCTTTTAAAATTTCAAACTTAGGAACAAAATCATCACCTTCTAGTCGTTTAATTTGGGTTTCGGCTTCTGCAATTACAGCCGCATATTCTTCGTTAGCAAATTGCTTATAGAGGTTGGTATAAATATACTCCGGACTGTTTTCGTCCTTAGACAATTCTGATTGTGGGTTTAATAGAATTTCGGCATAACGAGAATCTGGATATTCATTAATAATTGCCAATTTCATCGTTTCGGCCTTTAGATTTAAACCTAATTCTAAATAAATACGATATAAATTATATTTTGAAGGCAATATTAATCGGTCTTCTGGATTGTTTTCTAAAAGATCTTCAAATCTTGATTTTGCCAATTCAAGCTCTTTAAATTTCTCTTTATATATAATTCCCAATTGGTAATACGCAAAATTGCGTTCTTTAGCAATGCTATCTATTTCTACTTGTTCTGTTGGCAATGATGCTAAATAGGTCTCAGGGTTAAATAGCTTATCTTCAATAGTGGCATCTGTCAAACTATCCCCTTGTATTGTATTTGCAATATTAGCACTCTGACTTGAATGCCTCCAATTATCCTGAAGTTTACGATTTCCCCATAGTTTTAGAAATTCGTTTTTACCGTAAGCAACCGTTGTTGCATTGTAAAAATAAAAACTACTATTATTCTTGTTTCCACTTAGCGTTTTAAGATCTCGAGACAAACCTGGTGGATTACCTAGGTTTTTTGGGTTTCTTTTATCGAAATTATTAGCTGCTACCGTTTGATTTTTCTGCTGCTGTACGGCTTTTTCTTGTAGTTCTTTTTCTTCTAAAGCTTTTAAGCGTTGGTCTTCAGCAAATTTTGTATAAATAGCTAACTGCTCCGCTTTTGAAAGCCCAATTATTCTAAGAATACTATCGTTAGTTTGCGCAATACCTTCATAGTAAATTACATCATCAAGGTTTTCGCGCTTCTTTTTTATAATTCTGTACGGCTTGGTGTTTTTATCCATAGCTGTAAGTGTTGAATCGTAATATGCTCCAGCAGTTTTATAACTGTTTTTGTCAAAATACATATTACCTAAAGTTTCATAGTTTAAGGACCTTAGATATTGATCTGATCTTATTTTTCTTAATGACTTATTATAATATACTTCTGAAAGACTATCTGAAGCCTTAGCACGATGATATTCTGCAATGCGATAATAGATTTTATCTAAAAACGGTCTATTTTCTCTATTTTCTTCAAGCTCTGTAAGGTATTCTTGAAATTCAATATCGTTTCCATTGGCAATATCAAAATTATTTGATTTTTCAATGTGTGCATTAATGTAGAAAGATCTTGGAATTTTACGATGCATATCAATTATAGCATCAAATTCCATGTTTGCACTATCCTTTTTTCCAAACTCATTATAGAGTTGCCCTTTAATATAATGGTATCGTGCTTTTTCTCTTTTTATCTCTGTATTTTCTGCAGCAATAGTAAGTTGCGCAATTGCACTATCCTTAGATTTTGTATTGAGATAAGCCTGAGCCAATGCTGCTGACGCATCTGCCAAATCTTGTCCCTCTATTTCTTCTTCATTAAGTAACCGCTTAAGTTTCTCAATAGCACCTTCGTTGTTATCTAAACGCATGCTTGTTTTTTCGCGCCAGATTTTAACTTGGTTAATTTTATCGCTTGTTGGATATTTATTTAAAATATTGTTGAAAGCTGCCATAGCTGGAACAAAACGTTTATCAAAATATCGCGCTTGCCCTAAAAGCAAATAAGCTTCATCTATCTGAGGATTTTTTTCTTTACCATGAAAATTCATACCATGTACCTGTATGGCTTTAATGGCTTTTTCTTCAGCACGCTCAAAGTCTGCATTTTTGGTTTGCCCTGGTAAAAAAATATCATCCTCATCAACCTTCATACGCTCTACAGGTAAAAGCTCCCAGAAATTCTCTGTAAATTCATTATTTACTCCGTCTTTGCCACGCTCCAAAGCAATATTACCATTATAAAGCACATTGTACTTAGTGCCCAAGGCATGAAATTGCCTGTTAATGAATTTATCTTTTTTGGTCGAACAGCTTTGCGCTAGCATCATTGCACAAAAAAGTAATAGTATGATTTTATAATAGGTTTTCAAACGTTGGTTCTATTTGGTTAATAGATAACTTAAAAACACCCTGTTTAGTGTGTTCTGTGGTAAAAATAAGCATCTTTTTGAATTTTTGATGTTATTTCATGGTTTTTCGAGGTAATACACTATGTAAAAGCACAAAAAAAGCCCGTCATTAATTTAATAATCACGAGCCCTAAATTATATTAAAACGAATTGTTATTCTTCTTCTTGCGAAACAACTGCTCCACCTGCAAAATGCGCTTCCAATTCCTTCAATGTCGCAGGATTGGTTTCTAGATCCTTAATAACGTTTCCTTTTTCTAACACAACAATACGCTCACAAACGTCTGTAACATGTGTTAAATCGTGACTAGAGACTAGAACAGTAACACCTTGTTTTTCGGCTAAATCTTTAATGATTTGCTTTAAACGAATTTGAGTTGTAGGATCTAAATTAGCAAAAGGTTCATCTAAAATAATAACTTCAGGCTGACCAATAAGTGCTGCTACAATACCGGCTTTCTTTTGATTTCCTTTACTTAAATCTCTGAGGTATTTTTTCTTTCCTATGATTTCTCCGTTAAAGAAGTCTTCAAACTTAGCTGTTAAAGCATCAACATCTGCTTTGTTTTGCCCTCGCAATTCTCCTATAAAATAAAAATACTCTTCTGGTGTTAAATAGCCTATTAAAAAACTTTCATCTATAAACGATGACGTAAATGGTTTCCAATCTTCACTTTCATCTACAACAACATTGTTGCTGGTAATGTTTCCAGTGGTAGGCTGAATTAAGTCGAGCAACAAACTGAAGTATGTGGTTTTACCTGCTCCATTATTTCCTACTAAACCAAAACTTTGGCCTTTAGGAATGGTTAATTCTTCAATATTAAGAACAGTTGTTCCGTTATATGTTTTTGAAAGGTCTTTAGTATATATCATGATGTATAATCTTAAGTGTTAATTAATTATCTTGACTAAAAGCGTCAATCATTTTGTATTTTGAATCGAGATATTTTTTAGTAATACCTTTCATTAATTTTTTATGAAAAACTATTCCTAAAACCCCAAGAACAATTAATAAGGCTATTGCGGCACTAAATCCAGCCAGCCAATTTACAAGTCCAAACAGAGCCATTGGCACCAACATTAATGGAATACCTATGAGCCACTGTACAGCACCTGTACCTTGATAATTAAAGGCAGCTTTTTTATCTAAATCTATTTTTTTTCGGTTAAAAGAGCCTCCCCAAAGTATCACATGAGTATTGACACCAATGTTATAAATGGCAGCTGCAAAATGCGCTATTAAGATTTTATAACCAAAATACACGTACGGAATTCCCAAAACAAAAAGCAACACAACACTTATAACCATAAGGATAAACTTTGAACGTAGATACTGCTCGTATTTAATATTCTGGCTCATTAAAAGTTTATAATAACCACTATCCCAAGCCGGAATAAATTGTCCGAAGTTGATAAGGAAAAATCCGGTTGAGAAAATCCCAATAAAAGCAGACATAAAGGTCATTTCTCTATACATAGGTTGTGGATAGAAAAACAAACCGTAAAGCACACCAACCAATAATAGCATGGCCATTGATTTGGTTCGTTTATTTCTCCAAATCAGTTTTAAATCGAGTTTCATGAATGGTGCAATGTCTCCAAAACGCTCTGTCCATGATAAGTCGGAAGCATTAACTTCGGTGACCTTAGCTTTTAATGAGCTGTCTAAATACAGTTTCTTTCTTAAGGTTTTAAAATTGAAACCATAGCACAATGCTAAAATTGCGATTGGAATTAAAATAAGCATTGGATGATGTGCAATGGCCAAGAATCCACTTCCTATTAACGAAGTCATTGGTACAATTTCAAAATAATTTAAACCAAATAAAACACTTACTACAACGATTATAGGTAGAAATGACAATTCTGATTCTGCCGAAAACGCTTCGATTATAAAATTCAAGAAATTAATAATAAGCACTGTTATAATTAACGCAAACAGCCAGGTTATAATTTCAGAAACAGCATAACCATCTCCTATTAGCATTATACTAAAGGGTATGATAGCAAATAATGGTAAAAAATTAAAAAATGACAATGCTGATTTTCCTAACACATAATTAACTACAGTTGACCGCTTAATAGGCAACGTTAATAATGGTTTTACACTCATTACTGGTAATTTTTGCAAAAAGAAACGCATTAATAAATCGCCAATAATCCAGTAAAACAAAAATCCATTGGCTACTACAAATGGGTCCTGCTCAGGATACATTTCTTTAAGGATAAAAAGAAGGCCGAATCCTAAGCCTAAAAACATGGCAACAAAATAAAGTGCAAAAAATACCATTAAGATATTGATAGCTATATTTTTCTGCCAATACGACGAACGAAAATATTGTTTCCATTCGAGATTGAGAAAGTGTTTTATCATAGTGTAATGATGGGTTGGTTTATGTAGTAAGTATGAAAAAACAGAAATTTGTTACAAACTAAATTCTGGGTAGGTTTCATTTAGTAATTTTTCGGCTTTGTTTGGAATCACTTCTAAACTGATATAATTTATTAATGTTAAGACGGTAAAAGCTAAAGAAAAGAGCAGCAAAAACAACGTGTTTATTTCAAACTTATCGGGAATTGTAAACACATTATAGAGTTGCGACATAAAGATTAAAGATGCACCGCCAGCTTGCTTAAAAATTAGCTCTTCTAACATCCATTTTTTATTAGAGATTTCTTTTCGTTTTCTAAATTGCCTGTTTAATTGTGTGCTTTTATAAATACACCACCCTGAAATTATAATATAAAAAATGAGGGAAAAGATGGCGGTAAACTTTGAAGAAAACGTTATATAAAAAAACGCATACAATGCTATCGTTGCAACGATTTGTGGCATCTCAAACCATTTTTTAATTTCATTCCACAAATAACCCCTGTAACGCTTATTCATCGCCTTTTGTTTTTGCTCAATGGCATCCATAAAACCAAAAATTCCAAATTTTTTGAAGGCTTTATTTTTAGCATCTTCAAAACTAAGCTTTGGTTGATTTTGCCATTGGGTTTCTATATCGTTGGCTAAATGATCTACGAGTTCGGTTTGCAAGTCGTAATGCTCTACAAAATGTTGTCTTGTAAACGCGTAGAGGTCTTGTATTTGAGGTTCGGTAAGTTTCATGATGTTAAAAGCTGATAACGTTCTTTGGTGACATTTAATACTTCTTTATAAAGCATAAAACTGACTCTAGTTAAAGGATAAATAAGGACATAAAAGCCTATAATATATCTATAATCTACGATGCCATTATAAGTAAACTCATCTTTATAAAAATTTAGAATAGCACCTTGAAAGCACAAAAAAGAAGAATTAAGCAAACCCACCATATTAGCGTTTAATGAGTGCCTAACCCCTTTTCTAAACACATATTTAAATTTCAGTAATTCTGGAATTGCCAGCGTAATTAATGCCACCAATAATGCTGTTTTTGGTTTGTATTGATAAGAGACAAATATCATCATAACAAATAGAAGATACTCTAACATAAAGCTATAAGACAACAGCGTTTGTTTTAAAAGCACCCAATACCGTTTTCTATTTTTTCTACTGATTTCCTTTTGCTTGTTTTTTGTAAACTTCTTAAACCCGATATTACTTTGGTATAAGCCACTTTCAAATATTTTACCCTTAGGAACTCCAAATTCTATACACTGGTTTCCAAAACCTCTATGAACGTCAAGTAAAGCTTCATTAAAAGAAATACCATCGTTAGTCATTTTATCTTCAACCGCAGAAACAATATGATCTAACAATTCTAAACGCACATCCCAGTATTTTACCTCGTTTTTAATGAGATAATTGTCTACGAATTGTATTTCTTCTTTGGTTAGTTTCATTGTTAATTTACTTTTAAACCTGTTAGGTTTTAAAAACCCGCTAGGTCTCCTTCTATTTAGGTTATGCTAGGGTTTTATATTGCTTTTCGTAACTCTTAAATAATTTTATGCTAACACGAACCAAGACCAACATTAAAGTTAAAACTATACTTACAATTCCGAGAATCCAAAGTACAGTCATTAAATCTTTAGCTTGGTAGCTAAAATTAAAAATAATATTGGGTATTTGATAAAACACCAAAAAAGGCATCGCTAAACGTTCTACGACCGAAAATCGTTTTAGATTTTTCACTTTGTGATAAACAACATAAGTTAACAGAAACCCCGATAATCCAATTAATGGAACATAAGAAATAATTAACCTAAACGTTTCTATATTGAAATTTGAATACAAAAAGTAAAACCCGCCAAAAGACGTTAAAAAAATCAGCAGTGTTAATGGATTTAAAACTTCTTTTAAAAATGCCTTCCAAATTTTTCTATCGGCAGATTTTAAAAACTGTTTATTCTCTTTTAAAAGTTGAGCCTTGTTCTGAACCATGTAACCTTTAAACACATTATAGAAATCGCTAGTCGTACTCGCCCGCATTCTATCTTCAATATCTGAGGCGACATGATCTACCATTTCCATTCTTATGTCTGCAAAAACCACATCAGAATTCTCTAGATACGTGTCTATAAATTGTATTTGTTCTTTGGTTAGTTTCATTGTCATTTTAAATGAAGACCCGCTAGGTTTTTAAAACCTGCTAGGTCAGGTCTAAGCTAGCTTTGGATTCACTAAGGCTTGCATCGTTTTAATATACTCAGCTAATTCTTCCAATTTATTAACGGTTTCTTTAGTTCCGGTTTCGGTGAGTTTATAATATTTACGCAATCGGTTATCTACTTTTGCTACTTCAACATCTAACAAACCTTCAGCTTCTAATTTGTGTAACGCAGGATATAATGCACCTTCTGTGATTTTCAACTCTCCTTTAGTTAATTCCTTTACCTTTTGGGTAATTTCGTAACCATACATTTTATCGTGCTCATTTAATAACTTTAAAATGATAGTGGTTAAACTCCCTTTATATAATTTTGAATTGCTCATCGTAGTACAAATATATACATAATTTTCTTATGTATAAGAAACTTATGCATTGTATTTTATTAAAATTTTAGACCTAGCAGGTTTTAAAAACCTGCTAGGTCTGTAAGAGTTTGTTTATCTTTGCAAAAAATTATTTTTAATGGCACAATTTCATTCACTCACTATAAAATCAGTTGCTAAAGTAACAGACAATTCTGTTGCTATAACCTTTGATATCCCAGAAAATCTTAAAGAAAAGTTCAGCTTTAAAGCCGGACAATACATTACCTTAAAAACCACTATTAATGGCGAAGACATCCGTAGAGATTATTCTATTTGTGCGTCTCAAAATAGCGGAAACGTTACTGTAGCTGTAAAAGCAGTTGAAAACGGAACATTTTCTGTTTATGCCAACAACACCTTAAAAGCAGGCGACGCATTAGAGGTTGCAGAACCAAATGGTCGTTTTATATTTGAAGCTAATGCTGCCAAAACCAGAACTATTGCTGCCTTTGCTGCAGGAAGTGGAATTACTCCAGTGCTTAGTATTGCTAAAACACTTTTAGAAGAAGAACCATTTAGCAATTTTATATTGGTTTATGGTAATAAAACCTTAGCTGACGCGATGTTTGTTGATGAATTATTGCAACTAAAAAAACAATACGATAACCGTTTTCATGCGCATTTTATATACAGTCAGTCTCAAGAAACCGATGCCTTATTTGGACGTATTGAAAAAAGCACGGTAAACCTCATCGTAAAGAATAAGTACAAAGGAGTTACCATTGAAAACTTCTACCTCTGTGGACCAGAACAAATGATACATACGGTAAAAGATGTATTAATTGAAAATGGTGTAAAAGAAAAAGCCATTAAGTTTGAATTGTTTACAGCTCCTGTTGAAGCTAGTTCTGATGCTACTACTGATTTACCATCTGGCGAAACCAAAATTAAAGTTGTGGTAGATGAAGAGGAATTTGAATTTAGCATGCCTCAAAAACAAACCATTCTTGAAGCCGCTTTAAAACAAGACATTGATGCGCCTTATTCTTGTCAAGGTGGCATTTGCAGTAGTTGTATTGCTAAAGTAACTGAAGGTACAGCAGAAATGCGTCAGAATAATATTTTGACGGATAGCGAAGTTGCAGAAGGATTGATATTAACTTGCCAAGCACATCCAACGTCTGCTACTATTGCGGTAGATTATGATGATGTTTAATCTAGATTATTAGATTCGTTAGATTTTTGGATCATTAGATATACAGACCTTTCATGTTTTAATAACACGAAAGGTCTTTTGGTTTTCAAGACGTTCTTAATACGAAATTTTAGAAATGAATTTGACTCGAATTGACGTAAACTTAGTTCTATATCGTTTTATCTCTTCGAGTGATTTTTTTGGTACAAAAACATAGTATTGAGAAGTTTTAACGTTAAATAACTTCTTTTATCTTAGAAATGATTACCGCTTCAGAAACACTACTTGCCGCCTTTTCATAACCTTCTGGGAATTTATTACCGTAAATAGACGTTGGTAGTAATGGAAACTGTGTTCTGTCTGCAGTAAGTGCAAAATCTACAGGTTGATTAAATGGTGCAAATCCAGCAAAAGGATGTGTTACTCCCCAGATTGTAATCACTTTTTTACCCAACATTGCCGCTAAATGTGCATTACCAGAATCCATAGCTAGCATGAGGTCTAAATTTGAAATAAGCATTAATTCTTCCTCTAAATTCAATTGTCCTGCAACAGATTTTACATTAGAGTATTTAGCTTCAAGCTGATTTAAAAGCGCTATTTCTTTAGCACCACCTCCAAATAAAACTATATTATAGTCTTTAGAAAGCGTCTCAATGGTGCTTTCCATTTGTTCTAAAGGATACATTTTACTGCGGTATGCCGCAAAAGGAGCAATCCCAATAGTTTTGAAACTTTTGTTTGAAATAAAAGCACTTAGTTGTTCCGTTAAGACTTTTGGTTTTGGGAATACTGGATTAGATAAATCTACTGTGAAACCTAGGTCTTCAAAAACATCAGCATAACGTTGATGTGTGGTTTTTAATTGCTTAAAAGACACACCTGAAGTCAGAGCTTTCTTTTCGGCTCTACCTTTATCTAATTGCACCACTTTTTTTCCTGAGAAAAAGAATTTTAAAATTTTACTCCGTAAAACGTTGTGCAGATCGGCAACCGCATCAAAATGAAGTTTTCTTAATGCTTTAGATAATTTATAAAGTCCAAAAACCCCTTTGTGTTTACCTTTTAAATCCGCTTCATAGAACCTTACATTTTCTAAATCTTGAAAAAAAGGTTTAAAAAAGGCTCTGGTAACTACTGTTATCTTTAATTCGGGATGTTGTGCCGTCAAAGCTCGCAACACAGGTACTGTCATGGCTACGTCTCCCATGGCAGAAAACCTAAGGACGAGTATGTGTTTTGGTTTTGGCATTTTAATCTAGACTTAGACCTGCAAGGTTTTAGAAACCTGCAAGGTCTCACGAATTATTTCTGACCTCTTAAAACAGGATTTAATTCATCGTCATTGTACATTTTCATTTGCTTGTACACTTTCATGTATTTGTCTCCATTTGAAATATCATTAAGCAAATCATCAATTGCTGTGCTTAAATCTACACGTTGGTCTAGTAACACGTCTAGTTTCTTTTGGCAGGCTGCTTTATGCGCATCACTGGCATCATCTCTAACCGTTTCAAGGTGCATATGGTAAATTTTTAATGCTAAAATAGACAAACGATCTATGGCCCAAGCTGGACTTTCAGAGTTGGTTTTGGCATTTGGTTTTACAGTTACATCTTTATATTTATCTAGAAAATAACTATCGATATATTCAACCGTATCTGTTCTATCTTGGTTAGAAGCATCAATCATTCGTTTCAACTTTAAAGCTGCCACTGGATCTATATTTGGGTCTCTAATAATATCCTCGTATGCCCATTGAACAGTATCTATCCAAGATTTTCTATATAATAAATGCGCTATGAGATCGTCATTTTTATCGTACTTATTTGTAAAAGGTTGATCTACTGTATTTAAAACTTTATACGTTTTAATAACCTCTTGAAATATAGCGTTTGCTTTTTGTGAAAACATAATGAAATTGATTTAATGTTTACAAATATAGTAGGAATTATTAACTTTAACGACTGAACTAATTCTCATAATATGCAAATTCACAACCTTTCTGATACGCCTTCAATTTTAAACACGTTTATGTCTGAATTAAGAGATAAAACCATCCAGAAAGACAGTATGCGTTTCCGAAGAAATATTGAACGTATTGGTGAGATTATTGGCTATGAATTAAGCAAATCTCTTCAATTTGAGACGTGCACTATAGAAACTCCTCTTGGCACTTCTGAAACAGTTTTACATCACAATGATATTGTATTATGTTCTATTTTAAGAGCAGGTGTACCGCTTCATAATGGCTTACTCAATTATTTTGATGCTGCTGAGAATGCTTTTATTTCGGCTTATAGACAACACAAACACCATCCTGAAAGTTTTGAGATCGTTGTTGAGTATTTAGCTTGCCCAAGTTTGGAAGGTAAAACTTTAATTTTAGCAGATCCTATGCTAGCCACGGGACAATCTATGGTGGCTACTTTTGAAGCCTTAAAGCCATTTGGCACTCCAAAGGAAATTCATTTGGTAAGTGTTATTGGTGCACAACCAGGTATTGATTTTGTTAATGAAGCTTTTGATGATAACGTTAACCTTTGGATTGCAACTATTGATGAGAAGCTTAATGATAAAGGATATATTATTCCGGGATTGGGTGATGCTGGTGATTTAGCTTTTGGCAATAAACTACAGCAATAGACTGATAATTGGAGTTAGTATTAAAAGCGCCACAAATACCTCCTTAAACCAACGCTCTGTAATAATTTCAATATATTTTGCCATGATGATAGAAAATGGCATAAACAAAAACAGATATTCACTTCCGTCTTTTAATGGCGCAATAATAGCCACTAAAACAGCTATTATTGAAGCATAAGCTATGATAAAATAAGACGGTTTTAACTTTTTATTTTTGTCTGGTAAGGTTCTAAAATAATAAATAAGCGTCCAAATAAAAGAGGAAAATAACACCGTAAATTTAAGTATACTTTCCTTACTGTTATAAGCTGTAAAATCTAAACTTGCATATCTTATAAAGTCTGAAGACCTTATAAATTCATCATAGATTACAATATTATACACCAATAGTAAAACAAAAACAGTTGCAATACCAACAAATGGAATGATTACATTTTTAAAGTCATTTTGAGAATGGTAAATCAGAGCGACAATCACTAGCGCAAAAAAGAGTATTGCCCAAAAGTAAAACAAAGCAGCAACAGCAATCCAAAACGCGGCATCAAACAATTTCTTTTTAACACTTAATTTAGAATGCAAACTTATTAAGCGCCTTAAAGCCAAAAGCACAAACAAATTAGACAATAGTAAATCTAAATTTGTCATCGTTTGTGGTAACATTCCAAAAAGCAAACCAAAAGTCATTATGGCATAGCTATTACCCTGAGTTAGGTTGTTTTTTGCTACAATAAAATCGAGTAAAAAGACTAAAAACAGAGTAATTCCTAATTTAAAAAATGCTGTAAGAGAACTATTTAAGTCTGAAAACAGAAAGGTATAATTTGTAATTACAAAAAGCAAAATGATATAAAGCGCAATTATTACGAAATTTATCGGCTTAGATTTACTAAAAATGCTTGTAATCATTAACTCTTTTTGTATTTTTGTTATTTAGAAACCAATTCAAAATTAGAATTGGTGTAAATTTATAAAGTTATGAATGATTTCTTTAACGGAATAGCTGATTTATTTGTTAATGTGTTATTTGCACCTTTTGATGCCTTAAGAGCATTAGAGTTAGAAAGCTGGTTTTCTGCTAATATATTCTCATGGATTTTTATAGCTATTGGCTTTGTTGCATTTGTTTATTGGATGCTAGAACTCAAAAAGTACAATGATAACAACGAAGAAGATAAAAGTATTTCTTCTCACTCTTATCTATAAATCGAAACCAATATCTTTACGATAATTCATCTTATCAAAATGTAGTTTATCTATACTTTGATAAGATTTTTTTATGGCTTCATTGTACGTGTTTCCGTACGATGTAATTGCCATAACACGACCTCCTGAGGTCACCACTTTACCGTCTTTTTCTATAGCTCCTGCATGAAATGCTATAGAATCTGTAACATTTTCTAATCCTGAAATTTCTTTACCTTTCTCATAAGCTTCA
The DNA here is from genome assembly GCF_039538385.1 of Winogradskyella damuponensis. Taxonomy (NCBI): domain Bacteria; kingdom Pseudomonadati; phylum Bacteroidota; class Flavobacteriia; order Flavobacteriales; family Flavobacteriaceae; genus Winogradskyella; species Winogradskyella damuponensis. Next base: position 205,141 of record NZ_BAABCB010000028.1, on the reverse strand, counting down.
GGATAGCCACCAGAAACCAACATTACAGTTGTTGCTGCACGCTCATCAATTTCAATATTCACTTTAGATAAGGTTTGATTAGCCATAGCTTCAAAAATATCAACTAAATCTGTTTTTAATCTTGGTAAGACTACTTCAGTTTCAGGATCTCCCATTCTAACGTTATACTCTATTACTTTAGGATTATCTCCAACTTTAATTAAACCAATAAAAATAAAGCCAACATAAGGTAATTTATCTTTCTTTAACCCTTCAACCGTAGGTTTTACAACTTGATTTTCTATTTTATCTAAAAATTCTTGCGTTGCAAATGGCACAGGAGAAACGGCTCCCATACCTCCTGTATTTAAACCGGTATCACCTTCTCCAATACGTTTGTAATCTTTTGCTGTTGGTAGAATTTTATAATCTTTTCCGTCTGTTAAGACAAAACAACTCAACTCAATACCATCTAAAAATTCTTCGATAACCACTTTAGTACTAGCCTCTCCAAATTTAGCATCAACAAGCATACTTTTTAGCTCGTCTTTAGCCTCCTGTAAATCATTTAAGATTAAAACACCTTTTCCTGCTGCTAAACCATCTGCTTTTAAAACATAAGGAGGCTTTAAAGTTTCTAAAAATTTGTAACCATCGTCAACATTATTCTTAGTAAAACTTTCATATGCTGCCGTTGGAATATTATGACGTACCATAAATTCTTTAGCAAACTCTTTACTTCCTTCTAGTTCAGCGGCTGCCTGTTGGGGCCCAATAACTGCTACATTTTTTAAGGCCTCATCTACTAAAAAGAAATCATGAATACCTTGTACTAATGGGTCTTCTGGTCCAACTACAACTAAATCAACTTGATGTTCTAAAACGGCTGCTTTAATGGCCTCAAAATCAGTAACACCAATATTTAAATTTGTTGCAATGGCGTTGGTTCCTGAGTTTCCTGGTGCTACAAAAAGCGCCTTACAACGATTACTTTTTGCTAATTTCCATGCAAATGCGTGTTCTCTTCCTCCAGAGCCAAGTACTAAAATATTCATGCTTAAAATTGTTTAGACAAAAATAATTGGTTTTAAGTTTAAAAAACAATTATTTTACCAAAGAACTCACTTTGATGAATTCAAAACCTTAAATGCAAAAAAACATCTTGCGATTATTTGATTTTTCTTTAAAAATAAATGGCTTTAAAATTGACAAGGCAAAATTGACTTTGTCTGAAATTCAGGCTAAAACTAATTCTGAATTTGAAACTTATGTTGAAGAACAGAAAAAAGCCATTATTTCTTACCATTTAAAACATAACTCTTTTTATAAAACGCTTGGAAAAACAATTGATCTTAACGTTTGGAATTCTGTACCAATTATTACAAAGAAGCATTTGCAACAGCCTTTAGAGCAGCGTTTAAGTGATGGGTATACGACTAAAAACGTCTATGTAAATAAAACGTCTGGTAGCTCTGGTGACCCTTTTATTTTTGCGAAAGATAAATGGTGCCATGCACTAACTTGGGCTGAAATAATAAATCGGTTTGGTTGGTACAATATTGATTTTAACAGATCTATGCAAGCCCGTTTTTATGGTATTCCTTTAGATAAAAAGGGGTATTACAAGGAACGTTTGAAAGATTATTTTAGTAATCGTTTTCGGTTTTCGGTATTTGATTTAAGTGATACTGCATTTGAAAACACTTTAGCAAAATTTAAAACTACCCAATTCGATTATATTAATGGTTATACGAGCTCAATTGTACAATTTGCAAAGTATTTAAAGCGTAAAAACATTCTGTTAAAATCTGTATGCCCGACTTTACGAGCTTGTATTGTAACTTCCGAAATGTTATTTGATGATGATAAATTGCTACTTGAAACACAATTTGGACTGCCAGTTATAAATGAATATGGAGCTTCTGAATTAGACCTTATTGCATTTCAGAATACGACTGATGAATGGCAACTTAATAGCGAAACGCTTTATGTAGAAATTTTAGATGAGAATGATGTTGTTTTACCGTACGGAGAAGAAGGGAGAATTGTAATTACATCGCTTTACAACAAAGCACACCCCTTTATACGCTACGATATTGGTGATATAGGTATGTTATCTGAAAAGAGTACCATTAAGAAACCCATTTTAAAGAAGCTTATTGGAAGAACCAATGACATTATTGTTTTGCCTAGTGGCAAAAAAGCAGCAGGTCTCACGTTTTATTACATTACCAAAAGCGTCATTGAAAACGATGGCAATGTTTCAGAATTTGTTGTAGAGCAGACGCTTTTAGATAGCTTTAAAATTAGTTACGTTAGTAAAATTGAACTTTCTGAAGCTAAAAAAACAACGATTAAGAATGAAGTGATTCGTTATTTAGAGCCTAATATAACTATTAATTTTGAACGTGTTAAAAAACTAAAGCGCTCAAAGTCTGGTAAGTTAAAACAGTTCACATCACATTTAAAATAGAGTATTAGTGAAAAAATTAATGATTATAACGAGTTACTTTCCGCCAGAGATTGGTGCAGCTTCTAATCGTATTTATCATTTGGCAGAAGGCTTAAAAAATGATTATGATGTCAATATTGTTACTCCGTTACCTAATTACCCAACCGGAAAAATTTTTGCAGCTTACAAGGGGAAATTCAGTTTAAAAACTGAAGAAAATGGCATTACAATTAATCGTTTATGGATTTATGCTTCAGTTTCTAAAAATAAATTTCTGCGTTTAATAGCCATGTTATCTTACAGCTTTAGTTTGATTTGGTTTTTTATGTGGCATAAGATTCCGAATAAAGTTATAGTACAGTCTCCACCGCTTTTAGTGTCCTTTACTTGTATGTTCTTTTTAAGATCTAAGAAAAGAAAACTAATTTTAAATGTAAGTGATTTATGGCCAAGCGCAGGATTAGAATTAGGAGCTTTAAAAGAAGGTTTTGCATATAGGCTTCTAAAAAAACTTGAAGCCTTTAACTACAAAAAAGCAGACCTCATCTTAGGACAAAGTAATGAAATACTAACCCATATTAAAACTATAACCACAAAGCCAGAGCTATTTCTATACCGAAATTTCCCAGAAATTAAATACCCTAAACTTATAGAAAACACCTCATCTAAGGGTAAAATAAAAATGGTTTATGCAGGCCTTTTAGGTGTGGCTCAAGGTATCCATAAGCTCTGTAAAGAAATTAATTATGAGACTATTGAATTTCATATTTACGGGTCTGGTGCAGAAGAGGAAGCTATTAAAAACTTAATTGACTCTAATAAAGACTTACCTCTTTATTTTCATGGTAGAGTAAACCGAGCGGAGTTACACCAAGTCCTTTTAAAATATGATATTACCATTATTCCGTTGTTAAATAGAATTTACGGATCTGTACCGTCTAAGATTTTTGAATACGCTAAATTAGGCTTGCCAATGTTATATTTTGGAGGTGGTGAAGGCGAGGATGTGATTACAAAACATAAGCTTGGCTGGATTGCAAATGAAGGCGATTACAGTCATTTAAATAAAATATTGGCCTCTATCACCTCTGAAGAGCTCAACTATGCGCTAAGCGTATCTATTCAAGAAACAGCTCGACTTCAATTTGATTTCAAAAAACAGCTTATGGCACTTAAAAATGTCATTTAATACGCTTTTTCATCGCCTTTAATAACGTTAATAATCGTTTGGGCAATGATTTTTAAATCTAGTAAAAGTGACCAGTTCTCTATATAAAAAATATCGTATTTCACTCTGTTTATGATATCCTTATCGTGTTTAATTTCGCCTCTATACCCTTTAATTTGTGCTAAACCGGTTACACCTGGTTTCACATTGTGTCTATAAATAAAATTATATTTATTAATCTTCTTTGAATAATCATCGGTATATGATAGCATATGTGGTCTTGGTCCTACAACAGACATGTCTCCCTTTAAAACATTTATAAACTGAGGTAATTCGTCTATACTTGTTCTCCTAATAAACTTTCCTATAACTGTTAGGCGCTTATCGTCTGGACTTACATAAGTTCCTCTAGACTCCTTTGTTACGGTAAGCGACCTATACTTGTAACAGTAGAAGGCTTTATAGTTTATTCCCGTTCTTTTATGTTTATAAAATAACGGCCCTTTAGACTCTAACTTAATTAAAATAAATAAAATAACAGAAAGCCAAGACAGTATAAAAACTATGATTAACAACGAAAACACAACATCAAACGTTCGTTTTAAAAATTTATTTATTTCATTGTTAAGTGCTACTTCTTGAATAGATAAAACTGGTATGTAGTTATAATAGTCTGTTTTAAATCGTTTGGTGAATAATTTTTTGGTATTAGGTATGAACTTAATATTACAATGGTTCAAATTTGCATACCTAACGTATTCGTTTATCTCTTTTTCTGATAAATCATAAATTGAGCAATAAATCTCATCTATATGATCGTTATTGTTTTCTAAATAGTCAAAACTATCTGCAATAGAGCCAGACGTATCATCATCTTCAGAATCGCTAAAAATTGCATTTATGTTATAGCCTAACTCTTTCTTTTCTTTAAATATTTTCTTTAACTCGTGTACATTATCACCACTACCTATTAGGATAATATTTCTTAAATTACCTTTTAAATATATCCTGAATGACTTTAAAATATAATAGCTTAACAGCTTAACAAAACTTATTGCAATAAAGGCATAGGCTAAATATTTTAACGTTAAGGTTATCTCAATATTAATACTTCTAAAAAAACCTTCAAAGGCATAAACAAGAAGCGTATAAGCAAAGAATTGCTTTATAATAAGCGACAGAATATTTATTACAGAAGTGTACCTATACACTTTATAAAATTTAAGTAAATAGGTAGATAAAAGCCAAAATACTATAGAGTATAAAAGATAGAGTATGTTCTTATCATTGAGCAATTCATAAGAGAAAAAGTATAATTTTTCACTATTAAAATCTAAAAAGATAAAAGCAAATGTATTTATAATTATAAGGTCGTATACTATTAATATTGGCCTCAATACCCATGAATATCTTCCGCGTTTAAACTCCATATTTTTTCATTGTATTAATAAGTCTCTTAGGATTTGTTATTGAAGTTAATCTTGGTAGTATATCTACAATGTTAATGATGTGCCTTATTTAATAGGCTTTTTCTTCACCTTTAATTACATTTATAACCGTTTTAATAATAATTTTAATATCTAAAAACATGGACCAGTTTTCTATATAAAAAATATCGTATTTCACTCTATTTTGCATATCAGAATCCTTTTCAATATTTCCTCTATAGCCACTAACTTGAGCTAAGCCTGTTATACCTGGTTTAACAGTATGCCTAACCATGAATTTATTTATTTTATTTTTATAATCGTTTGTATGACTTAATAAGAGTGGTCTTGGCCCAACAACAGACATGCTTCCAAACAATACATTATAAAATTGAGGCAACTCATCAATACTTGTTTTTCTTATAAATTTTCCAACTCTTGTTATTCTCATGTCATTTTTTGATGCCTGAAGACTGTCAGATTCTCTATTGGCACTCATTGAGCGAAATTTATAACAAGCAAAAAGTTTAAAATCGGCTCCGTATCTCAATTGCCTAAAGAAAACATCTCCTCTTGATTCTAATAAGATCATTAATGCAATAAGAGGAGTAAACCATGATAGAAAACCGACTATAACTATGAGTGAAAATACAATATCAAAAGTCCTTTTAATAACTATATTTAAGTTATCCTTAAGAGGTATATTGCTTAATGAGAATATTGGAATAAGGTCGTGATTTTCGAACTTTAATTTTTTTGAAAAAACGTATTTATTGTTAGGAATAAGCTTTAATGTTTTTAAGTTATTGTCGGCAAAATAAACCAATTCACTCATTTGCTCATCAGACAATTCTTTTACAGAACAGTATATTTCGTCTATATTATTCTCAATTATATAATTAAACGATTTTGCTATATCTCCTAATTTTTTGTTTGTCTCTTTATTTGTAAAGAACCCTTTATATTTATAATTATGATCTTTATTATTCTCAAAAAAATCTTCTAACTTTTTAGTTGAATCGTTGTAACCAATAATAACAACATTATTATAGTAAATGCCTTTATAGTGTAAATATCGCTTGATTAAAACAAAGGTGAGTATTCGCCAAAAACAGAGAACAAAAAATAATAAAAAGTAAAACTTAATTATTTTTACAATATCTACCTTATAATCAATTATATAGAAATAAGATAGAATTAACAATATGAACAAAGAAATCCTAACAATTAGAGTTACAGATATAATTCTGATAATTCTTAAGGTTTTGTTTCCATTTTTAAAAGGTGAAAACAAAGAAAGTATAATCCAAAAAAGAATTGGTATAATTATAATGTTGATGTCTGACGTTAAAAACGTAACTAACAAAAAACATACAAATAGCAAATCGATAATATACAGGACAGGTCTTAATAATTGTGTATAAAATCTATCATTCATAATAATCCTCTAATCTGTGTAGCAACTGATATTTATGCGGCAAATATAATTGAATCTACGTAATATAAATAAATTTGAGTATATATTTCAAATGCTAAAAAAAATGTATAAATCAATAACTTAACAAAACTTCCTTATAAAAAAAACCGATTCTTTAAATCGTCCGTTTACGTTATTACCATTAATAAAAACGCTTAGTTATTTAATACAATATTTAGAATACAGTGCTTCTAAATTTTTAATATTAGTTTCTAAATTAAAGTTTTGATTAAAAATCTCTAGCGACTTCTTTTGAAATTCTAATCTTTTAGACTCATTTTGAAATAATTCTATCGTTCTCTTGCTCATTAAACTAATATCATCTGCATCAACTAAAAATCCATTTTCACCATCAAAAACCAAATCTCTATTGCCGTCACAATCTGTTGCGATAATTGATTTAGATAAGGCTAGACTCTCAATAACCGCATATGGCAAGCCTTCGTATCTGGCCGTGGTAATATATAATTTAGATTTGGAAACGATATGAAAAATTCTCTCGCGTTCTGTCCACTCAATCAACGTAGTATTGGCTTCTAAATCATATGCTTTTATTAAACGTTTTACATTTTCAGTATTGGGACTTACAACACCTATTCCCATAATTACCAAATGGATCTTAGGAATCTCTTTTTTAACCTCCTTTAATACCTCAATCATCAACTCAATGTTTTTTTGATATGATGGTCTTCCAACAGTACAGATATATTCATCAGGAAGATTATAACTTGATATATCACTAAACTCAGGATCTAGCGTGATTGGAGAAATACAATTATTAAAAAGTGCCGTTTCAGATTTCTTATATTTTATTTCCATAATACCTCTTTCTAATTCAGAATTAGATGAAGCCAACAAAATTGACTTTTTGTTTTTAAGAATCCTTTCTATTAACACTAGAAAACGGCGTTTAAGACTATTACTGGCACTTAAAAAAGAATAAGCCTGTGGAGTGTGCAAAACATTAATAGTGTTTAATAAAAAGCCTATTGTGTTTCCTACGAGTCCGCCTTTGGCACTATGAGCGTGAATTAAATCTGGTTTTTCTTTTCTAATTATTTTGTAAGCCTTAATAATTGACTTAAAATCTTTTAATACGTTTATATCTCGCTCTATAGGTATTTTATATTCCTTTACATAATTATTAGAATCATCTAAAAAGTTAGAATTATCTTTTGTACCATGAATTACAATATTCTCGAATTTTGAAGAGTCAATAGATTTTATTAGCACTCTCAAGGAGGTATCTACTCCACCTATTGAATGAAGAATATGTACAATTTTTTTTCTACTCATCTAATAAATTATCTTCTGATTTATTTGGGGTTAACACTATTAAAATTAGCGCGAACAAATATACTCCTATTTGTCTATGAAATAAATTTTCAATTAAAGCAAATAATACCAATACCAAAAGAATATTTAATTGATTAATATCCTTATTGTTTAACCTTATAAGGCTAAAAATTAAAAACAAAAAAATAGCTAACCCAATAAGTCCTTTACTTAACAATAAATCTAAATACTGATTATGTGTATTAAATCGCGTTTCAAGAAAATACGCTATACGCTCTTTTTTGGTCATCGAATTAATATAGCAGTTATTAAGGTTTTCTTGTGTCATACCAAAACCGTCACCTATAAGTAATTTATGTTCAGAACTATTCACCAAATGCGAGAAAGCACAATTCCAAATGACATATCTTGGCTCCCATTCCCTTATTTTATAAAAGAAATCATTTTTCTTATCAACATATAAAAAGCGTTTAGCTAAATTATCATTGAATAAGAAAAACGCAGCAACTGTACCTAATATAAGTGCAACTGTAATTAGTGATTTTTTTAAATTAGTCTCATAAAAAACCTTTATCATAAATATTAATAAAACAGTTATAATTGCCATTCTAGAAACCACTAGAAACAGCATACAAGCACTTAATAACATATTAAACACAAGAAATAATCTATATTTCTTAGGTACTTTAGACCATATTTTTAAAGAAAAAGCAATACTTAAAGAGTTAATAAATCCAAAATATAAGCGTTCTATAAATAGCAAATCATTAATATGTTGTCCTGATGCAATTTCAAACGCTCCAACTTCCGACGTATAATTTACAAGGCTAAATACAGAAATAAAATTACCTAAGGTTACTGATAGTATAAAGAACAACTGTATCTTAAAACTCTTTTTTATAGGGATCGATAAAACTAAAACTGCAATTGAAATAAACAGTTTTTTTATAACGTACATATCCTCTGAAATTGTACCTATAATTAAAGATGATAATACAGTAAAAAGTATTAATGCTATAACTATTATGTATACCTTGTTTGCTAAGAGTTTTTTAATAAACTGTTTCTCAACAAAAGGAAGTAAGACAAATAATATTCCAATAAGAATATTTGGGACAGCTCTAATATCATCTTCAAACGGAATGGTAAACACCAATGCGTAAAACAGATAATGATATATTTTATGTAAGAACTTCAATTCAGTTTAAATTTTTTCTTCAATTCTGTTGTCACTTTTCTAGATACAAATAGTAATAGAATATTTCTAAATAATCCATAAATGGGATAGAAACCAAAGTGGAAATTATCTAAAATTATACGAATTCTATTAAACACTTGAAGCCTTCTTTTCTTTGTTGAAATGGAATTAGGATCAGAAACATAATACATTAATATTTCTGGGTAATTTTCAACCTTATAATGCTTAAGTGCTTTGAAAAAAAACGCATAATCCTGTGATGCTCTCCTGTACTTAAAAGGATAATTACCAACCTTGTCTAAAATTTTAGAATAGAATATTACTGATGGATTTAAAAACATACTATTTAAGTACATTTTTTTCTTTAACGTTTCATAATCTGTTGGGGGCTTTAATTCGTGTAAAAAATTTCCATGCTCATCAATAACATTTGCCCAAGTACCTATGAGTTTCACCTCTTTATTTTGGTCTAAATAATTAATTTGTTTAGAGCATTTATCTTTCATAAAAATATCCCCACAATCAAAACGACCAATAAATTCATAGTTCTTATTTAAAGCTACTTCTAATCCACGATTTGCTGCGACGCCTACTCCTTTATTTTCTTTTAAATACTCAAAGTAAATTTTACCAGAATTATAAATTTGATTTAATCTTTCTTCATTTGGCTTATGCTCACTTCCATCATCAACTACAAGAATATCAATATCAATTTTCTCATTTATCGAGACCAATGATTCTTCTAACCCTTTAGGGTTATTGTAATGTGCCATTACAAGGATAATTCTACTTTGATTCATTAATTAATTGTTTGTTTTGTTTTATCATTACCATTATAATTGCTAAACATAACCAAAAACCATAAACCCTAAATGTGTCTGTTTTTAACCAATTAAAAATATATCCTACCATTGAAATCATTAATATAAGAGGAATAACAGTGCTACCACTAGGGTTTTTAAACGTTTTATTGTAACACCACATTAAAATACTTATAAAAAAAGTAATTAATATAAAAAATCCTATAATTCCTGTTTCTGCTAAAATTCTAAGATATAAGTTAAATCCTGGTGGAAATGATGGATGATTTTCATTTAAATGTTTAAGTCTAAACTCCCAATTATCTTCGGTTGCCCATTTTGGGTATTTCTTTGTTGACTCAAAAGCCTGTAAGCCATATCCTGCACCTACGATTGGACTCTCTTTAAAAACCTCAAACATAGCTGTTTGTATCCCAAATCGAGTTTTATTAGATGTAGAATGTACACTGTCATCAATTTTAAAAGATGTTAATTCATCATAGACATATTCTACTGTGGATTTGAGAAAGAATGTTACAACTGCAGCACCAGCAAATACAGATACAAGAAATATTTTAGCAAATAAACTATTGAATTTTCTTTTTCTAATTAAAAAAAGAATAAAAACAAAAACTTGAATAATTATTATAAAAAATACTGCCCTTGATTCTGACAAAAAAGCAAAAAGAATGACAAATATTCCAGGTAAAAAACGCTTAAACCCTTTTCCTGTAAGTATGTAACTAAACATCCACCCTGCAATACTTAATAAATATGTTGCTAACGCTGGAGGTTCAAAAGTAACAGAGGAAATTCTGCGAGTCCATTTATCTATATTAACTGATGTAAAAGGAAAATAATCAAATAGGTGTAAAGTACTTCTTAATCCATCCATATGGAATTTAATGATTAAAAACTCTATACTACCATATACAACTACTATAACTAATGAATAAAGAAATATTGTTCTTATTTTAAGGATAATAGTCTTAAGATCAAACTTTTCAATAATATTATAGAAGGTTATAAACAGAATAATAGCTGAAATAAGTAAGGAAACAAATTGTCTTATAAAACGCTCAAAACCTGTTCTTTGCTTGTAATAATAGCCAAACATATCATAACTATTAAAAACTACAGAAAGTATAACCCAAAATATAAATAAAATTAGCAGCTGAAAAATAATATTATGATAAGGTATTTTTATTTTTCCTGTAGTAAATAATATTACCGAGCATAATAAAAAAAAAAGCACACAAGAATCTCTATTATATTCTCCTAAAACACCAAATATAGCAAAACCCTTAAATGAATTAAATGGAATAAAAAATACACCTAACAAAAAAATAACTAAAATTAGATTTTTTAGCTTAATTGCAATATTCATATTTGGTTGTTAAGAATTCTTGTTTCATTAATATTTCTCTATAACTTTAAAAGTTATTTTACGCTTTTCCCTTATATTTTTCTTGATTTATAGCCTATAATCTCTTTGCTACATATAAATTCAAAGTTAACTATTTTTTTTATCTACAATTTTAATCTTATGAAATAAATGTTTTTGTTTTATCCTGTCTATATATAATTATAGTTGCTAGAATTTTCCAAATAATCATACTTACAACAGTTGATGAAGCAGCACCAATCATTCCATACTTAGGGATATAAATAATGTTTAAAACAACATTGATTAATAAACCTAAAATAAGAATTCTTTGTAGTTTGTTTTGCTTACCTGTCATGTTCATATACACCCCTAATGGCCCCAATAAAAAATTAAAACATTGTCCGCCTAATAATATTAATAACGCACTCTGAGCAACAATATATTCCTTGCCAAATAAGCCTAAAATCCATTCTGAAAATAATGATAGTACAATTAATACTGGCAATGTTAAAACTAAAATAAGTCTATTACTATTTTGTAATAAGCGCCTTAACTTTTCAATACTGTTGCTAGAATAGAATTCAGCTATCTTTGGTCCTGCAATAATATTTATTGACAAAAGTGCTAATGTTGATATTGTTGATAATTTCACCGCTATAGCATAAAATGCAACGTTATCAAACGTACTATATTTAGCTAATAACAAAACATCAATACTCTGCATTAAAAAATAAGATAACGCACTAATAGCCATTGGATATGATTTTAAGAAAATAGTCTTATAACTTAAATTATCTATTTTAATCTCAAATTTCGATTTTAAAAATTTTCTGTAAATAATAATAAAAGAGACTAGAGCTAAACTTGCAAAACTCCATAAATAAGCATCAATTAAATAAGCTTCGTTTGAGTTATAAACTAAATAAACTGCTAAAAACAAAAATGGTAGGTGTCTAAAAATATTTCTAAACAACTCAGATAAAATAGTTTTATTTAAAGCTCTTAACATGTCTATATTTAAAAATGTAATAGCATAAAAAGACAGTGCTAAAATAACTTTATTAAAAAGTAATGATGCTTTTGGCTTATTAAATAGTTCATTAATAAAATCATTAGGGATTAAACTGTTTAGTACCCAAAGTATACTGCTAGCAAGTAAAACGAGAGTAAGCATTTTAAAATAAGTGGCTCTCAAAGAGCCCATTGAATTTTGAGATTTAAAAAAACCTGAGTAATAAATTATAGATTGATCCATTCCTAAAACGGATAGCCCTCCAATTATCATTAAAAGAGTTCGGACAAAGTCATATTGTCCAACTAATTCTGGCGGAAAGTAATTGGTTAAAAATAGTGAAACAGCAAAAAGAAGCAAAACACCAAGAATTTTAATAAAAAGAACCTTTAAACTACTCCCTAAAAGACTAGAGTTTAATAGTTTTGAAGTGATAGAATTAAATTTCATAATCTAATGAAGGGGCAATCATTGATTTGTAAGTAAATAAATTGGTCTCTTTTTTAAAATAGCTTTTTACCATATTTCTTTATTATTTAATGTAATAAATTAAGATTAGAGCTAGATAAAACCGACTTAATATCCGTAAAAATAATCTTTTATTTGATTTTCAAAAAATGTCATTACGTTTAAATGACTTAAAACTAAACCACTATAAGCAGAAAGTCGATAGACTTTTTTAATATAATTAAAATTAGTAATATCTGATTACACGAATAAAAGCAGCGTATTTACCTATTTTTTTTGGGGTAAGTTAAAGTAAATTAATCAGAATTAAATAGTTCTATTATTCAATGACTATACGCTTGTGGGTATTCTTCAAATGATATTTTTTTTCTTTATCTCTAATAATATGAAAAACAGTATACGTACCCTTTTCTAATAAGTTTTTTGACAACTCTACCCGATATCCACTGTTTTTAAAATCTTTACCATACTTTTCAACCAACTTATAATCTTTTCTTTCTTTTATTTGATTTCCTGATACAATATAAACGAAATTAGTATTTTTCTTCAAGGCAACTACTTTATTTCCTGCCAAGTTAGAGACACCTTCTTTATGCATCCAGCCTTCCAAATTTATTGTTTGTACGCTTTCAGCAATAGTGACAACTTTATCCCCTTCTATATCTTTATAAAACTGACCATTTATTTTATTTATAGAGCCAATAAAGGTCTTAGCTTCTATAACTTTATTTGCGTTATAGAGTAAGTTTTCAGGTGTTGATAAGAATGTTTTTTTAAAGACATCACTTTCGTCTATGTTGTAGTTATTCATTAGATAATTTGCCAAAGTAGAACTTGTTTTAATTTGGCCTTTATAATTAGCATGTTGATTAGATGATACTTTTTCATTTACAACACAGGTGTAATCAAAACCTGAAACTTTCTTATTTATATCAAGAAAATCTATATTTTTATGTGCATTAGTAATTCGTTCAATCTCTTTGTTTACAACATCAAATCCTTCTTTAGTTTTATTGTAATAAGTTCTATATACAGGAACAGTGTAAAATAATATTTTAAAATCATGACTTATTGACAAATCAATAATCTTATTTATGTATTCCTCTTCATGTTTTGTAAGCTCCAAATTTTGAGTATTAAAGCTTTTTTCGTTAAATGCTTTTATGCTTGCCGAAGATAAATGCCAGTTTGTTTTTTTATTGTGGCTTCGTTCTTTAGCTGAAAAGCTAAATTTTGCTTGTAATGACTTAGACCACATTTCGCTATCTTGCCAATTGTTATGAAATCTAAACGCGTTAAACATATGAAACCATTTATTATCTGGATAAATACTTGAGATCTCCTCGTACTTGACTTTACCAAATCTTTTATTGTATTCCATTTTAAATGGTGAAGCCATTAAATTTCCACTTGAGTCTGCAATCTTATTATATCTCACTCCTTTATCAATAAGTGCCCAAGTTTCTATAGCAACAATTTGAGGAGATTGATATTGTAATGTTTCTAATAGGTTAAAGTAAATTTGAGCTATACTTATACCTGCTCCATTAATTTTTAATGAATTTGTCTTACACTTAGCATTTATAATATTTGCATCTACCCCTTTACCTTGGTGAGAATTACCTAAAAAGACCACACTTACAGACTCCCTATCCTCCTCATATAATGTTTGATACGAACTAACAGATGAGTGGTCATTATCTATGAAAAACGAATCGAAGTACAGTAACAAAAAAGCAAAAATAGCAACGAATATCAAAAGCTTTAAAATTAATTTTTTCATATGAAATTTCTAAAATTGAAAATAAATAAATTCCTGAATATTTCTATCACCATAAATACCAAAGAGCATTATTAATATTACAATACTTAAGTAAAATGACCATCTAAATAATGTTGATTGGTTATTTAAAAACTTTATACTGTTATGTTTTTTATGAAAGTATTCAAATGCAAACAACATTAAAATAGCTATTGTAATAACCTTAAATTCATTCGGTTTAAAACCTATTAAATAGGTTTCTTTTTTAAACATATCTCCTAAATTAAAATCACTAAAAAATCCCGAAACTATTTGAAGAGAATCACTTAGTGAGTTTGCTCTAAAAAATACCCATCCAAAACAAACAATAGTAAAAATAATGAAACCGAAGAAAAGATGATTTGAAAAATTGTTTTTGTCCAAACCTATTTTATTAAACAACCTTTTTCTAAATGTAAAGGTGCCTTTTTCTATCATAAGAATAATACCATGTATCGCTCCCCAAATAATAAACGTCATTGCAGCACCGTGCCATAAACCACTCACGACAAAAACAATAAAAAGATTAGCGTAAGTTCTGTACTTTCCTTTTTTACTTCCACCTAAAGGGATATATAAATAATCTCTAAACCAAGTTGATAACGATATGTGCCAACGCCTCCAAAACTCTGTAAGAGATTTTGAAATATATGGACTATCAAAATTCTTCATTAAATCAAAGCCCATTGTTCTCCCTAACCCAATAGCAATATCTGAGTACCCAGAAAAATCACAATAAATTTGAAATGCAAAGAGTACTGTTGCATAAATGTAGCCCACACCTCCATAATCATCTACATTATTATAAACCTGATTAACGTAAAGCGCAGCCCTATCTGCAATAACCATTTTCTTAAATAAACCAAAAGCCATAAGTAGAAGACCAGACTTTACAAGTTTGTAATTAAACGTATACGTTTTATAAAATTGAGGTAATAAATGAGATGCTCTTTCAATTGGACCAGCTACTAATTGTGGAAAAAACGACACAAATGCACTAAACGCAATAATATCGTTTGTAGGCTTTAACTGTTTTCTATAAATGTCTATGGTGTAGCTTAACGTTTGAAATGTATAGAAACTAATCCCTACAGGTAATATTATATTTAGTGTTGAAACTTCAAGTTCTTTACCAAACAACCGAAACGAATCTACAAATGATTCAATAAAAAAGTTGGTATACTTAAAATAAACTAAAAACCCTAGATTGACCAATAAACTAACAAACAGTAATTGTTTTCGCTTCTTCTTGTTTTCTATTTTATGCATTTTTTTACCTACATAAAAATCTACTAAAGTACTTACCGCAATTAAAAATAAAAAACGCCAATCCCACCAACCATAAAAGGTATAACTAGCAACTAAAATTAGAACATTTCTTAAGGTAAGGTTTCTAGCTACAAGCCAATAGAGCGCAAAAACGATTGGGAAAAATATAGCAAAATCTAGCGAATTAAATAACATATGAAATAAGGTGGTTTCTTAATAAAATTATATTTATTAACCTTCTTATAGTAAAGCAACAAGACAGTATTTATAAAAAGAATACAATAATACTAATCTTATTAATTATAAAATAATGAATAGCTTTAATTTGTTATTAAGCTCCTCTATTATTTTTTATCAAATATTTTGTAATCAGTTAAAGATTAGAAATGGCTTGTGTTAAACTAACTTTCCAATTCGGAATTTTAAGATCTAATAGCTTACTTATTCTTTCAGTATGTAATACACTATACTTAGGTCGTACAGCGGGAGTTGGGTAATCTTTCGTTTCAATTTTATTGAGTGTAATAGAGCTATCACTTAGTTTAAAAATTTCTTTAGCAAAATCATACCAACTTACCACACCTTTATTACTGTAATGATAGACACCATAGCTAGTATTTTTAGACTCAATAAGTCTTAGAATCATATCTGCTAAATCTCTTGCGTAAGTAGGACTTCCTACTTGGTCACCTACAACACCTATTTCATTGCGCTCTTTAGATAACCTCAACATGGTTTTTAAAAAATTATTACCATATTCTGAGTACAACCACGATGTTCTAATTATAAAATAGTTTTCCAATACATTAGAAATGGCTTGTTCTCCTGCTAATTTCGTTTTACCATACACACCCAAGGGATTCGTAATATCATCTTCTAAATACGGTACTGTTGCTTTACCATCAAACACAAAATCTGTAGAGACATGAATTAAAGTGACATTAAATTTCTTACAAGATTCTGCTAATAGCTTTGCTCCTATATGATTTACCTTATCTACTAACTCTATTGCTTCTTCGGCCTTATCTACAGCTGTATAAGCGGCACAATTAATACAATAGTCAAACGTATGGTCTTTAAGTGCATCTTCGATATTGGCTGTGTTTGTAATATCTAAATCAGATGACGATTTAAAAACAAATTGAATATTGGGATGTTTAACAGCCAAACTTTGAAAGCATTGTCCTAATTGACCGTCTTTCGCAGTCACAAGTACATGTATCATAATTTAGCGTCTTTTAAAGTCGGTAATATGAGGTCTTTTTCTGAAAGTATAAAATCTGAACTAGGCAGTTGCCAATTGATATTTAAATCTTTATCATTATATATGATGCCAGCTTCTGATGCTTTATGATAGTAATTATCACATTTGTAGCTAAAAATGGTTTCATCTTCTAAAACAATAAAACCATGTCCAAAACCTCTTGGTACAAATAATTGGGTTTTATTGTTTTCTGAAAGCTCTATAGAAATATGTTCCCCAAACGTTTTAGAACCTTCTCTGAGATCTACCGCAATATCTAATACTGCACCTTTAACAACTCTTACTAATTTGGCTTGCGCATACTCGCCTAATTGATAATGCAGGCCTCTAAGCACTCCTTTTGAAGATTTTGACTCATTATCTTGAACAAAATTAATATCTAAACCTAGCGCCTTATTAAAGGTTTTTTGGTTGTAATTTTCAACAAAATAACCACGTTTATCGGAAAATACTTGAGGTTCTATTATAAAACACCCTTTTAATTTGGTTTCTTTTACAATCATTTTATTCTGAGACTAAACTTAATAAGTGTTTTCCATAACCACTTTTTGTTAATGGTTTCACCACTTTTATAAATTGTTTTTTATCAATATAACCCATGCTATATGCGGCTTCTTCTATCGACCCTATCTTTAAACCTTGACGTTCTTCTATAACTTGTACAAATTGAGATGCTTGCATTAAAGATTTAAAGGTACCTGTATCTAGCCACGCTGTGCCTTTATCTAATACACTAACTTTTAATTTTCCTTGGGTTAAATAGGTTTTATTAACATCTGTTATCTCTAATTCTCCACGTTTACTAGGCTTTATATTTTTAGCGATGTCTACAACTGAGTTATCATAAAAATAAATACCTGGAACCGCATAATTTGATTTTGGTTTTTTAGGCTTCTCTTCAATAGAAACAGCTATGTCATTTTCATCAAACTCTACAACTCCGTATCGTTCGGGATCGTGCACATGATAAGCGTAAATAATACCTCCATCTGGATTATTATTTTGTTGCAATAAATCTGCTAAACCCGTACCATAAAAAATATTATCACCAAGAATTAACGCCACCTTATCGTCTCCAATAAATTCTTCTCCAATAATAAAGGCTTCTGCTAATCCGTTTGGTGACTCTTGAACGGCATACTCAAAATTACAACCATAGGACTTTCCATCTCCTAACAGCTTTTTAAATAAAGGTAAATCTTGAGGTGTAGAAATAATTAAAATATCCTTTATACCAGACCACATCAAAGTAGAAATAGGATAATAAATCATGGGTTTATCATAAATAGGCATTAACTGCTTACTTACCGCCAAAGTTAATGGATGCAATCTTGTACCAGATCCTCCTGCTAAAATTATTCCTTTCATCCTCAGTGTATTTTTGAAAAATTACCATTCAGTTTAAAAAACTGAGTACTAATTCTATTCGTTTTTATATTTATTTAAGTACCACTCAATGGTTTTAACGATTCCTGTTTCAAAATTTTCATCAGCTTGCCAACCTAATTCTGTTTCAATTTTAGAGGCATCAATAGCATACCTAAAATCATGTCCTGGCCTGTCCTTTACAAAGGTAATTTGTTCCGAATAGGCTTTGTTTTTGGGTTTTAAATCGTCTAAAATATCACAAATTTTATGTGCTATATATAAGTTATCGCGTTCATTTTTCCCACCAATATTATAGGTTTCTCCAGCTTTACCATTCTGAAACGCTATATCTATTCCTTTACAATGATCTTCTACATACAACCAATCTCTAATATTCTTTCCATCACCATAGATTGGAATAGGTTCGCTATTCAAGGCTTTTCTAATAATGGTTGGTATAAGCTTTTCATCGTGTTGTTTTGGACCATAATTATTACTGCAGTTGGTGGTTACAACATTCATTCCGTAGGTATGAAAATAGCTTCTTACAATAAAATCAGACGATGCTTTTGAAGCGCTATACGGACTATTAGGCGCATAAGGCGTGTCCTCTGTAAACAAACCTGTTTCACCTAAAGTACCATAGACCTCATCTGTAGAAATATGATGAAATCTATTAGTTTCGCATGCCTTTTTAAATGAAAAAGGAGCATCCATCCAATGGTTTTTGGCTATATTTAATAAATTAAAAGTGCCATAAACATTAGTATTAATAAAGGCATCTGGATGTTTTATAGAATTATCTACATGAGATTCTGCTGCAAAATGAATAACATCAGTAAATTGATGTTTAACAAAAAGATCGTTTACAAGCGTTGTATCGCAAATATCTCCTTTAATAAACTCGTAATTACTATTTCCTTCTAGTTTTTCTAAATTAGAAAGCTCACCTGCATAAGTGAGCTTATCTAAATTAACAACTTTAATGTTTTTATAACGTTCTAAAAAATAGACTATAAAATTAGATCCTATAAAGCCCGCTCCACCTGTTATTAAAACTGTTTTATTCATAATCTTTAATATATTTGAATGCTTTTAATACTAAAAACCATAGGGTAAAAAGAACTAAAGCTATCGCAGGAAATAAAAGACGATAACTGTACTCAAAACTCTTATCTTTTTTCCCTAATTTATCAAAAGGTGCTAGGATATCGAAAAAAGTATTTTCCTCTGCTATCGTTCGGTTTAATTCATTTAACTTATATCGTATCCCTTGCTCTCTTAAAAACAGCTCATATTCTTTAGTCGCTCTTTTCTCTTCTTGAAGCGGAAGCATACTTCCTGTTCCAAAAACTAGATTTCTATTTTTAGATTCCTCTCTTATCGCTGCCAAATATGTTTTTTGAATGCTATCTAAACGTGATAATTCTGTTGTTAAAGATAAACGATCTATATAGGCCATTGTGTCTCTTACACGCTTTTGATGCTTTGAAAACTCATTCTCAAAAGTCTTTCTAAACCCTTCTTGTAGTCTTGGAAAAATAGAGATATCATTCGATTTTGCTTTTATAGCAAACACTCTTCCTGACATAAAATCTCTTTTATCTATATAATCTTTATAAGTAAGTTCATCTACAAGAGATGTATCAATAGACTTAATATATTCATCATATTCAATAAATAAATCATTTTGCGTCTCAGGACCAGCTTCTAAATCAAAACCTATTAATTCTTTAGCGCTTAGAGTGTCTATTTCAAAAATACTAGACAATTCTTTTACGTTTTTAGAACTAATTAATGCATTAAAATAATTGATATTACTAGATAATTGATATTTAGAATCAAAGTACGGTTTTACCAACATCTCTGAATAATAAACAGGATCATTTGTCTTTTCATAAATGTAACCTAGTATTACCGTTACTGTTAATATAACTACAACCACTTTAAAATGTACTACAAGAGGCTTTATTGTGTAGATAATAGCAGAAAAAATCCCCTTGAATATGCTACCTATAAAATTAAATAATCTTTGAAATAAATTTCCTATAGCACTAAAAAATTGTCCTAAATCTATCTCTTCACTATCGTTTTGTTGTGGTAATTTTTCACTCATTGGTTATGAATTAAATATTTGTTCTAGTATTTTTTTTGTAATCACGTAAGTTGGTTTTACACCAGAAGTTCCTAACCCTCCAGAGGCTAATGTGCCACCAGTTTCTAATGGATTATCACTAGCGTAGTAAGCATATCTTACCTTTACATCTTCATTAATGCTTCCTCTTACTCTAGAAGCTGCTTGTATTGCTTTTTGGTAATGTGCACCTTCCATCTCTAAACCAATAACATTCCATGTTGATTTTTTAAAGAATTTTAAAATCTCTTTATTTTGAAGTGAAGTTCCCAAAACGGTAACCATTGTACCTTCATAAACAGAAACGCCACAATCTGATAAATCATCCTTACTCAACTCATTTTTAAAGGGATAATTATCTGCTGTACCTTCAAAAATATGTGCATTAGGAATCATAACATCACCTTTACCTCCTTCTAAAATGCCCGCTTTTCCCATTATTGAAATAGACTTCACATCTAAGTGTACATTTTTATCATCAACTTTTATAGGTTTTAAAAACTCATCTAAAGTCTCATAAGCTTGCTCTCCAAAAGCATAATCCATTACAAATATTACAGCTTTATTATCCTTTACCTCTTCTAAGTATTTAAATTCTGATTTAGAAAAATCAATTTTATCCGTATCAAAAATTTGAACATCTATGTTGGTTCCAGACGTGTCTTTTATATAAATCATGCCGTTCTGCAACGCAGATTTTTCTACTTTATTGCGTAATGCAGAATTTTTAGAATCACTTAAAGCTTCATAAGTTTGAAAAATGTCTTTTTTAGCATCAGCGCCCTTAAGTGCTCCTTTAGCAAATAAGGAATTCATTACACTGTGCATATTAGCACTAATGATATGAATTGGGCGCTCTAACAAACCGTTTTTGTGTAACGTAGCTTTAATCGTATCTGCCCAAATTTCTCCGTGAATATGGTGTCCTAATCGTTCTCTTAAAACAGGACTAAAGGTTATTGTACGCTTATTGTTATTAATGGTTTCTTCTATGGCCAATTTACCCAACCAATATACAATTTGTAATAAACGTTCTGGTTGATTTTCAGTAGCAAATTTTGGATACGCTTCTGTTAATTCATTAAACGTTCTACCTAATATATTAGCGGTATGTGTAATGGCAATTTCGCGTTCTTTTTGGGTTAGTTTCTTAGTAGAGTTAACAGCATTTTCTAGTTTTTGCCAGTCTCTAACTGTAGAACCATCTTCATCGATAATAACGCGTTTACTGATTTTATGAGACTCTACAAACAAAAACGTAAGATGCGTTAAAATATCATAAATCTCAGAGCGACCTCTCGTGATTTCGATATTCATTTGCTCATTATCTATACGATAGCAATTACGCCTTCTTTTAGGTGGAATTATAGCTTTAAAATGCGAATTAGCATAACCTTCATCACTGGTAAGATTGATAAACGTACACTCTTCAATACCTTGTGGTAAGCGGTCTACAACATAAAGCAAACCCTCTAATTCTGCTTTTTCATCCCCAATAGAACCATATATTTCTGGACGCAAAAGCAATAACGCTTCTCGTAATGTTTCTCCAGAAACACCCATAGGTTTATAAAATCCTCTATTAAAAAGGTGACGCATTGTAATATACATGCGTTCTATAGCGCTAGAACTTTCTTGTGCTCTAGTTCTTTCGTGTTTTTTCTTAGTTGTACTCATACTCTATTTTAACCTACAAATATAGCGTTATTTCGCTAAATTTAGTTGATACATCATGTCTGCTATCTTTCTATCGTTAGAAAGTCTAGGGATTTTATTTTGCCCTCCTAATTTCCCAATAGATTTCATATACGTCTGAAATCCGTTAGTCACAATTTTAGTGATTTTTAAAGGTCTAAGCACCTTTCCTTCAATTAAATCTAAATAATAACTGTTTTGTTGTTGTAAAGACTGCTCTAAAGCTATAATAAAATCTTGCAAATTTTCTGGTTCATTTTCAAACTCAATTAACCATTCGTGATATGGTAAGCCTTCCTCTGGATTTATTTGAGGTGCAACCGTAAACTCATTTACAGATATCGATGTATTTGCTGTAGCTTCTTTTAAAGCTTGCTCTACTTCTTTTCCTATAACATGCTCTCCAAATGCTGAAATAAAATGTTTTATGCGTCCACTTACAATCACGCGATAGGGTTTTAATGATGTAAACTCTACAGTGTCTCCAATATTGTATGCCCAAAGTCCTGCTGTAGTAGAAATAATCATTACATAATTTACATTTAACTTTACTTCTCCAATAGTGATCCGTTTAGGATTATCTTCAAAAAAATGTTCTGCTTCAACAAACTCATAAAATATACCTGAATTTAATTGAAGTAACATACCTCGTTCATTCTGTTTATCTTGAAAAGCGAAAAAACCTTCACTTGCTGGATACAATTCTATACTATCTACTTTTCTTCCTATTAAGTTTTCAAATTTTGCGCGATAAGGCTCATAATTGACACCTCCAAAAATGAAAAGATTAAAGTTTTTAAAGAGATCTCCAACATTTTTACCTGACTTTTCAATCAGTTTTTCAAAATACATTTGTACCCAAGACGGAATTCCCGAAATGATACTCATATCTTCATTTATGGTCTCATCTACAATAGCTTCAACTTTAGTTTCCCAATCATCAATACAATTCGTTTCTAAACTTGGCATTCTATTTTTTTGAAGATATTTAGGTACATAATGCGCTACAATCCCTGATAATCTCCCCAGTTTTATACCATTCTTTTCTTCTAAAATAGGACTGCCTTGAAGAAAAATCATTTTGCCATCTACAAATTTAGAATGTCCTGTTTCATAGATATACATTAAAATCGCATTTCTAGCGGCTTCAACATGCGTTGGCATACTTTCTTTTGTAATTGGAATATATTTAGCTCCAGAGGTTGTTCCTGAAGTTTTAGCAAAGTAAATAGGTTTACCCTTCCACAGAACATCTTCTTCACCACTAACAACACGTTCTACATAAGGCTTTAATTCTTCATAATCTCTAATAGGAACATTAGCTTGAAAATCTTCATAAGTAGCTATAGCACTAAAATTATGGTCTTTTCCAAAAGCCGTTTGCTTGGCCTGAGCAATTAAATTTTGAAAAACGTTTTGTTGCGTTTCAACAGGCTTAGATGACCATTTTTTAATTCGCTTTGCGACGTATTTAGCAAAGGGTTTTGAAAGCGCAGCTTTTAATGATGCCATTATTCGAAATTAATAAAGTTAGTTGGGTTTACTGGGTAACCTTTACTCCAAAGTTCAAAATGAAGGTGTGGTCCTGTGGTTAATTCACCAGCATTACCAGACATGGCAATAACTTCTCCAGATTTTACAATATCTCCTTGAGCTTTTGTAATTGCTGAGTTGTGCTTATAAACAGAGATTAACTCTCTATTATGTTCTATAATGACCACATAGCCCGTTTCTACCGTCCATTCTGCAAAAATAACAGTGCCATCTGCTGTTGCTTTTACAGGAGTATTAACTGCAACAACAACATCTACCGCATAATGTTTTTCTTCTAAATTATAACCTTCTGAAATGGTACCATTTACTGGCGGAAACAACACATAATTAGACTGATCTCCAGAAACTTCAAACAAATTATACTTATCTTCTTTAGCAACTTTTTCTCTTAACAACGAATCTTCCCTATTTGTAGGTACTTGTAAAATATCAAGATCATTTTTAGCTGCTTCTATAACTGAATCTCTATTAAATTCTAAAGTAGCAACATCTCCTGTGAGTACTTTTCTTATAGAGGCATAATAGCGTTTGTTTAACTCTAATTCTTGTACCAAAGAATCGGTTTTATAATTTAACATGGTTGCTTTCTTTTTTAGCTTAGCAGAGGAATATCCTGGAATATATTCTCTTAAAGGTGTGAATGCAATTAATAAAACCGTGAAAAACACGAGTGATATAGCAGAAAGCGATGTTAAAATAAAAACGTTGAGACGTGTTAGCTTTATAGCAAAACGCTCCTCAAAAGTGTCTTCATTTAGTATGACCAAACGATACTTGTGAAGTAACTTTTTAGTGAATTTCTTTTCCTTTTTTTTATTCTTTGCCATTAAAACAAAATTAGTTAAAATACTTAAATAGCGCCATGATAAAATATTAAAGTTAGCTGAGCTTATTATAACATAATAATAACAATAATAAAACACTCATTTGCCTTTATTATAAGCTCAAAGTTAAAATAGAATGAACAACGCTATAATTAAACTATAATTACTAACTTTGCGGTCTAAATTATAAGTTATGAGTTTAAGCATTATACCTTTAATGATTGGATGGCCTCAAGTAATTCTAATTGCTGTAGTTGTTTTATTACTATTTGGTGGTAAAAAGATTCCTGAACTAATGAAAGGTTTAGGTAGTGGTTTAAAAGAATTTAAAAAAGCAAACAAAGACGAGTCTGCTGACGATAAAGAATAGAGACCTCAAAACAAGAAACATAAAAAAAGCCAACTTTAAAAAGTTGGCTTTTTTGTTACTTAATAGTGATTGATTTAATCATAGCTTCTAGCTCAAAAATATAGTCTCGTTTTGGTAATGACGGTGCATATACATAGCCATCTGCAACTAAATAACGATTGTTTATTTTATCTTCAATAGCATATGTAATAAAAGGTCCTGCCATTGTAAAACCTTTCATTTCCCACATACCTCTTACTTCGTAAGCGGGTTTATTATCAATAATAGTTTTGAACATTGAAGGAGCGTAAGCATCTTCTACAGCCATATAAATACCATCTTCTCCTGGTATTTTAGTTTTTGTAATGTTATCACGCATTTTTATAATATCTATAATTGTACTATCTCCTTTAGAAATCGTTTCCATAGGCACTTCATAAACCATTAAATCTATGGTTTTGGTATTACTAAGACTTTTTCTAATCCAAAAGAAATCATCGTCTGCTTTACCAATTTTATAAGCTGAAGGCATATCTATAGTTATTCCAAACTTATTTTCCATGTCTTTATCTTCCAATAATGACAAGTTAATTCTTCTTAGCTTCTCTTTTACTTCTTCTTTATTAAATGCATCAATTATTTTAGCTTTATTTTCCTGTAATTGCGCAATAATATCATTATCTGTTTTACCAGCAACAACAGCAACAGTTTGTGATTTAGCATAGGCATTATTCACAATTTTAGTTGTTGCTTCAACATCGCCTTTTTCAATTTTAAGTACAATTCTACTTCGTGCTGCGAAACCATCAAATACCTGAGTTGGAATTTGTTTCATGTTAAACATTGGTTCCTCTGTAGGCAAACCATTTAAGGGTGCAGCAAAAATATGTCTTATGCTTTCCCCTACTTTATCTTCCCATAAGATATTATCTACAACAACCGAAATTGTGTTTAAATTCCCATTAGAAGCGGGTAAGTACAATTGTTTATCCTCTTTTTTTGAATCTCCACACGCTAATAGCAACGCACAAAAGAACACGGTATAAAACGCTCTCATAAGCTTAAGTTTTTGTTGGTTTTTATTTAGACACAACGAGTGTCATTCCTATCTTGAGTTTATTACCACTAATATCGTTCCAATCTTTAATATTTTGAACAGAAACTCCTGAAAATTTTTGTGCAATGGTCCAAAGTGAATCTCCAGACTTTACTTTGTAAGTTTGTTTTCCTGCTGTATTAACAACTTTTTTTACAGGCTTTGAACTGCTTGAAGCACCATGATTTCTAGGATAAATAGTTAATCGTTGCCCTATTTTAAGGTTATTACTTCTTAGACCATTCCATTGTTTTAATTGGCTAACTCTAACGCCATATTTTCTTGCGATTTTACCTAGATAATCTCCATTTTGAACACGATATCTAATTTTAGTGTCATCACTAACAATTTCTGGTAATGGTTTTTCACGCTGATTAAATTCGGCATTAGCAAAAGCGTAGATTTTATCTTCATTAGTGACAAAAGTCCCTATTGCTTCTCTAGGCAATCTTAAAGCATATGTCTTACCTTTAACTTTAGGGATTATATCTAATTTATAAGCCGGGTTTAAAAACTGTAATTCTTCAATTTTAATTCCTGTAGCTTCAGAAACATGATTTAAAGAAATCATTTGTTTCACGTGTACTGTATCGGTTTGAATTAGCTGAAATGCAGGACGTTCAGGCTTAAAACCATGTTCTTTTGCATATTCAAAAATATACATTGTTGCTAAAAACGCTGGTACATAACCTGCCGTTTCTCTTGGTAAATTCTGACGGATATTCCAATAATTTTTAGATCCTCCAGAACGTCTAATGGCTTTATTTACATTTCCGGGTCCCGAATTATATGCGGCTAAAGCCAAATCCCAATCGTTAAAAATACGATACACTCTATTTAAATATTCTGCAGCTGCTTTTGTAGATTTTATAGGATCGCTACGATCATCTACATAACTGCTTACATTTAAATCATGCTCCTTTCCGGTGCCATACATAAACTGCCAAATACCTGTTGCTCCAACTCGTGAACGTGCTCTTGGTTTTAAAGCTGATTCTACAATCGCCAAATACTTCATCTCTAAAGGTATATTTTGATTGTCAAATTCTTGCTCAAACATTGGAAAATAAAAATGACTTAAACCCATTAAACGTTCCAGAGAATTCCGTCTATGCTTAAGATAACTTTTAATCACACTTTCTAATGATGGATTGTATTCTACATTAAAAGGTGTTCGCGCATTAAGCCGCTCTAATCTTGCTTTTAAAGTATCTGTAGAAAGTTCTGGATAATAAACAGGCTCATACTCTAACTCTGTAACCGATTTATATATGGTATCAAAAAGAGAGTTATTATACAGTTCATCTAACCATTTTTTATCGAGTTCTGCAACCTGAGGTAAATCTTTAAGATTTTTAACTCCTAATGTATCAACTTCTACGTCAATCTTTTTTTCAGAAGCGAAAAGCTTACCATCTATAACCGAATCTTTATTTGAAACAACGTCAGACGACTTTTTTGAAATACTATCAGTTTTAGTTTGGGAATATCCACTACAAACAGACAAGCATAAACAAGCTAATAAAAACGTTTTTAATGTCATGTGTTTATATCTTATGTTTTTGAATGGTTAGACACTGTTCATATTCTATCTGTGCTCTAACTGATAAAATTTTGAACAAGCTCGTTTCAATATACATTGAAAATTAATTCGTAAAAGCTCAGCGTATCATAAACGCTGGAACTGCTAAAAATAGTGTTTTTTTACTACTAATCTAATATAGCAGCTATTCCAGGTAAGGTTTTACCTTCAAGGCTTTCTAGCATTGCTCCTCCACCTGTACTAACATAGCTAACTTTATTTTCGAAACCAAACTGTTTTACAGCAGCTACAGAATCACCTCCACCAACTAAAGAAAACGCTCCATTTTTAGTTGCATTTGCTATGGAGTTTCCAAGTTCAATTGTACCATTAGCAAAACTTTGTAATTCAAAAACACCTAAAGGACCATTCCAAAGAATCGTTTTACATTGGTTTACAACGGCATCAAAATTTTCTATAGATTTTGGACCAGCATCTAAACCTTGCCATCCATCAGGAATAGCTTTTACATCACAAATTTGTGTGTTTGCAGTATCACTAAATGCATCTGCAGCAACGACGTCTACTGGTAAGTGAATTTTTACACCTTTAGCTTCGGCTTGTTTTAAAATATCTAAGGCTAATTCCATTTTATCATCTTCACAAATGGAATCTCCAATTTTTCCACCTTGTGCTTTAATAAAAGTAAATGTCATTCCACCTCCAATGATTAAATGATCTACTTTATCTAAGATGTTCTCTATAACTGTAATTTTTGAAGATACTTTTGCACCTCCAAGAACTGCTAAAACAGGTTTTTCACCATCTTCTAAAACTTTTTTAATACTCTCTATTTCTTGAGCCAAAAGACTTCCAAAACATTTATTTTCTGGGAAAAACTCAGCAACAATTGTTGTAGAAGCATGTGCTCTGTGTGCTGTACCAAACGCATCATTTACATAAATATCACCTAATCTAGATAATTGTTCTGCAAAATCTCTATTACCTTCTTTCTCTTCTTCGTGAAAACGTAAATTTTCAAGTAATAATATTTCACCTGGTTCTAAAGCTTTTGCTTTTTCTTCTGCTTCTGCGCCAACACAGTTGCTAGCAAATTTGACTTCAACTCCTAATACATCTTCAATTTTTGGAATAATGTGTTTTAGAGAAAACTCTTCTTGAACACCTTTTGGACGCCCTAAATGCGACATTAAAACACAACTTCCGCCATCTTCTAAAATTTTAATAATTGTAGGCTTTGCAGATACAATTCTAGTAGCATCTGTTACTTCGAAATCATCATTTAATGGCACATTAAAATCTACTCTGATTAATGCTTTTTTATTTTGAAAATTAAAATCGTTTAGTGTCTTCATTTTATAAATTTTGAAACACAAATATAAAGATTAGAAACATAATTTTTTTATATAGTTTTGCTTTATGTTATTTTCAGAAGTTTTAGGTCAAAAACACATAAAAAATCACCTTACTACAAGTGTTGATGCTGGTAGGATTGCACACGCGCAATTATTTGTTGGTCCAGAGGGTTCTGGCACGTTACCAATGGCTTTAGCTTATGCACAGTATATACTATGTAGTAACAAGAACGGTGAAAATACAGGAGGAAACGACTCTTGTAATTTAAAATTTAAGAATTATTCGCATCCCGATTTACATTTTGCTTTTCCTGTAACAACTAGTGATAAAGTAAAAAGCAAACCGGTTTCTAAATATTATCTCGAAGAATGGAGACAACTTTTAGAACAGCAACCTTATGGAAACCTCTTTGATTGGTACAAACTTTTAGGCGTAGACAATAAACAAGGACAAATTGGTGTTGACGAAGCTTTAGAGATTGTAAAATCCTTAACACTAAAGTCTTATGAAGGTGGATACAAGGTCATGATAATTTGGATGGCTGAAAGAATGCACACATCTAGTGCTAATAAATTATTAAAATTAATTGAAGAGCCACCAGAAAAAACAATCTTTATTCTCATTGCTGAAGACGAAGAACAGATCATTAACACCATTAGATCGCGTTGTCAGATTTTACATTTTCCTCCTTTAGCAGAAGAAGCTATTTCTGAAGCTTTAATTAAAAACTATCATATTGAGCAGTCAGTTGCAACTAAAATTGCACATCAAGCCAATGGTAACTATAACAAAGCTTGTGATTTAATTTATCAAGATAGTGAAGATATTCAGTTTGAAAAATGGTTTGTACTCTGGGTACGTTCTGCTTTTAAAGCTAGAGGAAATAAGGCAGCTATTCACGATTTAATTTCATGGTCCGAAGAAATTGCCAAAACAGGACGTGAAACGCAAAAGAAGTTTTTAAGCTTTTGCTTAAACTATTTTAGACAAGCTTTATTACTAAATTATAAAGCTGACGAATTAGTGTATTTAGAGCCAAAATCAGACAACTTTAAACTTGAAAATTTTGCTCCTTTTGTTCACGATTCAAATATTTTAGAAATTTCAGACGAATTACAAGATGCCATTTACCATATTGAGCGTAACGGAAACTCTAAAATTGTGCTTACCGATTTATCTATTAAATTAACACGTTTACTACATAAAAAAAGCCAAGCGTCTTAGGCTTGGCTTTTAAAAAAAATACTTTTTTTTATTTTTATTTAACCTCTTCAGCTGTTTCTGTTGCTTCTTTTTTAGAATCTTTAGCATTATAGGCAGCATTAATTGCTGTAGTTACCGCTTCAGAAATATCATTAGTCTCACTTCCGTACATAACGCTTCCAGCTTCATTTTTACCTAAAATGTATGTATAACCGTTCTTTTTACCATAATCACTAACAAACGTATTTACTTTAGAAATTACAGAATCCATTTCTACACTAAACATTTGTTGCATTTGTTGCTGCTCGTATTGAAATTGTTGTTGTAAACCTTGTTGTTTTTGAGTTAGACTTTGGTACATCTCTTGTCTTGCTTTTGCAGATAAGGTTTGCTCTTTTGCTTGAAACGCTTGAGCTTCGGCCTGAAAAGCTTTACCAATACTATCCATTCTCGCTTTAAAAGCTTCGTCTTTAAGTTTGAATTTATCTTCAATATCAATTTTCATTTGATATTCATTAATAACTTTACCGTTATCTATGAATGCAATTTTTTGTTGTTCTTGACAAGATGCAAATGCAACTAAAACTGTTAAGCCTAAAATTAACTTCTTCATTTTATTTTTATTGTTTAATTGTTTGTGAAAGTATCAAACTTTCATTTTTCTACTTTAATTTAATTTTTGCAAATGTATAAAAGTTAGTTAGTGATTTCCTCTATTTTTTATGTATTGATGTTTTCTATAGAACTTTCTGCTTGTTATTTTAAAAATCAATTAAAAACAAAGCTAAATAAAGCGTTTTAAGCACACTTTAAGATTTTACAATATAATTATACATTTATAGCTGCGATACAAAAATAGCGTTGCTTATATTAAGAATTAGCGTTCTTTAAGACATAAATGTGCGAAGAATACTCTTTAGATCGATTTGCTTTACGATTTGATTGCCATCCAATCCAAAATGCTTTGATTGGGTTCATAACACCAGATTTATATTTTTCTGAAAGTAGACATACATAATAGGCATCAAATTTCATTGGCAACAGTTTCACCAATGCCATATGTTCTTTGCTAAATAATTTTGAAATCGAATTTTTAGAAAAATGCCAAAGGTGTCTTGGCACATCATATGCTGCCCAAAAGTTTTTATAATACTCCGCATCGTAACTTTTATAATTAGGAACAGCAATGACCAAAGTACCATTTGGTTTTAAAAGTGATTTTAACAATGCCGTATGCATTTCTAAATTTGGCAAATGTTCTAAAACATGCCAAAGTGTAATAACATCAAAACTCTGAGGTTTCAATTTTAATAATTCTTCTGTACTAAAAACAGAATTGTTAGTTTTAGAATTTGCAATTTGTCGCGCACTTTCGTTGGGTTCAATTCCTGTAACCTTCCAATTATTATTTAAAGCCGTTTGCAAAAAATCCCCAGTTCCGCATCCAATATCTAAAAGTACTTTAGTTTCGGATTGAAATGAATTGATTAATTTCAATTTTCGTTTTAAAGAAATTTCTCTCACTTTGTGATAAGCAAATTCTAATAGATTTCGCTTCGTATCTGTATGCGAAATATAGTCTTCACTTTTATAATATTCGGATAATTTTTCACCTTCTGGCTGTGGATATGTTTCTAGCATATCGAGCTCCTTATTATATAATAATTGGAACTCTTGTTGGGAAACAGAATGGTCTTTTAGAGTAAGATATGTTCTTGTTGTTTTGGGCACAATTTAAGAATATGATATAATAATTAGTGTATTGTTCTTGGTGTAATTATGTCAGATAATTTTTCAAAAGTAGTACTTAATAACTTTTTTTTCCATTGATGTACTTCAGTTTGTTTGATATGAAAGGTATGTTCACCTATTAAACCAACTATAATTAAAGCGAAATTTTTCTGTCCTTGTTTTTCTAATCTTACTTCTAGGTCATTAATATTAACAGTCATTAATTGCCTTTTAAAAAGTCTTAGATATTTTATTGTGACAATGTCATTATCAATTACCATACTATATATGTAAATATAAGGACGCCTAAAACCAGCTATTAAATTTAAAGCTAGTAATACAAAAACGACACCAATATAAAACAACAATATAGTTACTTGATTTGATGCATTACCTGAAATAAAAATTGAAAGAACAAAAGCAACAAACATCCAACCAAAAATACTAAGAAAGGAATTCACCAAATAATTAGTAAAACTATAGGGTTCTATATCAACAATGTTTTCAGTATTAAGATCTGCCATTAACCTTATCTAATTTTACACCCTTAAAACCCCCTCAAGAGAACAATGGTTTTATCACTACTTTTCGGATTTCTAATAACAAACAATTTGCCATAAATCCATTTTTTATATTCAGTTAGTTCAATTTTGAATATTTAAATTACCCCTTAAAAATTAGTTTCGAAACAAAATAATTCATGTTTCGCAACTAACGAGCGAAGCACCAAGTGGGCGTTTTATACAATTGTTTCACGTGGAACATTACAATATTCATTGTGAGATTTCAACTTTCTTAAGAATTAACGTCCTAAATAAACCAACAAAACAGAAATATCATTTGGATTTACTCCACTAATTCGAGACGCTTGAGAAATAGTTACAGGTTGTATTTTCTCTAATTTTTGTCGTGCTTCTATACTCATTGATTTTAGTTTTGAATAATCAAAACCAACAGGGATTTTTAAGTTTTCTAGTCTATTTAATTTATCGGCGTTGTTCTTTTCCTTTTCAATATAACCCGCATATTTAACTTGTATTTCAGTCTGCTCAATAATCTCTGTATCTAAATCATTATTCTGAATATAGTTTTCTACAGACTCAAATTTACGAACATCATCTATAGTAATATTTGGTCTAGCATACAACTTAAACATCTTATCTTGTTGTTTAACAGCTGCTGAATTTTTAGATTCTAAAACAGGATTTGCCTCTTCTGGAGTAACACTAGTCTCTCTAAAAAACTGAACAAAGGCTTCAGATTTAGACTGCTTTTCTTCCATACGTTTTAATCGTTTTTCAGAAGCTAAACCTAAAGCATAACCTTTAGGTGTTAATCTAAAATCTGCATTATCTTGCCTTAATAATGTTCTATACTCTGCACGTGACGTAAACATTCTATAAGGCTCTTCTGTACCCTTAGTAATTAAATCATCAATTAAAACACCTATATAAGCTTCGTCACGTTGCAATGTAAACGCTTCTTTTTCTTGTACTTTTAAGCTTGCATTAATACCAGCCATTAAACCTTGAGATGCTGCTTCTTCATAACCTGTAGTACCATTAATTTGTCCAGCAAAATACAAACCCTCTACTAACTTAGTTTCTAAAGTATGTTTTAATTGTGTTGGTGGAAAATAATCGTATTCTATAGCATAACCTGGTCTAAAGAACTTTACATTTTCAAAACCAACTACAGAACGCAATGCTTTAAATTGTACATCTTCTGGCAAGGAAGTTGAGAAACCATTAATATAATATTCACAAGTATTCCAACCTTCAGGTTCTACAAATAATTGGTGTCTATCTTTATCTGCAAATCGATTAATCTTATCTTCAATAGATGGACAATATCTTGGTCCAACACTTTTAATTCGTCCATTAAACATTGGTGAGCGATCAAACCCTTCGCGTAATAAATCATGAACCAATTCACTGGTATAAGACATATGACAAGAACGCTGATGAGTTAGTGGTTTTGTAACATCTAAATAGGAAAACTTTTGCGGATCTTCATCTCCGGGTTGTTCTATCATTTTAGAAAAATCTAAAGAACGACCATCGACTCTTGGAGGTGTTCCTGTTTTCATTCGGCCAGATTCAAAACCTAAATTAACGAGTTGTTCTGTAATTCCGGTTGCTGCTCTTTCACCTGCTCTACCTCCACCAAAGTTTTTATCTCCAATATGAATTAGTCCATTTAAAAATGTCCCATTAGTAAGCACTACAGATTTCGCTTTTACTTCGACACCAAGCGATGTTTTTACACCTACAACTTTATGGTTTTCCACTAATAACCCAGAAACCATTTCTTGATAAAAATCGAGATTTTCAGTTCCTTCTAAGAGCATTCTCCAATCTTCAGCAAAACGCATTCTATCGGATTGCACTCTTGGACTCCACATTGCGGGTCCTTTAGATTTATTAAGCATCTTAAATTGAATTGCAGATGTATCTGATACAATTCCGCTATAACCTCCAAGTGCATCAATTTCTCTTACAATTTGTCCTTTTGCAATACCTCCCATTGCAGGATTGCAAGACATCTGTGCAATATTTTGAAGGTTCATGGTAATCAATAATGTTTTGCTTCCCATATTTGCAGCAGCTGCTGCAGCTTCACTTCCTGCGTGACCTGCACCAACAACTATAACATCATACTCTTCATTAAACATATTGAAATCTATTTTTGTTCCACGTGGAACATTATACTATTAAAATTTTTGCGGCTGCAAATATACAATGAAAACACAAGTCTACTTTCGTTTGACTAAGTAGTAATCTTCTTTTGAACGCATAAGCTTTTCATCAGCTTCAGATTTATCCTTATAACCACAATAATGTAAAACACCATGAATCATAACACGCGCCATTTCTTCTTCAAAAGAAACTTTAAAATCTAAAGCATTTTCCTTGACTCTGTCTACTGATATATAAATTTCGCCATGTAGTTCTTTTCCCACGGAATAATCGAAACTAATAACGTCAGTTAAAGTGTCGTGATTTAGAAAATCTACATTCAATTTATGCAAATAATCATCAGAACAAAAAATGTAATTAATTTCTCCTTCTCTACAATCTTCTTCTAAAATGGTCTCTGAAATCCATTTAGAATAATTGGCTTCATCGTTTATGATAAACTCGGTTTCGTAATTAAAACTAATCATTTATAATGCTTTATTAATTATATTAAACGATTTGTTACGCTTATCATAAGCGATATATCGAAAATTATCTTGTGTAAATACAGTAGACGTATGCTTCAACTTTTTGTTATCATTTAAAGGCTTGATGTAGGTCTTTTTGTTTAAATAAGGGTATACACTTTCATCATTTTCATCTTCTACAATCTTACCTGCAAGATCTAAAGTAATTTCAAAAAAAGAATGCTCTTGTGCTACAAAAAAATAATCTACTGGTTCAGAAGGTCCAAAACTAGGAATAGAGTTCCGCATTTGTTGTTGATTAATCATTTGAAAATGCTGCATCTGTTGCATGTGCCATTGATGATGCCACCACCAATTATAGTGGTAATTGTATAGGTTTTTATTTACAAAATCGAACCTTACCTTTAATTTACCATTCTTAGTACTATTTATAGTAACTGTAGGTTCATTAAACTTCTTAGAAGCGTTTTTAACAAAGTCTTTAATACTTTTAAATCCTTCTGCATGCTTTGTCGGTTTAACCTCTAAAATATTTACAGATGAATTATACGCATCATTAAGACCAAAAACATTTAATTGCCCTTCTTCTTTACCGATTTTAAGTTGGTATAATTTATCGTTATTTATATAAGATGTACTTTTCTTTATTTTACTATCCTTGGTTTTACCACCAAAGGTTTTAAATTGAGCACTAACTTCATTGTCTTGATTAAGGGGGATCTGAAGAGCATTAGTTGTTGCTTCTTTAGTATTTTCTTCAGTAATAATAACTTTATCACCATCGCTATAAGCTCTAAAAGTACTTATAGAGCCGTTAGAAACAAATTCATCGTTGTTTATAGCCTCAACACTATTTTCTGAAAGCGACGCTAAGAATTCAGCCGAAGAAGCGTCAGAACTCACCGTAATGGTCTGTACTGTATTTGCATCTTTAGCCTCTATAATTCTTACACTTTTCTTATCTGAAAATACAATTAAGTTTTTATCCTTTTTTCTAATTAATGCTTTAAAATCTTCCGTTGCTATATTATCTGATTTAACATAATTACCTGAAATTAAATCAACATCAATAATATTTATAAATTCAGAACTACCAACTTTAGATTGCGTGAGTAATGACAATTTATCTTTGGCATTGTGAAAAGATAGGATTACAGGCTGTTTATCAAATGAAAAGGTTTTTAGTTTAACAATGTGATTGTCTTTAAACAGATAAGGAATAACATCATAGTCTTTGGTATCTCCATTTTTAGCTATAATTAAATGAAAACTATCATTACCAACTGTATTACCTGAAAACGTACTTTCTACTTTATACTTTTCATCAATTTCAATTTTATTTACAGGATCATAGCTGGGATGATTAGCAAAAGAACAAACCGAAATAAAAAACGCCATTAATATTTTCATGTCTAAACGATGTTAGAATTATTACTTTGTACTGAAAATTACAGGAAAGCATTAAATCATATTATTCAGTATCCTTCTTAAAATACTCTCTGATTTTTTTCTTAAAATGATTTTGCAAAGGTAATGCTTGACGATTTAACATTTCAGTAGTATTAAAATATTGTTTTGCCGTAGGAATTTGACTCGGATTATTTTGATTGAATTCTTCTTTATTTGTTTCAGATTTACGTTTGGTATCTTGACCTTGCATAAACGTTGCATTCTCCATTTTTAATAATTGGTGTTGTACATCCATCATTTTTTGAAGCGTCTGTCTTGTAAACCCTGTATTCAATAAATCGAGTTCAATATCTTCCATTTGCTTAATTAATTGTCCTGCAGATTCAATTTTTCCTTCCTTGGCTAATTTATCTTCTAATGCCTGTCGTAATAACTGTTGTTTCTGATAAATTTTAAATAGTTCTCCATTTTGTTCTTCACTTCCTCCTTCACCATAACCATCGTTTTTCTCTCCTTCTCCATCACCATCTGTACCATCACCTCCATTTTTACCGTTTTTTCCACCTTTACCATTCTTGCCACCTTCTTTTTGTCCACTTTGGTTACCTTCCCCTTTTTGCTGACCATTTTCTCCGGCTTTACCACCTTTACCACCTTTTCCTTGCTCTTGGCCGCTTTGTCCATTCTCTCCACTCTTTCCATCTTGTCCATCTTTTCCAGCTTTACCTTGTTCACCTGGCTTTTCTCCTTCTCCCTCTTTTCCTTCCTTACCATCTTTACCAGGTTTTTCACCTTCTTTTCCTTCCTCTCCCTCTTTACCTTCTTCACCTTTCTTTACGCCTTCTTCCATTTCTTTATTAATCTCTTCCTGAGATTTAATGATATCTGGTAATTGTGAATCTCCTTCACCCTGTCCAGCTGACGGATTCATTTCCATTTCCATATCATCTAAAACATCACTCAAAAAACTCGCTAATTCATTGGTAGAAGTTACTGCGTATTGCTGTGCACCAACACCTGAGTATAATCTATTTTCTGAAAGTTGATCTAAGGCTTTATCAATATTAAAATAAACCTCAGTAATTTGTGAATTCACTTTTTCAGATATTTTAGGTTGTCTTAATGATAAAGCAAATAAACTATCGTCTATATGTTCAAAATGCTCTCTTAAATTACTTTGCTCAATGATGTACTTTCCGTAATTGTTATTATTAATACCAATACTCTCAAAAGTTTCCATAAGAGCTTCTTGGTCAAACGAATAAAGTAAAAGATTCTCTAATATTTGACGTAATGCATCTGCATCTTCAGATGCTTGGTCACCACCTCCTCCACCTCCAGCAGCTGCCATTTTTAGCATTTCGCTCATTTCTTTCATCTTCTTAGCAGCTTTCTTTTGCTTTTCTTTAGCCTTTTTTTGCTGCTCTTGAGCTTCTTTTTCTTGCGCTTTAGATTCGCTTTCTTCTTTTTTATCTAATGCTTCTTTGGCTTCTTTTTGGTCAAATTTAATTTCATCTTCTAAAAACTCATCTCTAGCAATCTTCATTGGTTTTTGAAGTTGTCTATCTTCACGCTTTAAATCTTCTAAATCTTTTTGAAGTTTATCAAACTCCTCATTCAATTTTTCTTGAGCTTCTTTTGTATTTTCTTTATCCTTTTCAGATAATTTTTCTTGCTTTTCAGATAGTTTTTCTAACGCACTAGAAACCTTTTCAGCTTTCTTCATCACATAAAAACGCTTGGTTAATTCCAATAGCTGTTTCATGCTACGCTTCTTATTCTTGTTTTGCTTGGCTAATTCTTCAAGCTTTTGTGTAAATTCTTCTTTATTAATTTTATCCTTTAATTTTTCAAGCTCTTTAAGTAATTCTTCGTCTTTCTTTAATTGTTCTTCATTCTCTTTTAAACGTTCCTTTAAATCTTCTTTAAATTGATCGTCTTTCTTTTCGTCCTTTTGAAATTCTTCTAAATTATCTTGTAGTTTTTTGTTGAAATTTTTCATCAACTGTTCCTGATTTTTCTGACGTTTTAGAAACTCTTCAAATTTCTTTTTGTCATTAAAATTGAGGCTTTCTTTTTCCTTTTGCGTTTTAGATAATTCTTCGAGCTTTTTATCTTGTTCTTTAAGTTTATCGAACGTTTTACTAATATCCTTTATCGTTTCGTTCTGCTCATTGAGCTGTTTTTGCTCTTCTTCGTCCTTTGTTAGTTTACGGTAACTGAATGTTGAACTTTTGGTGCGCTTGTAATTATGTAATGCATCGTTATCAAAAACCTCGAAATACAAATGGTAACTTACACCATCTTCTAAGTTGAATTGATTAGGAAACGCACTTACAAACTCACTAAAATTAGATTTAGAAATAGTGATGGATTCAACCATTTTATTAGACTCATCTTCGGTTGGATAATACACCAATTGTAATTTGGTTAAACCATAATCATCACTCACTTGACCATAGAAATACAAGCTTTGTTGATCTATTGAGTCTTTTTGAACCTTGATATTTATTTCTGGATAAATATCTTTAACCACATTAATATTGTAGGCTAAATTCTCGTAATCTTTTAAATCATCGTTGCTTGTTGTGATGCTGTAATTATAGTTTTTATAAAGGCGTTTTGAGGCTTCAAAATTACCATTTTGGCTTGGTTTAAAACTCAGAGTATCTTCTGCATAAATTTGAACTCCTGTGGTTGATTTTGTTTTTGCTCTCCAGGTCACATTTGTACCTTCTGGAATCACAGCAGAACCTGTACTTTTTAAAACCTCATCTTGCTTTTTAGTATGTGCAGGATAATCTAAAACCATATCAAAATTAACCAGATTTGGTGTTTTAACTACATTTAACTTATAAGGCTTTGATGTTACTTCATTTGCTGATAAGGTAAACTCAACAGCTTCTTTAGGTAAATTGAATGTGTATTGAAATTCACCAGCAGCTATTTGTTGTAAAAAATACGATTGCCCATTAAATTTAATTTGTGCATTCTCAGGAATCACATTTCCTGCTGTTGAAACTTGTAACTTAAAATCTTTATTTTCAATAGCTTGAAGCGATTCATTCAATACAAAAAACTGAAAAGGTGCTGGTGGCTCGTATGCCGTTTTGTAATTAACAACACGTTCGTAACTATCACTAAACCAATTTATTTTTCCGGTAACAAACGACAACAATAAAATAGCAATAGGAATAGCTGCATATTTTAAATATTTGGTATTTGATTTAAAGTTAATCGCAGATTTAAAAGGAATGGGTTGTAACTCTTGAGACTTCTGCTCTATACTTGCTAATAGTAAATCCGATTGTTGAGGGCTTTGATTAAGTTGAAGTACATTTAATAATTTATCGTTCACTTCTGGAAAATGATTTCCTATAAGTTTTGAAGCCGTTTCAAAATTGATGCCTTGTCTTAATTTGAATAAATGTGACAACGGAATGGCTATAAACTTTACGAAGAGTGCTAATTCTACTGCGATAAACGTCCAAAATAATATCGTTCTAGCTGTTGGATTAAGCCATAACACATATTCTACGAATAATGTAATTATAAGATATAGTAAACCAATAGCGAAAAATAAGATAGCACCTTTTAGTAGTTCATTGGTGTAATACCTTTTAATGAATTGCTCTAGCTTTTGTTTTATGGTTTCGAAATTGCTCATTTAATATGTATTCTATTTTTTCTGTTCATTTTATTCGTCTATTTCTATTATATATAGATGAACTCATGATGTGCTTCGCAGTAGTCTTGATACAAAACGAACCAAAAAATCAAAACGATTTATTAGGAAATTGCAAGCACCATTCGCTGATACATTGATAATTCTATTTCACTTTAAACCTTATTTTTTCAATCCTTGATTTTATAGTTCAATAATGATTATTGCTCATTATTTCTGAAAATCGTTGCGTCCAACGCTGTCGGAACTAAAGGCACTAACAATCTATCAGTTACCTTTATTGGCCTCTAAAAATGCTAAACTACACTCTATATTACCTTTAACTGACTAAACTACAAATTTATTTTAATCGAAAATAGTTGAAAACTAATAAGATTCTGTTAATATAGAAGAATTTACTGTTAAATACGGTAAAACTTAACAAGTGCTTATTTTCTTTGTTCTAAAATTCTATCAAACTATCTTTGCGCTTTAATATACAATTATGTCTAAAAAAGTACGTGTGCGTTTTGCACCAAGTCCAACAGGACCATTACATATTGGTGGTGTAAGAACCGCTTTATTCAACTATTTATTTGCCAAAAAACATGGTGGTGATTTTGTTCTTAGAATTGAAGATACAGACCAAAACCGTTATGTTGAAGGTGCTGAAGATTACATTGTTAAATCATTAGTTTGGTGTGGCATTTCTTTTGATGAAGGCCCAAATAAAAACGAAAAATTTGGTCCTTACAGACAAAGCGAACGTAAAAATTTATACAAGCAATATGCTGATGAATTAATTGCCAATGGTAAAGCTTATTATGCTTTTGATACGGCTGAACAATTAGATGCAGAACGCAAAGGTCATGAAGCCGATGGTAAAACTTTTATCTATAACTGGCATAACCGTGAAAAAGGCCGTTTAGTAAACTCTTTGGTGTTAACTGAAGCAGAAACACAAGCTAAAATTGAAGCTGGTGACGATTATGTGATTCGTTTTAAATCTCCACAAGATGAAACCTTACATCTTACAGATATTATTCGTGGTAATATAAAAATTGACACCAATGTTTTAGACGATAAAATATTGTTTAAGAGTGATGGTATGCCAACCTATCACCTAGCCAATATTGTAGATGACCATTTAATGGAAATTACACACGTCATTCGTGGTGAAGAATGGTTACCATCTTTAGCATTACACCAATTATTATATAATGCCTTTGGTTGGGAAGCACCAGAATTTGCACATTTACCATTGATTTTAAAACCAACAGGAAAAGGAAAACTAAGCAAGCGTGATGGTGATAAGATGGGCTTTCCTGTATTTCCTTTAGAATATACAGCACCTGATGGAACCATTTCTAGAGGTTATAAAGAAGATGGCTATTTCCCTGAAGCTGTGGTTAATTTCTTAGCTTTTTTAGGGTGGAATCCTGGAACCGAACAAGAGTTATTTAGTTTAGAGCAATTAGTTGCTGATTTTGATTTAGCGAGAGTAAATAAAGCTGGTGCACGTTTTGATCCAGATAAAACCAAATGGTTTAATCATCAGTATATGCAACAGCAATTAGATTTAGATTTAGCTGAGCAGTTTAAAGCCATTAGACCCGAATTAGCAGACATTGATGTTAATTATATTGCTTTAAGTATTGGTTTAATAAAAGAGCGTGCAACGTTTGTTAATGATTTTTGGGACTTAAGTCATTTCTTTTTTACAGCTCCAACAGCTTACGATGAAAAGGCCTCTAAAAAAGCACTTAAAGAAGGAACCGCAGACATTATGACTAAAGTTATTGAGCTTGTTAATGCCACTGATGACTTTACAGTTGAAAACCTTCAGACCAATATTAAAGGTTGGATTACAGATAACGAGATTGGTTTTGGAAAAGTAATGATGCCTTTAAGACTCGCTTTAGTTGGTGCCTTACAAGGACCAGATGTTTTTGATATTATGTATATGATTGGGAAAACAGAAACGGTTAATCGTATTGAAGCTTTAGTAAAAAACATCTAAAAACAACTTCGATACGTCGTTTTGTTAATAACACATTTTAAAAAGTTTAAAAGGTAATCATAGCTGTTAAAGCTAATAGCGACTGGTTACCTTTAAATTTTTTGTTAGTTCCAATATCAAGGTCTTGCTTGTTTAAATTACCTAACATATTGGTAAAACCATACATATACTGCGCTCTAAGCAATAAACGTCTTACTCCTAAGGATAAACCAACAGCTCCATTAACATTAAAGTTTGAAATATCGCTTATATCTTCAGTTAATAAATTGTTGTAACCTTTAATAAAATATCCTTCTTTAGCTTCATCTTTAAGCTCTAACTCACTATTGTATTGTAACATAGGACCAACATCTAAGGTTAAATTATTACTTATAAGTTTTATATGAAATAAAAACGAAATGTTAGCAACAAATAGTTTGTACTCAACAAATTCTTCAGTTAAGTTTCCTAATGCTAACGCTTTAATATCTACATAATTTTCAGATAATTGAATGTTATAGCTCACATTATACCATCGATGCGGAATATCTACAGATGCTGACATTCCACCTATATAACCTGAATTTTTTTTAGTTTCAAAATTATCTGTTTGAATATCAAATTGGGTAATTCCACCTTGTAAACCAATGCCATTTTGAATTTTATAATTTTTGCGCTGAGCAAAACTATTTGTAACAAATGTTAAACAAATAAGTACTAATAAGAGAGATTGTATGTTTTTCATGCTATTTTTAAAGCTGATAGAGGCAAACCTAAGTAAAATAATTTACTTTTAGAGTCTCGTATTGTTTAACCTTAAAAAAACGTGCTATGGGTCAATTTATTTTCGTTCCAATTATATTCTTTGGACTTATCATTTTAGTTTCATCATTTTTTGTGGTGAAACAACAAACAGCAGCCATTATAGAGCGTTTTGGTAAATTTCACAGTATTAGACATTCTGGATTAAAACTTAAAATTCCGTTAGTAGATAAAATTGCTGGAAAATTAAGTTTAAAGATTCAACAATTAGATGTTATTATTGAGACTAAAACTTTGGATGATGTATTTGTAAAACTAAAAGTTTCTGTGCAATACAAAGTTGTAACGGAAAGTGTTTATGATGCTTTTTATAAACTCGATTATCCACATGAACAGATTACGAGTTATGTCTTTGATGTGGTACGTGCTGAAGTACCAAAAATGAAATTAGATGATGTCTTTGTTAAAAAAGACGATATTGCCTTAGCGGTAAAAGCAGAATTAAATGATGCAATGATGGACTATGGGTTTGACATTATTAGAACTTTAGTTACCGATATTGATCCTGATCCACAAGTAAAAATAGCAATGAATCGTATTAATGCTGCCGATAGAGAAAAAACTGCTGCACAATATGAAGGTGATGCGCAACGTATTTTAATTGTAGAAAAAGCAAAAGCAGAAGCAGAAAGTAAGCGCTTACAAGGTCAAGGTATTGCAGACCAGCGTCGTGAAATTGCTCGAGGATTAGAAGAATCTGTAGATGTTTTAAATAGAGTTGGTATTAACTCACAAGAAGCTTCTGCACTAATTGTTGTTACCCAACATTACGATACATTACAAGCTATTGGACAAGAAACCAATAGTAACTTAATATTATTACCTAATTCACCACAAGCAGGAAGTCAAATGCTAAACGATATGGTTGCTAGTTTTACTGCAAGTAACCAAATTGGTGAAGCCATGAAAGCCGCTAAAAACAAAAAAAAGAACGATGAATAAATTAAAAAAATTAATGCTATTGGTTTTAATAGCTACAAGTGTAAATGTGTTTTCACAAACAAAAGCAGATGCTCTAAAGGATGCTAAAACAACTTCAAAAGCCACATTAGATATGGATTTTGAAACACTTCTCAATTATACACTTCCTTCTGTATTGGATATGATGGGAGGAAAAGATGCTGCTATGCAAGTTTTAAAAACAACTTTTGATGGTATGAAAGCACAAGGTTTTGTATTTGAAAAAGCTGATATCATTAGTGTTTCTGAAATTGTAAAAGAACAAGATCAATTTCGTTGTGTCGTTGAAGGTTATAATCAGATGAAAATGTCTGAACAACGTATTTCTTCTAAAAGCTATCTTTTAGGTATCTATAATGAAACTGGTAAACATTGGTGGTTTATTGAAGCAAAGCAACTTAAAAATAAGGCTTTAGCAGATAATATATTACCAAATTTTGAAACTGCACTAGACATCCCAGAAGATGATGTAAAAGTTGAAAAACTCTAAATAGAATATTATAACATAAAAAAACCTCTAAAATTATATTTAGAGGTTTTTTTATATTCACATATTACATACCGCAAATAATACTTCCCATAACTGCTAACGTTACAATCCAGTAACCAGAATTTATAAAAATATATTTTGCGCTTTTACGCTCAAATAAAGCGATAGTTCCTATAATTGGAAGTGCACCTAGTATTCCAAACATAGCTCCATGTAAGGCACCATGCTTAAACGTTCTAAATGTGTCTCCATAATCGGCCATAAACGCTTCAAAAGATGGTTTTGCTAATTCTGGCTCTGCTCCTACCATACTTAAAGCTCCCCATTGATGATTAGTAAATTGCATTAATAAAAAACTCAACATAGTAGCAAACACTAGTGTTAAGCCAAAAATAGTTGCAATATTTCCACTTTTTATACGCTCTTCTGTCATTCCAGATTCTCGCATCCAAGCGATTCCGAATCCAAATTTTGGGTTATACCATAAAGCACCTACAAATAAAGCAGCTACTGCTGCAATTGGAATAGCGATTGGGTTAATT
The DNA here is from genome assembly GCF_039538385.1 of Winogradskyella damuponensis. Lineage (NCBI taxonomy): Bacteria > Pseudomonadati > Bacteroidota > Flavobacteriia > Flavobacteriales > Flavobacteriaceae > Winogradskyella > Winogradskyella damuponensis. The sequence goes on along the minus strand of NZ_BAABCB010000028.1, from coordinate 160,237 downwards.
GGTAATTCCATGAATTTTAATGTGTTAGTTAGAATTTAAATGTACAAAAAAACCTCATAAGTTTGATTTATGAGGTTTCTAATAAAGTTAAAATAATATAAAGTGCTAATGTCCTTCTTCTTTATATTTATCTCGAATTTCTTTTAATTCATTTAAATAATTTTTCAAATCTTCTTCATTGATACTTGCTGTACCATTAGCCCCTTGAGGCAATGTACTTCTAGTTTCATCTAAATGTTTTTGAAGTTCAGGATAATTGTCTTCAATGTCTCTTGTAACTGTTGAAAGTTCAGTAAGTAATTTTTGTGATATATTCATAATTGTATGGTATATCCCTAAATTTATGAATATTAAGACAAAATATCTCTCAAAAAAATGTTAAATTTCAGAAGCTTCAGCAACTAACACCTCATTTTTATCCGCTTTAGCCTTCTCAATAAACTCGTTAATTGCATCATTTCGCTCTAAGCCATTTTTAAGCAACTCTTTTAACGCAATTAAAACTGCGATACGAGTACCTGCTTTTTTTACTGCAGTGCCAAATAAAGGCTCTAAATCATCGTAAGAAACATCTTTAGCTAGCTCTTGTATTTCAGATTTAACTTTTAACTGCTTTTCTTCAGATAAATTGGTATATTTTTTTCCAAACTGTTGAATTACACTAATTGCCGAACGTTTTTGTTGTTGCGGTTTTGCTTTATTCTGATTTTGATTATTCTGAGGTTTTGGTTTTTGCTTTGCCCAACTATCTCTTAATCCTACAGTTTTATTAAATACCAATTTTTCAGCTGTAGAATCATCATCAACATTAAAATAACCTAAACGTTGAAACTGAAACTGCTCTCCTACTTCAACTGTTGCTAAACTTGGTTCTAAATAACCTGTTTTAATGGTTAAAGATTTCGGATTTATAAATTCCATAAAATCTTTGTCTTTATCACTATCAGGAGATTCATGACTAAACAAACGATCATACTCTCTAATTTCGGCTATAATAGCATGCTTTATAGACACCCAATGTAAAGTTCCTTTAACCTTTTTAGATGTATCTTCATCATAGGTACAATGCACTTCAAGAATAGCTCCATTTTGATCTTTTACCACATCATTCGCTTTAATGATATAAGCATTTTTTAATCGGACTTCTCCTCCAAGTTTTAACCTAAAATACTTGTTTCCGGCTTCTTCTTTAAAATCGTCTCGTTCTATATAAACTTCTCTAGAAAATGGTACTTTTCTATAGCCTGCTGAATCATCTTCTTGATTATTTTCAGCTTCTAACCATTCCTCTTTATCTTCAGGATAATTAGTGATCACTACTTTTATAGGATCTAAAACCGCCATTACACGATTGGCTGTTTTGTTTAAATCTTCGCGAATACAGAATTCTAAAAGCGAGACATCAATGACATTTTCGCGTTTAGCTACACCAACTTTTTCTATAAATTTTCTAATAGAATTTGGGGTATAACCTCTGCGACGTAAACCTGAAATCGTAGGCATTCGCGGATCATCCCAACCAGACACAATACCTTCTTCTACTAATTTAAGTAATTTACGCTTACTCATTATAGTATAACTAAGGTTAAGACGTGCAAATTCGCGTTGTTTAGGTAACATTGGAAGCGTATCTGAAGCATAGTTATAGATATGCTCTTTAAACCAGTTATAAAGTTCTCTATGTGGCTTAAATTCTAAAGAACACAAACTGTGAGATACTTGCTCTATATAATCGCTTTCTCCATGTGTCCAATCGTACATAGGATAAATACACCAATCATTACCTGTACGGTGATGATGTTTCTTTAAAACACGATACATAATAGGATCACGCATTAACATGTTAGGATGTTGCATGTCTATTTTTGCACGCAGAATATGTGCACCTTCTTCAAACTCACCATTTTTCATACGTTCAAAAAGGTCTAAATTTTCTTCAACAGAACGATTTCTGTATGGACCATCTACACCAGGTTGTGTTGGTGTCCCTTTTTGTTCTGCCATAGCTTCAGACGACTGGCTATCTACATAGGCCTTTCCATCTTTAATTAATTGTACAGCCCAATCGTATAATTGTTGAAAATAATCTGAAGAATACAATTCATTTTCCCATTGATAACCTAACCAAGCAACATCCTTTTTAATAGCATCTACATATTCTTGTTCTTCTTTGGCAGGATTGGTATCATCGAACCTTAAATTTACAGGTGCGTTGTACTTCTCTCCTAACCCAAAACTAATACCAATAGCTTTGGTATGACCAATGTGTAAATACCCATTTGGCTCTGGTGGAAAACGAAAGCGCAATTTATCTTTTGACAAACCGTTGGCTAAATCTTCTTCTATAATATGCTCAATAAAATTGAGTGACTTTATTTCTTCTGACATTATTTTAGGTGTTAGCTGTTAAGTATTAGCTGTTAGGTAAAACCCTTATACAGCTACAATTCTCAACATCATTATTCTAGGTGGTAAAATTAAACAAATTGTAACATTAATTTATGTTTTTATAATGATAGTATAAATCAAAAATCTAATACCATTATGAATTACAAATGTCCGAAATGTCATAATACTATTTGTACAGTAGAGCAATTGAAAAGCACTGGTGACACGTTTTCAAAGATCTTTGATATTTAAAACAAAAATTTACATCTGTTACTTGTAAAAAGTGCACGTATACTGAATTCTATAAAGCTAAAACTGGTGCATTGAGTAATATTTTTGATTTGTTTACGAATTAGAAAAGCGTAAAGACTGCTTCGCTCTATTATCTTTTATATTATTTTTGCTTTATGGGAATTATAAAAGTTGAAAATATAAGAGTATTTGCTAATCATGGCTGTTTAAAAGAAGAAACCGCTATTGGTAGTGATTACAGAGTAGATATTGAAGTAAAGGCTAATTTACAAACCTCCGCAGCATCTGATGAATTGAATGATACTGTAGATTATGTATTACTGAATAAAATTGTGAGGGAAGAAATGGCTAAACCATCTAAGCTTTTAGAAACGGTTGCTAAGCGTATTTTGAATCGTGTTTTTAATGAAGAAGCATTAATTACCAAAGCTACAGTTGCTGTGAGTAAAATTAATCCGCCAATAGGTGGTGACGTTGAAATGGTTACAATAAAAATGAGCCAGAAGCGAAAAAAGTAAAGCTATTTAGGCTAAAACATATATAATTTTTATATTTGCGCTCTCGTTAAATCAAATTTAAATTGATGAGATTCCTTTTTCAAAGGAAAAAAAGGGTGTCGTGGCCGAGTGGCTAGGCAGTGGTCTGCAACACCATCTACAGCGGTTCGAATCCGCTCGACACCTCAAAAAGCTTCTAAGTTTTCTTAGAAGCTTTTTTTATTTTTAAATTTTAAAAAAATTTAGATTAATAGATACGCGATTCGAATCCTAACCTTTAGTGACCTCAAAAAGCCTTCTATTTATGTTGAGACGTTTCTATTTATAATTTAGTAGGAAACTTAGATTAATAGATACGAGGTTCGAATTCTAACGTTTTAATGACCTCAAAACACCTTCAACTTCTATAAGGTGTTTTACTAATCTAACTTAATATTTGAGAGATTAAAGTCACACTGAATAAGGTTAGAAAGATCCAACCAATAAAGCCTTCTACTATGGCTAAATATCTACCGATTCCTTTAATAGGAATTTCCCCAAAACCTAAGGTTGTAAATGAATTAATACTAAGCGTTAGCGCATTAAACAGGATAGATAGTACTTTTATGAGTAAATACCCAAGTATTAGGACTCCTATTAAAAAACTATAAACCATCCTTTTGAAGGATGATAGCTCATGCCAGCTATTTTTTACAACATTAAGATAGTTCCAAAACGATAATTTAATTTCTATGAGTTTCGTTTGAGTGTTTATAAATAACAGCGAAAAAATGAAAATACTTTAGGTACATGATTGCTATTCTTAACTAATGCTGCTTTTGTGTTGGCATTTTGAAGTAGCTTATTTTCATCGATTTCATACGCTTTAATAATAGTAGCATCTGATGTAAAATAATTGATGGATTGTGTGATGCCTTTATTATATCTATTGAGGTTAATTTTATTCCAAGAATTAGTAGAAAACAGAAATACAATGGCGTTGAATTTACTAATAATATTATAAAATAGCTTTAGTACTTATTTTATACACCAACAAAATCTGTGGAAATGCTTAATCTATAGGATTAACCTTTTCAATTTGTTCCATACTTTTCTCATAAAGCTCGGGAAATAAGCCTTGACTTAGAAGTATAATACCAAAAATTAAAATAATTAGAGATACAATTTTTTTAGTCTTAAAAATACGTCTAGGTGTTAATTTACTTTTTAAACGTTTTGCAGCTGCAATCTTAAAAAGATCTGCTAAAAAATAAGACACTAACATGGTTACAATAAATATGGTAACTCCATTATCTGAAGTTGTAATAGATGTCCCAATAACAATAAAACCTAACCAACCTAACAGTACACCAATATTAATAAAATTGAGCAGAAAACCTTTAATAAAAAGCTTACCATAATCTTTCTTTGGAAGTACAATTTTGTGATGTTCTCTAACTATAGATCGGAATGATTTTGAAGTTTTTACAAAACTAATGAGTCCGTAAATAACTAATAAAGTTCCTCCAAAAACCAATAATTTTGGATCGTCTTTTATTTTATCTAAAAGGGTATCTGTACTTTTAAAAATAACGAGGATAAAAACAATATCTGCAAAAATAACACCAAGATCAAATACAATAGCGCTTCTAAACCCCTTAGTAACACTGGTTTCTAATAAAACAAAAAACACAGGACCAATGGTAAAGGCTAAGATTATTCCGAAGGGAATGGCTGTTAAGATATCGTCTAACATGTAAAACTTGCGGTTTACACAAATGTAAGAAACTCAACTGATATTACATACGTTTTTAGTCCATCACCTTGTAAAACGGTATAAATGGTTAAACGAAAAATATAGGAAGGTGCTTAAATATTTTATTTCAAGACAATTACCTTATTACTAAATATCCATTTCAATTGAATTTCATCACCAGAACGCTTTCTTACAATACGTCTTTGTGGTGATAAAATTAAAGTTAATATAGCCGAAATAGCTGTTAATAAATAGATGTTAATATCTTCGAATAGCATTTGAATTCCAAACCTTAAAATTAAATAAGTGATTAAGAATATTAGGAAAACATAAATACTAGCTTTTGTACTTGTTTGCATAATTAAACGGCAACTTTTACAGCAGTTCCTGTTACAGAAACCATAGCATAATTACTTGCTGTGAGTTCAATTTCTATTTTTATTCCAACAACTGCATTGGCTTTTAGTTTTGCAGCATTATTTTGTAAACTTTGAAATGCTTCTTCTTTTACAGTTTCTATGTTATTTTGCAGTTTGGTATAATACTTAGACATACTAAAACCCATTGAAATAGCTTCTTTATTAATTGCAACTCCTGTTACTATGCCTAAGTAATCTATTATGTTATGGTTTTCTATTGAATTGGTTGTGGTCAGGATCATAATTTGAATATTTTTCTTAATAGTACGTTTTATACTGTAAAGTTACAATTCTAATTGTTTTTAATAAGTTTTTAAAACCTCTTCATAACAGTATAAAATTGTAATTATTCATTGCTTATTTCTGGTTTGCCAACCATATAAAAATCTAAATGCTTTTTAGTTAAATCTGCATTTTTAACTTTTACAATTACTTCATCTCCGAGTTGATACATGGTTTTTGATTTATTACCAATCATAGCATATTGATCTTGATCAAATTGGTAATGATCATCTTTCATATCCCTTACACTAACCATACCTTCACATTTATTAGAAATTATTTCTATATAAATGCCCCAATCAGTAACTCCAGAAATTACACCTAAAAACTCTTCGTCTTGATGATCTTGCATAAAACGAATTTGCATATACTTAATAGAATCACGTTCTGCTTTTGTAGCTAAATATTCCATATTACTAGAATGTTTACAACGTTCTTCGTAAATCTCTTCGTTAGCAGATTTTTCGCCATCCAAATACTGTTGTAATAAACGATGTGCCATCACATCTGGATAACGACGAATTGGCGATGTAAAGTGACTGTAATAATCGAATGCCAAACCGTAATGACCAATATTATGTGTGGTATATTCGGCTTTAGACATGGTTCTTATAGTAAGTGTATCTACTAAATTTTGTTCTTTTTTACCAACAACATCTTTTAGTAAGTTATTTAAAGATGATGCAATACTTCCTTTATCTTTAAAATTTAATTTATGTCCAAAACGCGCTACAATAGTTTGAAGCTGAGCTAATTTTGATTCATCTGGCTCATCATGCACACGATACACAAAGGTTTTCTTTTGTTTTCCAACAAATTCTGAGACCTTTCTGTTCGCTAATAACATGAACTCTTCAATCATTTTATTAGCATCCTTACTGGTCTTAAAAAATACTCCTACTGGATTTGCTTCTTCATCTAAATCGAATTTTACTTCGACCTTATCAAAAGAAATAGCACCATCTCGCATACGTGCATTTCGCATTTTACGTGCCAGCTGGTTCATTTTAATTGTAGCTTGAGCTACTTCTACAGAAGTTTGGTATTCTTCTCCAGTTAACGATACTTCAGCAGGAATAGTTGTATCAATTTTTTCTTTGTGTTTTAATACATCAACTTCATTAATTGTTGCATTATTTTCAATAATAGCTTGTGCTTCTTCGTATGCAAAACGCGCATCAGAGTAGGTTACGGTTCTACCAAACCACTCGTTTTTAATTTCGCATTTATCATTCATTTGAAACACTGCAGAAAAGGTATATTTTTCTTCGTGTGGACGTAATGAACACGCTCCATTAGATAAAACTTCTGGCAACATAGGCACTACTCTATCTACTAAATAAATAGAGGTTGCACGCTCGTAAGCTTCATCATCTAAAACAGTTCCGGGTTGTAAATAGTGAGAAACGTCTGCAATATGAATTCCAATCTCATATAAGCCATTATCTAGAACTTTAAAGGATAAGGCATCATCAAAATCTTTAGCGTCTTTAGGGTCTATGGTAAAGGTTAAATCTTTACGCATATCGCGACGTTTTGCTATTTCTTCAGGTTTAATTTCTAAATCAATATTGTTAGCATATGCTTCAACTTCGTGCGGAAACTCCATTGGTAATCCATATTCTGCCATAATAGAGTTAATCTCAGTACCATGTTCACCTGGTTTACCAAGTACTTCAATAACTTTACCGTTTGGTGAATCTGATTTTTCTGGCCAATCTTCTAGAGCAACCAATACTTTATCACCATCTTCGGCTTTATTAATTTTATTGATAGGTACAAAAATATCAGTATACATTTTATTGCTATCTACTACAACAAAGGCAAAATTCTTTTTCTCATGAATTTGAATGGTACCAACATATTCCGTTTTTGCACGTTTTATAATGTTAGTAATTTCTCCTTCTTGTTTGCCTCTATGTTTTCGTTTATAGGCATAGAACTCTACTTCGTCTCCATTTAAAGCTTTATTAATATTGTTTGAAGCGATGAAGATATCTTCTTCAAAATCATCGCAAATAATATAACCGTTTCCTTTAGCTGCTAAATCTAAAATACCTGTATGATATTCTGTATTTACTATAGCTTTAAATTTGCCACGTTCTACTTCTTCAATCTCTTGTTTTGCTTTAAGTTGTTGAAGTTTCTTTATAATTTGGTTGCGACTACTAGCATCATTAACGCCTAGTTTAGCTGCAATTTGTTTATAGTTAAAAGTTGAGTTTCTTTCTTTTTTTAAAATACTAAGAATTGTATTTGTAAGGTTGGAAATCTTGTTATGTGAAGGTTTCCTGTGTTTCTTTTTTGTCATTTAATTTGTAATCATATTCATTTCCTATAAGTGATAGGAATTCTAATTTAAAACTTAATTAAGGCGAAGAGAGGTTATTAAGTTTGCTACAAAGTTACGTTTTAATTTTTTAATGATGTTTATAGAACGTTAAATTAATGGAAAAGCACTGTAAATTTCACAGAGCTTTGCTTTAAAAGTATAGTATTAAAACTAGTCTATAATCAACTTTTTATCGCCTTTTTCTTTAGGTAGTTTCTATTTCTACTGCATATAAACCAGAAGTTTATTTTTAACGTATTTAGTAAACACTTTTAAATAGCGATAATTTAAACGTTGGAAATTTATTTTTCAAAACAAGAAAATCTAAGAAGTATAAATCTATTAGATTTTTAATTCTAATAATTAGTCATTATTGCTAAAAAACGATGTTATCAACATATATATACATATTATCATTTTTCTTTTAAAATTTAAAAAATAAAATAATGGTTATTATAGTCTGTTAATAGCTAGTATAACTTTTTGAAGTTTTATTTTGATTAATCGTAATTTACATTTTACAACATTTTAGTTAACATTAAGTTTACATCTAAACGCTTCATTTTTAAGCTAAATTAAAAAGCTATTAACAACTGTTAATAACGAATGTTAATAGAAATGACTGATATGTTTATTTTAAAATCTTGTTCATTTCACTATAAATGATGTTTAATAACTTCGGCGAAAAAAACAACTAACTTATTTGGTTATCTCATCTCTATTTTTGTTTGAAAAAATTAATGAATAAACCTAATTTTAGTTTTAAAGACTTGTGAACACTTATTAACAAGTTATAAGGTATGTTATCATAACTATTAACAAACCTAAATACTAGATAATGTTTTTGAGTGGTATTTAATAGATTAAGTTTAGAATAGAACTTTATATACTTATATAATGAGTAGCATTATTAATAGATCCAAGTAATTTAGATGCTAGTAATTAAATTATTCTTTAAAATTTAACAGAATTAATCATTTTATATGTTTCGTGAAAATGAGTTCTAACAACTTCAAATACCATTATTTCTACAAGCTATAAAAAGTAAGATTTATAACTATTAAATAGTTTTACCAAAAAAGGAATTTCTAGAAGATAATTAGTAAAAGTCTAATAAAAATTTAATTATTCTTTAAAATTTTCAATCTCCATAACACATTATACACTAGTAGTTTACTAGCTATAAAATACAAAAATTATCGATTTGATGTTTTTTTTTGCTTAAAAAATCGATGAAAAACTAATTTGATACAAAATAGAAAAACTTGATATATCATTGTACCAAATTCCAAATTTATTAATTTATAAAACCTACAATTATGAAACTAAAATTATTTTATTTATCGTTTTTATTTAGTGTATTATTTTTAAACTTTTCTAATTCTCAACAAACATATCTCCCAGATGATGTTTTTGAACAATATTTAATAGACGAAGGTTATGATACCGTATTAGACAATTATGTATTAACAGCTAATATTGCTAACATAGATACAGTAAACTTATATGATAAAAATGTTACAGACTTAACAGGTATAGAAGATTTTGCAGCGTTAACTAATTTAAATATTTCTAGTACTTTAGTACTTAATATAGATGTAAGTGCAAATACAGCATTAACTACTTTAAATATCTATGATACTTCAATAAGTAGTTTAGATGTTAGTAATAATTCTGCATTAATTAATTTATATGCAGATAATACACTTTTAAATAGTTTAGATGTAAGTGCAAATACAGCATTAACTACTTTGTTTATTACTAATACAGAAATTAATAGTTTAGATGTAAGTAATAATACGTCTTTAGAGGTTTTAGGTGTTTCTGATACTCCAATAATTAGTTTAGATTTAAGTAATAATACGTCTTTAACTTATTTATCTATTTACAATACATTAATAAGTAGTTTAGATGTTAGTAATAATAGTGTTTTAACTACTTTAAAAACTACAAGCACTGATAACTTATATTGTATTACTGTAGCAGATGAAGCAGCAGCAAATGCAGGTACAGGAATTTATTTACAATGGGAAAAAGATGAAGCTTGTAATTATAGTGAAAGCTGTAATTTTACTTATGTACCAGATAATGTTTTTGAGCAGTATTTAATTGATCAAGGTTATGATGTAGCACCAATAGATAATTATGTACCTACAGCTAATATAAAGCATGTAAATTCTGTAGATTTAAATAATACTGGTGTAGCTGATTTAACAGGTATTGAAGATTTTGTAGAACTAACTGTTTTAGATGTTTCTTTTACTTCGGTAACTAATGTAAACGTAAGTAATAATATAGCATTAACTGACTTATTTGTTAATAACACTTTAATTAGTGATTTAAATGTAAGTTTAAATACAAATTTAAATATTTTAAATGCCTTAAATACTCCAAATTTAGATTGTATTACTGTAGCAAATGAAGCAGATGCAACTTCAGTTTCTGGTATTTATGTTAATTGGCAAAAAGATGCAATTTGTAGTTATAGAGAAAACTGTAGTGCTCCATTAAGTGATATAGAATTTGATGCTACTAAAGTGTTTGTTGGACCAAATCCAATAAAAGATCAATTACAAATTAAACTTAACAATGCTGATGTTCTAAACGACGTAAGTGTATACAATATTTCAGGAAAATTAATTCTAAAATCTACGAGTACTAATATTGCAACAAGTCATTTAGTATCTGGTATGTACTTGGTAAGAATTACAACGGATAAAGGTAGTTTTACAAGAAAATTAATAAAATAAGTATAACCACTCTATTAATAATATACTTAAAAAACCTTGAGACATGTCTCAAGGTTTTTTTATATAATACATATACTAAATAAAACTAATAGTTTACGAACTGTGTAATATTTAAGATATATAACAAAAAAAATGAGAAAGATAATTTTATAAAGAAGTCTTAAAGCAAAAACAATAGGGCTATTTTTATTCGTAACTTTGTTGTATTAAATTAATTCAATACAACATGACAATCTCAATAGGAAACGATCACGCAGGACCAGATTATAAATTTGCTATAGTAAAGCATTTAGAAGCTAAAGGTTATACTATTAATAACTATGGAACAGACACTTTAGATAGTGTAGATTATCCAGATTTTGTACATCCTGTAGCAAAAGATGTTGAGGCTAAAAAAGTAGATTTTGGGATACTAATTTGTGGCAGTGCAAATGGTGTAGCAATGACAGCTAATAAATACCAGCATGTAAGAGCTGGAGTTTGTTGGACAAATGAAATAACGGAATTAACACGTTTGCATAACAATGCTAATATTATTTGTATTCCAGCACGTTTTACATCAATTCCGCAAGCTATAAAAATGGTAGATACCTTTTTAGAAACTAAATTTGAAGGTGGTCGTCATCAAAACCGTGTAGATAAGATTCCATTATCATGTTAAATGAGTCATTCACACAACCATTCGCATAATTCTAAAGACTTAAAGGGTCAAAAGCTTTTAATTTCAATACTTCTAAATATTGTTATTACTGTAGCTCAAGTTATTGGTGGTTTTGTTTCTGGTAGTCTTTCATTACTCAGCGATGCTTTACATAATTTTAGCGATGTTATTTCTTTAATAGTTAGTTATGTAGCTGCTAAATTATCGAAGCAAAAAGCATCTATTGATAGAACTTTTGGTTATAAACGTGCCGAAATTTTAGCTGCCTTTATTAATGCTAGTACGTTAATTATTGTAGCAATAATCTTAATTTTTGAAGCTGTAAAACGTTTTAAAAATCCACAAGAAATAGAATCTGGTTTAGTTATTTGGTTAGCCATTGTCGCCATTATAGGTAATGGTCTTAGTGTTTTATTATTAAGAAAAGATGCTAAAAATAATATTAATATGCGTTCTGCTTATCTGCATTTACTTACAGATATGTTGGCTAGTGTAGCTGTACTCATTGGTGGTTTATTAATGAAATATTATCAACTGTTTTGGGTAGATAGTTTACTAACCTTATTAATTGCATTGTATTTAATTTGGGTAGGTTACGATTTGTTAAAGACATCTACTAAAATGCTAATGCTGTTTACACCAGATAATATTAATATTAAAGCGGTTGTAAGAACAGTTAATAAACTACCAAAAGTTAGCAAATTACATCATGTACATATTTGGAATTTGAGTGACGATGAGTTGCACTTAGAAGCCCATTTAGACTTAAAAGAAGACATTTCTACTACAGAGTTTAATGATTTACTTCTAGATATCGAAACTGTTTTACATGATGAATTTAATATTAATCATGTTACCATTCAACCAGAGTTTAATAAAGAAGACCCTAAAGAGGTCATTGTACAAGATTAACTATGATAACAACTAAAATAAGCGCTTTTAACGAACTTTCTATAGTAGAGTTATATGATTTACTTCAATTAAGAAGTGAAGTCTTTGTAGTAGAACAAGATTGTATATATCAAGACATTGATGGTAAAGATCAAAAGGCACTTCATGTTTTAGGTTATAAAAATGAAAAATTAGTTGCTTATACAAGAATTTTTAAACCTGGAGATTATTTTAAAGAAGCTAGTATTGGTAGAGTCGTAGTAGAACAAAAAGAACGGCAATATAAATATGGATATACAATAATGAACGCTTCTATAGAGGCTATTAAAACTTATTATAATGAAACCATCATTAGAATTTCTGCACAAACGTATTTAAAACGTTTTTATAATAATTTAGATTTTAAGGAAGTAGGAGAAGAATATCTCGAAGATGGTATTCCTCATATTGCTATGTTGCGTTCTTAATTATTTACTAAGGAAAACAAACTATTATTTATCGTAAATTCTAGTTACTAAGATTTCTACACGTCTATCTAACTCAGGCTCACCACCCAAAGGAGCTTTACGTCGCATACCAACATATTTCATTCGGTAATGTTTTACTCCTTTGTCTGCTAAATAATCATAAATATACTTAGCGCGCGCAACAGAAAGATTACGCTTTTTTGTTTTTCTATCTACAGCATCTCTATTACCTTGAGTACAACATACATGGCCTTCAATAGTAAAGTAAATGTTAGTACGTTCTGCTAATATTTCAGCAATTTTATCTAGTACTTTTTTCGAGTCTTTTGTTAAATAACTATAGCCTGTTCTAAATAGTAAATTGTCAAGTAATATTTTATCTCCTTCTTTTAAATCTCCTTTTAACAAGTCTTCTGGATTATTTTTTTCAGGCTTTTCTTCTTTTTCCTTTGGAGGATAGACAGGAGTAACAATGATTTCAACTTTACGATTTAAACCTCGTATTTTATTAAGGTCATCTTCACGAATAATATTGACTAAAATTTTACCTTTTCCATCAACATTGGTCATTTTAGACTCATCAAATTCGTTATTAGAAAACACTTCTTTTATGGCATCTGCACGATTTTGAGATAAGACGAGATTATAATTATCACTACCTCTATCATCTGTAAAACCATAAATTGTAACTTTTTCTATATCAATATCTTCAATTGTAGATAGAAAAAGTAATAACCTACTGTGTTCTGTTTCTGGTATATCGTGTTGATCAGTTTCAAAATAAACCTCGTGCTTCATTTCTTTTTGAGAAAAAGAGAATTGAAAGCATAGGCATAAAAGGATAATTAGGGGTCTCATTTTATTATAATTTTCTTACTTACAGAAAACATTTATGATGTTAAATATAAAAAAAATAAATTTCTATCTCAAAATACTTGCGTATTGTAGCGGATTATTAAGAATATTTATGGCTTTTTTAATTTCAGCATTGTGAGCAGTGTAATAGGTATATAAACCTTCACTGTAGAAATAACGTTTAATAATTTCGTCTGTAAGTAATGATTTTAATTGCGTTTTGTTTTCATCAATAGCATTAGATTTATAGGCTTGTAATGCTTTAGTTAAGTTAGCATATTCTGATGTAATTACAGCATCAAGCTCTTCTTCTTTTGCTACGTTAATGGCATTTGTTAAGGCTTTTTCAGTTTTAGTTTCAAAATTGAAACCACTTGTTTTTATATAGTTTTTAAATTTTTTGAAGTCAGAATCGGAAAACTCAAAGCTGTTTAGATTTTCAACTTTATTGTTGTAATAATAATTGGTTGCAAAGTTGAATACTAAATTTTCATTTGATATTGCTTTAGTAATTGGTGTTTGTTTTGCAAATTCTACTTCAATATCAGGTTGTACACCTCCACCGTCAAAAACATCGCGTCCATTTTTAGTTTTAAAGGCATTGTAATTTTCTTTTTGAGTTCTTGTAGCTTTTCCATTTTCATCTCTATTCCAATAATCTAATGCTTGAATACAACGGCCAGATGGAGTATAATATCTAGAAATAGTAATTTTCATTTGTGTACCATACGTTAGTGGTTTTGGACGTTGTACAAGACCTTTTCCAAAGCTTCTTGTACCAACTACCACAGCACGATCCATATCTTGTAAAGCACCAGATACAATTTCACTTGCAGAAGCACTTCTTCCGTCTATTAAAACCACTAATGGAATTTGTGTATCAATAGGTTCGCGTTTGGTATAATAAGTTTTATTATATTTTTTTACTTTAGATTTAGTTGTTACCACCAACTGATCTTTAGGAACAAAAATATTAGTCACGTTAACAGCCTCGTGAAGTAAACCACCAGGATTTCCTCTTAAATCTAAAATTAACTGTGTAGCTCCTTGGTTTTTTAATGCTTTAATGGCTCTAATTGTTTCGGAAGACGCTTTATCATTAAATTTTCTTAACACAACATAACCCGTTTTTTCATCTACCATAGCATAGTGTGGGACTGCTTTAATTTCTAAAGATTCTCTAATAATTTTTACCGTATTGGTTTTTCCTTGACGTTTATAAACTAAAGAAACTTCAGTACCTGAAGCTCCTTGCAATAAATTTGCAGCATCTTCTTTAAAATCTGCTACGGCAACTTTATCTACTTTAATAATTTCATCACCAGCTTTAAGACCAGCTTTATCTGCAGCATAACCTTGGTAAGGTTCAACGATTACCAATTTATCTTTTAAGGTTAATACTTTTGCTCCAATACCTGTGTAATCGCCTGCATTATTAATTCTAGAGGCCTCGACATCTTGTTCGTTGTAAAATTGTGTATAAGGATCTAAATCGTCTAACATGCTTTTAATGGCTGTATCCATTAAGTCGCCAGGATTAGTATCATCTACATAATTCATGTTAATTTCTTTAAAAAGCGTTGTAAATATTTCTATTTGCTTAGCAATTTCAAAAAAATCGTTTTTAAATGCTGTAGTGCTAGTAAATATAAGCACAGCCAACACTGGAAGTATTATTTTTTTATGTAGGAGTTTTTTCATTTGTTAGAAGTTTTGTCGGTAAATTTCCTAAACAATAATTTCATACTATCATTTAGTTTATCAAAAGTTGTTCCATCTTTACTAAGGTACAAAATCATAAACGCAAAAGACGCAGAACTATTGTTAAAATATAATGGTTTATTAAGTCTGTAAGCTTCGCGTAACAAACGTTTTATTTGGTTTCTAGAAACCGCTGTTTTGTGCAAACGCTTACTTACAGAAACACCTGTTTTAAGTTGAGATCCATCTTCAAATTCGGTTTTAAGATATACCAATTTTAGTGGGTAAGCTGTTACTGCTTTTCCATCTGTAAAAAGCTGTTCGATTAGCTTTTTGCTTTTTAATTTATCTTTTTTTGAATATTTAAAGCTCATTTATATAAATCCGATTTAGCAAAAATAGAAAACCACATCTATTTGATGCGAATTTATACACATATTAATGCTTTTATTAGCTCTAAGGTGTGCTTATTAGGGATTAATTTGTAACTCATAGGACAATTATAGATATAAATTAACAGCTACAGGTAGTGCTTAGGCCTTGTAAGTTATTAAATTATAAGGTAATGTATATAAAAGATGCACATGGTCTGTTTATAAAGCATTTCGTCTAATAAACTTTTTTTGAAAGCATTTTATTTCAAAAGCATCTATATTTGAGAGAAAACTAAATCGCACCATTCTAACCTTTCCTACTTTTATGTCTAAAAACTACTTCGCTTTTATAGTATTTATAGTATTATCTATAAATATAAGCGCACAAGATTCTTATTGGTTTCAAACCGTAACAAAACACTCAAATATTACAAAAGATGAAGTCCCTTTAGAGCATATAGAGTTTAATTTAAATACTGCATCTCTGCTTAATTTTTTTAAAAAGGCTCCTAACCGCTTAACACAAAAAAGATCTCAAATAGTGATTTCTTTACCTAATGAAAAAGGAGAATTAAATAGCTATCAACTATTTGAAGCTTCAAATTTTCATCCAGAACTAGAAGCAAAATATCCTCAAATAAAAGCATATATTGGAAAAGGTATAAATAATGGGGCTACTGCGCGTATTAGTTATTCACCTTCATTAGGATTATCCGTTTCTATTTTTAATCTCGATAGACCAACAACACTTATAAAGCCATTAGATTATAATAATGGTGTTTATGCTGTTTTTTCAAGAAATGAATTGGATGAGTCAAGTTCAGATTTTGAATGTACCACCATAGAATCGGCAAGAAGAGAAATAACATCATCTGGTTTAACAAATAGAAATGCAAATGATAGTCATTTAAGACTTTACAGAGCGGCTATATCAACAACTGGAGAATATTCGCAATTCTATCTTGATGGTTTTGAAACAACAGATGAAGAACGAAAAGGAAAGGTGTTAGCTGCAATAAACCAATCGTTAACGAGAATCAATGGTATTTTTGAAAGAGATTTTGGAGTGACTATGCAGTTAATTTCAAATAATGATGCGATAATTTTCTTAGATACTTTTACAGATCCTTACAATGTTGATAATTTAATAATTCAAAATACAATAGATACAATTATTGGTGATTCTAATTATGATATAGGTCATTTATTTGCCTATGAAGGTTCTATATACGGAAACGCAGGTTGTATTGCTTGTGTATGTACAACAGGTTCTAAAGGAAGTGCATATACAGTACATAGCAACCCTAATTCTGATCATTTTAATTTAATTGCAAGTCATGAGTTTGGACATCAATATGGTGGCTGGCATGTGCAAAGTACCTTAAATTGTAGAAGTTCTAATGAACTTCAAGAAGTAGAACCAGGTAGTGGGAGTTCTATAATGGGATATGCTGGTATCTGTTCACCTAGCGTACAAGATAATCCGGATGATTATTTTAATTATGTAGATATTAGAGATGTTGCGCAGTGGACTATAAATGATAGTTCTTGTGCACAACTTACAGGATTAACTAATACTGCTCCTATTGTTAGCGCAGGTAACGATTTTACGATTCCTATGTCAACAGCATTTATTTTAGAAGGCACAGGAAGTGATCCTGAAGGAGACCAAATTTCATTTTGTTGGGAAGAAAACGATCCAGAAAACCCTTTTAGTAGTGATACTCCACAACCAACAAGGCAATTTGGCCCTATGTTTCGTTCAAAGCTTCCTGTAGAAAGTCCTAACCGTTATATGCCACAATTATCAGATGTCGTTAATGGTAACTTAACACCAACTTGGGAGGTTGTACCTTCTGTAGCAAGAACAATGGATTTTGTTCTTACCGTTAGAGATAATAATCCAAGTGTAGGACAAACCGCTTCAGATGAAATGACAGTTACTGTTACCGATACGGCAGGCCCTTTTATTGTAACGTCTCAAACGACAAACGAAGTATGGAATGTAGGAGAAAATACAACAGTTACTTGGGATGTTGCTAATACAAATGTGGCTCCTGTAAATGCTACTGAAGTTGATATTTTCTTATCTATTGATGGAGGTTTTACATATCCTTACACAATAGCAACAGGGATAGCAAATGATGGGTCAGAAATAATTAATATTCCAAACGTTCCAACCACAACAGAGGCAAGAGTTATGGTTAGAGGTGCAAACAGTATTTTTTATGCTATTAATAGTTCTAATTTTGAAGTACAAGCATCTGAATTTGTAATGAATTTTACAGAATCAAATATGACGGTTTGTAAACCAAACGATGCCGTTTATAATTTTACATATAACACCTTTCTAGGATTTAATGAAACTACTGTTTTTTCAGCATTAAATCTTCCGGCAGGTGTAACAGCTACTTTTAGCCAACCGTCTGCATCAGGTAACAATACTAATATACAAATTACTATAAGTAATACGGCGTTAGTTGCTAATGGTTCTTATGATATAACAATAAACGGAACTTCAGATTCTGCACAAAAGAACTCCATAATTACATTAGAACTCTATGATGTTAATTTATTAGCACCTTCGCTTCAATTTCCAGAGAATAATGAAACCACTGTAGATGTTAATAGCATTTTTACGTGGCAAGAAGACATTAATGCCTCTAGTTATAACATTGATATAGCTTTAGATCCTAGTTTTAATACAATAGTTTTATCCGAAACTACTCTAATTAATTCATACAATGTCTTAGGATTAGATTACAGTACGGTTTATTACTGGCGAGTTAAAAGTGTAAATGATTGTGGAATAAGCGACTATTCTAATGTTAACGAATTTATTACGCTTTGTGTTGCCCCTAGTAATATACTTATAACTGATATCATGTCAGATTCTGTTGAAGTTAGCTGGCTAGAAAACGGTAATGCCACCACATGGGAAATAGAGATTGTTGAGGATGGCGATTTACCAACAGGTGTTGGTGTTTTAACTTCTAATAATCCATATAGCATAAGTGGTTTAAACTCGTTTACAACTTATGATATATATGTAAGATCTGAATGTGGAGGTGATAATAATAGTGCTTGGATAGGTCCTTTAAGTTTTACTACAGCAGCTAATTTTTGTAATGGAGATCATTTTTATGATTCTGGTGGTTTAGATGGTGATTACTCAAGTGGAGAATATATTACTACGGTTATAGCACCCTCTGCCGGAAATAATAGCGTTACCGTTACTTTTAACGAGTTTCAATTAGAAAATAGTTACGATTATTTATATATTTATGATGGCCCAGATATAAATGCATCATTTTTAGGGCAATTTACAGGAACTGCAAACCCTGGAACTTTTACTTCGTCACATCCTTCAGGAGCTTTAACATTTGTGTTTTTCTCAGATGGAAGTGTTACAGGCAGTGGTTGGGATGCTACGGTTACATGTCAATTTATCACATGTCTAGATCCTATAGACTTAATAGTGAGTAATTTGATGTTCAATTCAGCCGATTTAAGTTGGACAGCTATTGGTAATGAAACAACTTGGGAGCTTGAATACGGTTTAACAGGTTTCTCTCAAGGAACAGGAACTCTTATAAATACAAGTATTAATCCAACAACTTTAACAGGTTTAAATGCGTCTACTAGTTATGATGTTTATATTAGAGCCAATTGTGGTGCAAACTCAGGAGAAGATGATAGTAATTGGTTAGGACCAGTAACCTTTACAACGATGTCAGACTTTTGTAGTGGAGATCATTTTTATGATTCAGGAGGAGCAAATTTGAACTACCAAAGTGGAGAAGACATTACAACAGTTATTGCTCCTTCTGAAGGTTATAATAGTGTAACAGTTAGTTTTAATTCATTTCAATTAGAAAACTGTTGTGACTATTTAAGAGTTTACGATGGCTTAGACATTAATGCTCCTTTTCTTGGTCAGTACAATGGTTCTACAATTCCAGATTCGTTTACTTCCAATAATCCTTCGGGAGCTTTAACATTTAGATTTACTTCAGATGGAAGTGTTACGCGCAGTGGTTGGGATGCTACGGTGATTTGTGAGACTATTATTTGTCCTGATGTATCAGACTTTTTAGTAGAGAATGTGTCTTTGAGTTCTGCAGACCTAAGTTGGATTGCTGGAGGTAGTGAAATAACGTGGGAAATAGAATATGGACCATTAGGTTTTACCCAAGGCGATGGCACTAGTTTAATATTAAATGCAAGTCCATATACTTTAGATAACTTAGACCTAGACACTACTTACGATATTTATATTCGTGGAAATTGTGGTATAAATTCAAGTGAAGAAGATAGCAATTGGATTGGACCAGTAACATTTACAACCCTAGACATTACAAGTCCAGGTATTTTAGTTGCTGAACTCACAGATGAATTACAAGGTGAAGTGACTTTAAATTGGGGAGCAATTGCAAATTTTACGGGCAGTTGGTTGTTAAACTTTAATCACGATTGTAATAGTAGTTACTCTCAGATAGAAATTATTTTTTATGAGAATTACACGTTTTTTATTCCATCAGAAGATAACTATGGAACTTGGGAAATGATTGATAATCAAGTAATATGGACTTATGATGAAGGTTTTCAATACTCAGGTGTTATAACAGGAAATTATATGGAAGGAACAAATGATAACGATGGTTGTTGGTATGCTGATAAAATAGTAGACTCTAACTATACTAGCTATGTCATTGGAAACTTATCTAGTTTAGGATGGGTTAATACAAATGTTAATGAGGATATTTCTATAACATCAACAATTACATCAACAGCATTTGGCTTTTTAGAGTATAATATTTATAGAAATAACGAATTTTTAGCATCAACAACCGAAACAACATATATAGATATGCTTCCAAGTTTTGGTACTTACAATTACTATATCACTTCTGTATTTAGTGAAGGAGAATCTGAAGCTTCTAATATTGAAACCATTGTTTGGGAAAACTTAAATGTGAAAGAGAATGAACTTGAAGGAATTGAGATATTTCCTAATCCTACAGAATCTGTATTAAACATTAATTCGGCAATACTTATTGAGTCTATTGAGGTTTTCTCAATATTAGGACAAAAATTAATGTTTATCACTTCAAAAAACACTAAAAATCAATTGGATATGTCACCTTTAGACGTTGGAACTTATTTTGTAAAAGTTTGGTCTAACCAGCAATTTAATATTTATAAAGTGATAAAAAAATAAGTACACTAACTTACATTTATAAAGAAAAAGCGCAACGAAAGTTGCGCTTTTTTTATAATGTATATTTTAGTTTATTACACTAAAGTACTTAAGTTACTCCTTGGTAATTGTGTTATTCTTACGATTAACATCTGCCATCATCTGAGAAGCATCAATCTCAACCGATTTTACGGCTTTTTTAGCTTCAAATGAATAGGTTGGTATTGCCCAGGCCCAATCTTTAATAATAGTTGCTGAGGTAGGCTTTTCTCCACGCATCATTTGTAGCGGAATATAAAATTCTTCTGTTGAACCATCTGTATAAGTTACAGAAAGATCTATAGGCATTGGCATAAGACCAATACGCTCTAAAGTGATTGTTTTTCCTTCTACAGCTTTTACTCCATAATCTATTGTATTTGTAGTTTGAGCAAAATCTATAAAATACCAATCCAGTTCTAAATCTGTGATGCGTTCGGCTGTTCTTATAATATCAAATGGTTTAGGGTGTTTAAACTTAAAATCTTCAAAATACTTTTTGATGGTTTTATCTAAGTTGTCTTCTCCTATAACATAGCCTAATTGTGCTAAAAATACAGCACCTTTACTATAAGCTGCCGCACCATAAACTCCATTTAATGCATAACGATCAGAGTGTGTTGTTAAAGGTTGTTCAACTCCAGAATTTGCTAAAGCTAAATACCCTCTGTAAGATCCAGAAAGCGGATTAGACTTCTTATTTTCACTAAGAGAATTCATAGCTAAATTAGAAATATAACTTGTAAAACCTTCATCCATCCACTCGTGTTTAGATTCGTTGCTAGCTAATAAAAATTGAAACCATTTGTGAGCTAACTCGTGTGCTGTTACACCTAATAAGCTTCCATATTTACGTTCGCCTGTAATTAATGTACACATAGCATATTCCATACCTCCATCTCCACCTTGGATTACAGAATATTGATCGTAAGGATAGTCTCCAATGTTTTCGTTAAAGAAATCCATTAATAAAGCAGTATCAGATTGTAACTTTTTCCAGTTGTCTAAATAATTTTGATCTAATGTTTTCTTATAGTAAAAATGAAGCAATGGCCCATTTGGCATTTGTAACGTATCGTGAATATAATCTGGATCTGCAGCCCAAGTAAAATCATGCACTTTTGGCGCTTTAAAATGATGGGTTTTCTTTCCAGATTTTAAAGTTGGTTCACCTTGTAAATACCCTGTACCACCAACGACATAAGCTGCATCAATAGTTAACTTTACATCAAAGTCTCCCCAAACACCATGAAATTCTCTTCCTATGTAAGGATCGGCATGCCAACCTTCATCATCATATTCTGCTAACTTAGGATACCATTGTGACATGGATAAGGCAACACCTTCTTTATTATTTCTACCAGAACGACGAATTTGAACTGGGACTTGGGCATCAAAATCCATATCAAACGTCACTTTTTCTCCTGGTTGAATAGGCTGATTTAACTTTACTTCTAAAACAGTACCAACAGTTTCGTAAGAAATAGCTTTTCCGTTTTGTAATAATGAATTGACTTTTATATATCCAATTTCATTAGGTTGAAGTTTACTAATACGATCACCAACTCTAGGATCTGGATCGTTAATAGTACGTGAGCGAACATCCATTTCACTACCAGGTTGAAAGGCATTAAAATATAAATGGTAATACACGTGATTTAATACATCTGGCGAGTTATTAGTGTACACTAGCTTTTGCTTACCTTTATACTGATAGTTATTGACATTCATGTCAATTTCCATAGTATAATCTACATGTTGTTGCCAATAGCTATTTGTAGAAGCTTTTATTGGATTAGAATCTTGCACTGTTTTTCCTGTGGCGCCACAAGAAAAGACTAATGCAATAACAAAAAAGCTTAATAAAAAATTCTTCATGTTTATTTTAATTTAGAAGCCATAATTAATGCATTGTAAGCATTAACTATTCTGCCAGATTTTGATATATCTGAAAAAGACTTAACGTTAGAAGCATCTCCACCCACAACGACTTTAGTTGTTAATGGTAATCCAGACTCTAAAATCACTTGTTTAACTTGTGCAGCAGATAATTTTGGATAGTAAGAACGTACTAAAGCAGCAACGCCAGCAACCGCAGGAGATGCCATTGATGTTCCACTATTTGGCTCATATTCATTTTCTGGAGTTGTAGAATAAATGTCAGAACCAGGAGCAAAAACATCTACATTCTTTTTTCCATAATTAGAGAAACCAGAAACGATTTTAGATCCGTATTTAGATGTTAAAGAGCCAACTCTAATATAAGTATTTGATATTTCAACAAAATCAACATTATCATCTGGAAAATTAGGTGCTACGTCTACATTTTCACTAGAGTTACCAGCTGCATGTACAAATATGACATCATTATCTGATGCGTATTTTATAGCTTCTCTCACTTTATCTGCATGTGGAGAAAACGACTTTCCAAAACTACCATTAATTACTTTTGCGCCATTATCTACAGCATATCGTATAGCTAAAGCTACATCTTTGTCGTATTCATCTCCATTAGGTACAGCTCTAAGAGACATAATTTCTACATTATTTGCTACTCCATTAGCTCCTTTTCCATTGTTGCGTTCTGCAGCAATAATACCAGCAACGTGAGTACCATGAGATTCTGATTTTTTTACCGGTTTTACGTTTCCGTTTCCGTAACCTATTTCAGAAAAATCATTGATATCATCTCCTGTTGTACGACCCGAAAAGTTTTTATTTAAATTAAAGTTTAAACGTTCGTTAATACTTTCTAAACCGTTATTAATTTCTTTTTTTGCTTCAGCTAATGATAATCCATTACTGTTCATTTGATTTGCAATTTGAATCGCTTGAGACAGTGCTTGATCTTCTGTTTTAATAGCATTAATTTCATCAATTGTGTAATCACTTTTCCCTAAGTGCTTAGTTAAAGTTTCGTCAGCACCATTTATAGCTTGTGCAAATTGATCGTATTGTGTTTTACGTCCTAACCACAATTGGTAATCTTCTTCATATTTAGCTTTTGCTGCTTCGTAACTTGGGTTTGAAGTATCTCCAGAGGCTAAAATACGTACATATTCTAATTGTTCATCGTAAGCATCTCCTAAGAAATTCCAACCGTGTACATCATCTATATAGCCATTATTATCATCGTCTTTTCCATTATTTGGTATTTCATCTTCATTGGTCCAAAGTACGTTTCTTAAATCTTCGTGATCAATATCAATACCTGAATCTATAACAGCAACGATAACTTTTTTTCCTTTTTTATTTTTAATGATTTCAGCGTAAGCTTTGTCAACACTCATACCAGGAATAGTATCTTTTACAAGGTCTAGGTGTCCCCAATTTTTTTTCTCTGCATCAGTTAATGCTGTAACTTTTAAAGGTGAGGTGTCTATGTTTTCGATTGGTGTAGAAAGAATTTCTCCTGTACTACCACATCCTAAAAAAAGTGTTGCGGAAAATCCTAAATAGGCTATTAATCTGTAATTAAATTTCATGTGTTCTTGTTTATTGTTATTGATTTGTCACATACCATTTACAATTCATAAACATTCCTTTAGGTGGTAATGTTTATGAGGTGCTTATTGCATGTGTGTTTTAGTTAAATAGTGTGTTTGTTGTAAAAGTTTCGTTTAGTCTTACTCCTTTTTCAGTATGTTTTACGGTTATAATTTCGTTATGTGCATCGTGTTCTAAAAACAAGTAGAAGTTGTTGTCTGCAGCCATATTTAAAAACAATTCTTTTTCGTCAAGAGTTAATAAAGGTCTGGTATCATAACCCATTACAAAAGGTAATGGTAAATGACCTACTGTTGGCAATAAATCTGCCATAAAACAAATGGTTTTTCCTTTGTAGTTAATCATCGGAATCATTTGTTTATCGGTATGTCCATTGGCAAAGAAAATATCAAAGCCTAATTCGGAATTTTTTAAAATAGGATTGTCTGGGACAGATGTAAATTTTAATTGACCACTTTGTTCCATTGGTAAAATGTTTTCTTTTAAAAACGAAGCAACTTCACGTCTGTTAGGTTCTGTTGCCCATTTCCAATGGTCTGCATTACTCCAAAAGTGCGCATTTTTAAAAGCGGGTTCATAACCTGTTCGGTCCTTATTCCATTGAATACTGCCTCCACAATGATCAAAATGAAGGTGGGTCATAAAAACATCAGTAATATCATCACGATGAAATCCATGAGCAGCTAATGATTTATCTATACTATCATCTCCATAAAGAAAATAATAACCGTAGAATTTATCACTCTGTTTGTTGCCCATTCCTGTATCTATTAAAATAAGGCGATTGCCATCTTCAATTAACAAGCAACGTGCAGCAATATCTATCATATTGTTATTATCAGCGGGATTGGTACGTTGCCATAAGGATTTTGGTACAACACCAAACATGGCTCCTCCATCGAGTTTAAAATTTCCGGATTGAATTGGATATAATTGCATTTGCGAAATTTTTATATAGTCTTGCAAATTACTAAAAGCTTTAAAACTAATTGTTGTTAGTCTTAATAAATTAGAGGATATTTAACAAATAAGAAGAATGTGGCTTTTGGCTGTTCTAAAAAATAATTACATTTAGATTGAGAAAAAGAAGTTTTAATGAAACGCACATCAAAATCACCTTTAAAAATTAAGAATATTAAACTTTTACGATTTGGACGCGATTTTGAACCAGACCAAAAAGTTATTCTACGAGATTATTTAGCTATTGAACGCACACGTTTAGCTAATGAGCGTACACTTTTATCTTATATTCGTTCTTCATTATACTTGTTATTGGGTGCTATTGCACTTTATCAATTAAAAGAATTTGCCAATTTTAAATACTTAGCACTCACGGCTATAATATTTAGTGTGGTCTTTTTTATTATAGGTGTTTATAGGTTTACGTTATTAAAAAAGAGTTTGAAACGTGTGTATTATAAATCGGAAGAAAAACAAGAAGATAACGACCAATAATTCTCGTATAGAATCCTTTCATAATTTCATGATAAGCTTTCTATAAAAATAGAATTTGTATTTTCACACAAAAAGAGAATAAATGTTAGAACTAGCCGGAATAATAATTCTTGGAATATTAGCCCAATGGGTTGCTTGGAAATTTAAAATACCAGCAATTTTACCCTTAATTTTAATCGGACTTTTAGTAGGACCAATTGCTGCTGAATTTTTAAGTGAAGATGGTTCTAAATGGATAGAACCCATTTGGAATGGTACCAAAGGTTTATTTCCTGGTGATAGTCTTTATTATTTTGTATCACTTGCTATAAGTATTATTTTATTTGAAGGAGGTTTAACCTTAAAACGCGCCGAAATAAAGAATGTAGGCCCTGTAATTACTAAATTAATTACCGTTGGTTCTGCCATTACGTTTTTTGGTGCTGGTATAGTAGCGCGTTATACTTTTAATCTAAGTTGGGATTTATCTTTCCTATTTGCAGGCCTTATTATAGTTACAGGACCAACAGTAATTACACCTATTTTACGTAATATTCCTCTTAAAAAAGATGTATCTACCGTTTTAAAGTGGGAAGGTATTCTTATAGATCCTATTGGAGCCTTAGTAGCCGTTTTGGTATTTGAATTTATAAGCGTTGGTGGTGATAGTGGTTTTACTAAAACAGCTTTAATGGAGTTTGGTAAAATTGTTTTATTTGGTACCACATTTGGTTTTACGTTTGCCCATGCCTTGGCTTTTGCAATTAATAAAAAATTGATTCCTCATTATTTGTTAAATGTCGTATCGCTTTCAACTGTATTACTTGTTTTTGTAGAATCTGAATTATTTGCACACGAGTCTGGTTTATTAGCTGTTGTAGTTATGGGAATGGTGTTAGGAAATAGTAAGTTAGAAAACTTAAAAGAATTACTTTATTTTAAAGAATCACTAAGTGTATTATTAATTTCTATATTATTTATCCTCTTAGCTGCAAATATTGATATTGATGATTTATTGTTGCTTTATACATGGAAAACGGCGATTCTTTTTGCTGCTGTTGTCTTTATAATTAGACCTTTAGCTGTTTTTGTAAGTACTCAGGGTTCTAAACTTAATCTTAATGAAAAACTGTTTATAAGTTGGGTAGGACCACGTGGTATAGTTGCCGCAGGTATTGCGTCACTTTTTGGAAGTAAATTAATGAGACAAGGTGTTGAGGGTGCAGAATATATTACACCTTTAGTATTTATGATTGTTTTAGGAACGGTTTTATTAAATGCCACAACTGCGCGTTTATTTGCACGATTAGTTGGTGTGTTCTTAACAAAATCTAATGGTATTTTAATTGTTGGAGCTTCAAAATTATCACGATTACTAGGGCATTATTTAGAATCTAACGGAAGACATGTGGTATTGATTGATAGCAATCAAAATAATATAGATAAGGCTCACGAATTAGGTCTAGAAGCTTTAAATACTAATATATACTCTGATACGCTTTCGGATAATATTGAATTAAATGACGTTGGTTACATTATGGCAATGACTGGAAATTCAGATATAAATGCCTATGTGATTGAAAAATTTGGTAAAGAATTTGGAGAAAATGGATCGTATAGGTTGGTGACATCTGACGAAATGAATAGTCCAGAGAATAGTCCAAAAGAAGGTTTGTTTTCTCCAACAGATGATTATATTAATTTAACTGAGGTAACTCGTAAATATCCAGCTATTCAAGAAATAGAAATAGATAATAAGGAACATTATGTAAGCCTTATGGAAATGGCGAGTAAGGATAAATATATGATTCCGTTGTTTTTAAAAGATGACGAAGGAGAACTTCATATTATTTCAGTTCATAATATGGAAGTGCCAGAAATAGGCCAAGATTTTAAGTTGGTGTATCTGGGAAAACCCTTTGATGTAGAAAAAGTGGCTAATGAAGAAGCTTAATTAAGGCTCTTATAGATAAATTAAGATAGCCTGCTAATAGCGTTTTTATAAGCGATTTAGATATTTTAGTATACCAGCTGTATTGGTTGTTTAGGCAGAATCTATTTTGTATTTTCATCTGTGATAGGTCGTATTTATTAAAATTATATTCGTTTTTTAACATTTTTTTTGAATTTTTTAAACCGCGATAAAGCCTTTATATAGTTGTTTTTCACGGCTTTAGTAGGTGTAACTTTATAGTATATAGGGAATTGCAATCATAGAAGGTCTGAAAATACTTGTCAATTACTTTTGTTTATGTTTTAAATAGTGCATATTTGTTAAAATTTTTAACAAAAATCAAATCTTAATTATGAAAAAATTTATTTTATCTTTTGCTGTAATTGCTGCTATCGGATTCACATCATGTTCTAGTGATGATGATAATGGAGGAAATGACGATAATGGATGTGTAACTTGTGATGGTTACGAAATTTTAGGACAGTCAGTTCCTGCTATGGAAGTTTGTGAAGGCGAAAACGGAAACGCTTTTGTTCAAGGTGAAGACACTGAAACAGCTTTTGATGAATTTATTGCAGGATTAGAACTTATTACTACTTGTGATTAATTCTTAATCAGTTAATAATATATAAAAAGCCGTAATGACATGTCATTACGGCTTTTTATTTTTAATCATTCAGCTTTAAAACAGCCATAAATGCTTGTTGAGGTATTTCTACATTACCTACTTGTCTCATACGTTTCTTACCTTTTTTCTGCTTTTCTAACAGCTTACGTTTACGAGAAATATCACCACCATAACATTTTGCGGTAACATCTTTACGCAATGCTTTTACTGTTTCTCTAGCAATAATCTTTGCACCAATAGCAGCTTGTATAGGAATATCAAATTGTTGTCTTGGTATTAATTCTTTTAACTTTTCACACATCTTTTTACCAATGTTATGCGCGTTATCTGCATGTATCAAAGCCGAAAGGGCATCAACAGGTTGTGCATTTAATAAGACGTCTAATCTTACTAATTTAGAAACTTTCATACCAATTGGATGGTAATCAAAAGAAGCATAACCTTTAGAAACAGTTTTTAAACGATCATAAAAATCGAAAACAATCTCTGCTAATGGCATTTCAAAAATTAACTCAACACGTTCTGTAGTTAAGTACGTTTGGTTAATAATCATACCACGTTTTTCAATACACAAGCTCATTACGTTACCTACAAAATCAGATTTAGTAATAATTGTTGCCTTAATAAAAGGTTCTTCAACACGATTTACAGTTGTTGGTTCTGGTAAGTCACTAGGATTGTTAACAATAAAAGCCTCATCAGGATTTTTGTTTGTATAGGCATGATAAGATACGTTAGGAACTGTAGTAATTACAGTCATATCAAATTCACGCTCTAAACGTTCTTGTATAATTTCCATGTGTAACATGCCTAAAAATCCACAACGGAAACCAAAACCTAAAGCAGCAGAACTTTCTGGTTGAAACACTAAGGAAGCATCATTAAGCTGTAGTTTTTCCATAGAGTTTCTCAACTCTTCGTAATCTTCTGTATCTACAGGATATATACCTGCAAAAACCATTGGTTTTACGTCTTCAAAACCTTCAATAATATTGGTTGTTGGATTATTAAAATCCGTAATAGTATCACCAACTTTTACTTCTTTTGCGGTTTTTATTCCTGTAATTAAATAGCCAACATCGCCCGCTTTTACACTTTGTTTTGGGACTTGGTTTAATTTTAAAGTACCAACTTCATCTGCATAATATTCTTTATCTGTGGCAACGAATTTAATTTTTTGTCCTTTTTTAATTTCACCATTAAACACTCTAAAATAGGTTTCAATACCTCTAAATGTGTTGTAAACGGAATCAAAAATTAAGGCTTGAAGCGGTTCATCTACATTGCCTTTTGGAGCAGGAATACGTTCTATAATTGCTTTTAAAATATTTTCGACACCAAAACCTGTTTTTCCACTAGCATGAATAACTTCTTCCGGATCACAACCTAAAAGATCAACAATATCATCAGTAACTTCTTCAGGATTTGCACTTGGTAAATCTACTTTATTTAAGACTGGAATAATTTCTAAATCATTCTCTAAAGCCAAATATAAATTAGAAATAGTTTGTGCTTGTATGCTTTGCGCAGCATCTACAATTAACAAAGCACCTTCACATGCAGCAATAGATCTAGAAACTTCGTAAGAAAAATCTACATGGCCAGGAGTATCAATAAGATTGAGTACATATTTTTCTCCTTCATACACGTAATCCATTTGTATGGCGTGTGATTTGATAGTAATACCGCGTTCGCGCTCCAAGTCCATACTATCTAAAAGTTGGGCTTGTTGTTCTCGAGCGGTTACAGAACCTGTAACATCAAGTAAGCGATCTGCTAGTGTACTTTTTCCGTGGTCAATATGTGCAATAATGCAAAAATTACGAATGTTTTTCATGTCTCTTTTCTAAGGCAATAACTAATTGGCAAAAGTACATGAATTTTTTCATTTGAATTTTGTAAGTTTTCAAATTAAATAAATTCTATGGGCTAGCGAAGTGATTACTGAAGTGAAGCTGAATTTTATACTTTTTAAGTTTAAAAAATTAAGATTTTACTGAAGAAATATAATCGATTTCTTGCGCTTTGTGACATCAAAAACCAGAATAAAAACAGTTGTAAAATAAGAGAAAAGGTTGCTCTATTGCGGAAAAACCGCAATCAAAAGTGAAAAACAATTTATATATTGCAAGATAAACCTATTTCATGATTGTTCGCCTACGTTATTATTTAAGTGTATTTCTTTATACGCTATGTTTTATGGCTTATGCACAAGATTTTTCAATTTCGGGACAGGTTATGGATTTAAATAGTAATCCTATTGCCCTAGCAAATATGATTGTTTTAGCTGAAGATGGCAGCACTTTTTTAAAAGGAACATCAACTGACGATATTGGACATTTTAAGATTGAAAACCTTGTTTCAGACACATATGTCATTAAAATTAGCTTTATTGGTTTTGAAGATTTTACACAACGAATCATTTTAAGAGGCCATTTAGATTTAAAGAAAATTCAACTTATCGAAATTCCCGAAAATTTAGATGAAGTTACCATAATTGCTAAAAAACCAACGATTACACGCAAACCAGACCGCTTAATTTTTAATGTCGAAAACACCGCATTAAGTGAAGGTTCTACGCTTGGTGTTTTAAAAAGTACGCCAGGAATAATTGTATCTGAAGGTAGTATTAATATTAAAAGTTCTCCTGCAACAGTTTATATAAACAACCGTAAAGTACAATTGACTTCTGAAGAGTTAATACAGTTGCTTGAAAGTGCACCAGCAAATAGTATAAAGTCAGTTGAGGTTATTACAAATCCGCCAGCAAGTTACGATGCAGATTCTGGTTCTGTAATTAATATTATAATGAGTAAAAACTTGGCAACAGGCTATAGAGGAAGTGTGTTAGCAAATTATACACAAGGTGTTTTTCCACGGTATAACGCAGGAACGAGTCATTATTTTAAAAACAACAAAATCAATCTTAATTTAAACTATAGTTATTCTCAAAACAAAATCAATAGAAATCAAGATGATACGGTTAATTTTTTAGATAATTTAAATGAAATTGAAGAAATCTGGACATCTAATATTAATAGAAACACATGGTCTCAAACACATAACCTTAACCTTAATTTCGATTATTACATAGACGATAAAAACACCTTGAGTCTTACGAGTACAGGTTTATATACACCGTATTTTAAATATCAAATAAGAAATAAGACTAATATTACAGACGAAGACTTTGTTTATAAAAAACGCTTTACCTCAGATAATTTATCTAGAGATAATAAGTATAACATTGGTACAGATGTAATCTTTAGCCACGCTTTTGAAAATAGTGCTTACTTAACATTTAATGCGCATTATACCATTTACGATTATGAGCGCGACCAAAATGTACTCACTAATAAGTTTGATGTTAATAATATATTTGAAGGTACTTCGGAGTTTAATTCAATAGCCAATCAAAACACCAATATTGTAACAGGAAAAATAGATTATAGTTTACCAATTAATGAGACTTCTAGTTTTGATGCTGGAGTAAAATACTCTAATGTAAATACAGACAGCGACATTACAAAATTGGATATAGTTGGAAATTCAGAAGTCATAGATGTTAATAATACAGATGCCTTTATATATGATGAAAAAGTGTTTGCTGCCTATTCCAATTATATTAAATCTTGGAATAAATGGGAATTAAGTCTTGGTCTTAGAGTAGAACAAAGTTATATTGAAGGCGAGTCGCTTACATTGGGAGAAACCAATACGCAAGATTATTTAGATTGGTTTCCTAACGTAAGTTTATCTCATCAAATTTTAGAAGAAACTAGTGTATATGCAACGTACAAACGCAGTATAACAAGACCAAGTTATACAGATTTAAACCCGTTTACATTTTTCTTAAACGAGAATACCGTTGTATTGGGTAATCCTAATTTAGTACCAACCTATAGAGATCATTATAAAATAGGGACTAATTTTTTAGAGCATTTTACTGTTGAAGCTTATTATATGAATTACGATGGTGATATTGTAGAGCTACCTCGTCAAAATAACCAAACCAATGAAATTGCTTTTACTCCCATAAACCTAGATAAAAAAGTAGAATATGGATTTGATTTTGTTTTTGACTATTATCCAACCAGTACTTGGAACCTCTATTTTGTAACCTCTTTTTATAATATTTCTGAAGAAGCAAATTTTGGAGAAGATTTTGTAAAACAAGATCAATGGTCTAACTACAGTATTTTACACAATAGTTTCTCTTTTTTAAAAGACCAGAGTTTAAATGCGAGTTTAACCTTTACTTGGGTGGGTAAAAACTTGCAACAATTTCAATCTGTTGAAGATCGTTTAGTTTCTGAGTTAAGTGTTTCAAAATCTATTTTAAAGAAAAGGGGAGTTATCTCATTGTCTGTAGAAGATTTTTTCAATCTACAAGACCAAGAAACGTCAACAGATTATCTCAACCAATTAAACTCTAGCTTTGTAGATTATGATAATAGGTATATTAAATTAGGTTTCCGTTATAATTTTGGAAATACAAAATTAAAGACCAATGAACCAGATCCAGATCAAGAAGAACTAGACGAACGTAAGCGACTTAAAGATTTAAATTAATCTTGCCATTCTGCAATAAACAAGTTGGTGTCTCTACCACCTCCATTATTTCTATTAGAAGAAAAGACTAAGTATTTCCCATCATTAGAAAATACTGGAAACGCATCAAAGGTTTCACTGTGTGTAACACGCTTTAAATTCTTGCCATCAATATCAATTAAATACAAATTGAAAGGAAATCCACGTTCAGATTCAAAATTAGAAGAGAACAATACTTTCTCACCAGAAGGGTGAAAAAACGGACTCCAATTGGCGTTACCTAAATCTGTTAATTGGCGTAAATCAGAGCCATCTGCATTACAGATATACAATTCCATATCGGTTGGTTCAACTAAACCTTCAGCCAATAAATCTTTATAGTTTTTAATTTCTTCTTCCGTTTTAGGACGCGAAGAACGGAAGATTAATTTTGTACCATCTGGAGAAAAGAAGGCTCCACCATCGTAACCTAATTCGTTAGTAATTTGTTTTACATCGCTACCATCAATATTCATGGTATATAATTCTAAATCGCCACTTCGTGTAGACGTAAACACAATCTTATCACCTTTTGGAGACACGGTTGGTTCTGCATCGTAACCTACTTCGTTAGTTAATTGTTTTACAATATTACCTTCTAAGTCGGCTACAAAAATATCGTAGCTATCGTAAATAGGCCAAATGTATTTTCCATTTTTTCTTAGTGGAGTTTCAGGACATGCTTCATCTCCAAGATGCGTAGAAGCATAAATAATATGTTTGTTATCTGGCATAAAATAAGAACAAGTAGTTCTTCCTTTTCCTGTACTTACCATAGGAGGAGCAATACTATCTGTAAATGTTTGGTTGGCATCCATGATAAACATTTGGTCACATTCAACTCCCCATTTGGTATTATTAGATTGAAACACGAGTTGTTTATCGTCAAAACTCCAATACGCTTCAGCATTATCTCCACCATAAGTCACCTGTCTTAAAGACTTAAAATGGGTTTCTTCAGGATAGATTAAAGAATCGTATGTTTTAGTAGCACCAGAAGTCGCTTCGGTTGTTGTATTGGTCTCATTTTTACAAGAAGAAAGAGTAAGGAGTAGAATTAAAATTGTGACGATTCTGTTCATAATAAAGAATTATAATAAGTGACTTTTAATGCCTAATTTTGTGCAAAAGTAAGATTTAAAGATGAAATAAAGCACGAAATATTGCGGATTAATAAATCCTGTATTTTATGATAAAACACATTTTTAAAGAAAATTAAAACGATATTTCGAAATGAAAAAAGCACTAATTTTATTAGCATTAGCGGGATTTATATCCTGTAAAAACGAACCTAAGGTTGCTGAAAATAATATTAAAGACGATGTTACATTTTTAGCTGACGATAAATTAGAAGGTCGTCAAACAGGCACAGAAGGAGAAGTTTTAGCATCAGAATATCTTATTAAGCGTTTTAAAGAAATTGGAGTGCAACCAAAAGGAACAGATGGTTTTTTACAATCGTTTTCTTTTAAGCCTAAAACAGATCCACATAGCGAAGTAGAATTTACAAAAAATGCAGACAGTACAATAACGGGCCACAACGTCGTTGGCTTTATAGATAACAATGCGAAAACAACAGTGGTTATTGGTGCGCATTACGACCACCTAGGTTTTGGAGGAGAAGGCTCTTTATATCGAGGTGAAGATAAAGCCGTACATAATGGAGCAGATGATAATGCGAGTGGAGTAGCAGTGATGCTAAATTTAGCGAGTAGATTAAAAGTAAAAAATGACCAGTCTAAAATTAAAGATAAAAACAACTACTTGTTTCTAGCATTTTCGGGTGAAGAAATGGGATTATTAGGCTCTAATTATTTTTCCAAAAACCCAACTATTGATGCAGCATCTATCAATTACATGATAAATATGGACATGGTTGGCAGAATGAAAGCCGATAGTACTTTGGCTGTTTACGGTACAGGAACGTCTCCTATGTTTAAACAAACATTAAAATCTAATAATGATAAATTTAAATTGGTTGAAAACGAAAGTGGAGTAGGTCCTAGTGATCATACGTCTTTCTATTTAATTGATATTCCTGTATTACATTTCTTTACAGGACAACATGAAGATTATCACAAACCAGGTGATGATGCCGAAAAATTGAATTATGAAGGCATGAATTTAATTTCTGATTATATCTACAATATTATAGCAGATTTAGATGATAACGGAGAATTGGCGTTCCGAAAAACAAAGAATGAAAGTGAAGAAACACCGCGTTTTAAAGTAGGTTTAGGAGTTGTACCAGATTACCTATACGACGGCAAAGGGATGCGAATAGATGGTACTCGAGAGGATACACCTGCATTTGCTGCTGGTTTACAAAAAGGTGATGTCGTTCTTAAACTAGGAGATAGTACTATTACTGATATGATGAGTTATATGCGTGCTTTATCTGTTTTTGATAATGGAGATGAAGCTGCTATTACGGTAAAACGTGGAGAGGAAACAATTGATACTAAGGTACAGTTTTAGGAGGCCTACGAAGTATTTGTTTTACTAATAACTCTAACCATGCCATATATACAGCATTGATAGAATTGTAAATTATATACAAAAGTAAAGGAGAGTATAATATTAGTTAATTTAGTATAAATTAGGTTTTTAATAAAGATAGCGTACTTTTACTCCCAACCTAAAAACAATTCTACTTTGAAAAAACTATCAATTTTAACACTTTTATTAGCTACTATTATGTTTTCTGCTTGTAGCAGTGACGATTCGAGTTCAGAATCAGATGTAAATAATGATGATTATTTATATTTTATTTCTGGAAAGATAAATGGTGAACCATTTGTATACGGACAAAAAGAAACGGCAACAACATTAGATTACTCATTGTTGTTCTCTGGAAACTCAATTACAACAACTTGTGCTTACTATCCAGATAATGGTGGGTTAAATTACGCTATAGGTGTTTATCCTAATTTTGATAATGAAGCAAGACCAAATATGAGTTTTGATTTCATTCGTATGTATTTATGTGGATCAGAAGATTCTGCAGCACAAACGTTCAACGATGCTTTTCCTGTAAGTTCTTATGATTATGCTATAAGCGATAATGTAGTAAATGGTTCTACAGGAGATGTAAGTGTGTCTTATTCTCCAGATTCTACAGTAGAAGAATGGTACTCAACCTTAGGTGGAGATCAAAGCGGAAGTAATTTTGAAATTACAAGCTCTACAAATACTAACGTAACCTTTGGTGCACAAACCATAGAAATAAGTCAGTTGCTAGAAGGAAACTTCTCTTTAAAATTATATAATACAGAAAATCCAACTGATGTTATAGAAATCACTGAAGGACAGTTTAAATTACCTATGACATTCGATTAAGTTACATCATAAAATAATAAAAAAAGCCTTTACAATTTGTAAAGGCTTTTTTTGTCTTATAAAACGTTAGATCGTTCTAAAATCATAAAGTATTAAACACCTAATATTTCGGCATCTACTCTAAATGTTGTGTCTATTGTAATATCGTGTGTTTCGTTAATGGTTTCATCTGTAACAGTTCTAACACGCAGAGTAAAATTATCTTTTTTAATGTATGCTTTTAATTCTTCGCCTAGAATATCCAATTCTAGAGTGCTTGAATTTGTGTTTTCTAAATCATAGATATTTGCAATTTCAACTTCATCAATATCTTCTGCCTCAATATATACATGAATTTCCTTCAAAAAATTAAAATTACTATCGTCTGGAGAATTAATTGTAAGTTTTATTCGCTTTAGTTTAATACTTTCAATTAAGTCTTTATGTGTGTTGTTAATTTCAAATGAAGATTCAGAATCCGTTGTAATATCTGGAGTAAAAAGATTAAAAGGAGTGTTTATTAATGTTGTTGAAGCAACAGAAAAATTAGTTTGATAATCTAAATCAAATTTAGTTAACTCGTCTATAACACTACAGCTTGAAAGTAATATAAAAGCTATAAAAGGTAAAAGCAGGCTCTTTTTCATATTAAGATTTTGGTGTAAATATACATTTTAAGAAACTAATGAATAAAAACCTTAATTTTGCACCAAAATTAGAACTCTTGGTTAAAATAGGCGACATAGAATTACCAGATTTTCCATTGCTTTTAGCACCTATGGAAGATGTAAGCGATCCACCGTTTAGGGCACTTTGTAAAGAACAAGGAGCAGATGTGGTGTATACCGAGTTTGTGTCTAGTGAAGGATTAATTCGTAATGCAGCAAAAAGCGTTATGAAATTAGATATCTATGAAAAGGAACGTCCTGTTGGTATTCAAATTTTTGGAGCCAATATGGAAAGCATGTTACAGACTATTGATATTGTCGAAAAATCGAATCCAGATATTATTGACATTAATTTTGGTTGTCCGGTTAAAAAGGTAGTCTCAAAAGGTGCAGGAGCTGGTATTTTAAAGGATATCTGCTTAATGGAACAACTGACCGCCGAAATGGTAAAACGCACCAATTTACCAGTTACTGTAAAAACCAGATTAGGTTGGGATCATGACTCTATAAAAATTGTTGAGGTAGCAGAGCGTTTGCAAGATGTAGGTTGTAAAGCTATTGCAATACACGGTAGAACTAGAGCGCAAATGTATAAAGGTGAAGCCGATTGGAAACCTATTGCTGAAGTTAAGAATAACCCTAGAATGCATATTCCTGTGTTTGGAAATGGAGATATTACCTCTCCTGAAAAAGCAATGGAAATGAGAGATTCTTATGGTTTAGATGGAGCAATGATAGGACGAGCAACTATTGGAAATCCTTGGTTTTTTAAACAGGTAAAACACTTTTTTGAAACGGGAGAACATTTAGCACCAATTTCTTTGGCCGAACGTGTTGATGCAGCCAGAAGACATCTTCAAATGGCAATAGATTGGAAAGGTGAAACTCTAGGTGTTTTTGAAACGAGACGGCATTATACCAATTACTTTAAAGGCATTCCACATTTTAAAGAATACCGAATGAAAATGGTAACTAGTGATGATTCTGCAGCTGTATTTGCAGCCTTTGATGAAGTGTTAGCTGCTTTCCCAGATTATCAGTTTGAGTAGAGTAGAAGTGCTACTAACGAAAAGCTAACTTTAAAAAAGTAGCCGTAATTATTACTCTGTGTTTTTTTGTCTTTTATATACGAGTTTTACCTAACTTTTAATTAAACTAGGAGTGATACGTTGTGACGCAATTCTAGAGGCTATAATTCCTAAAGCAAAAATCGTTGCAAAGACAATTAACACATTAAAAAAGTTAAACTTAACAGGGTAGGCTAAATCTGGAGTAAGCATTATTAATTCAAAAGATTGCTGAATAAATACAACAGCTAATCCTATCACTATACCAATTATACCGCTTACAATTGTCATTAAACTGCCTTGTAAAAAGAAAATGGATTTTATGGCTTTGGTTTCTGTTCCTAAATAAAATAAGGTATTAATTGATTTCTTTTTATCTAAAACCATCATAATAATAGCACCAATAACATTGAATAGTGAAATGATAATTACTAAAGTGAAGATGAGGTAGATCGCAAGGTTTTCAGTATTCAACATTTTAAATAATGCATCATTGAGTTCTGCTCTATTTTTAATGTTAAACTTATTTCCATAGGATGCTTCAAGTTGATCTCTAATAGCATCTTCATCGGCATCAAGTTTTAATTTAAGTTCTAAAGCACTCAATTGTCCTTCGTTATAACTCAACAATTGCTTAGCGAGTTCAATATTTGAAAATATATAATTATTACTTAACTCTTCGTTAATTGTAAATAAGCCAACATTATTTACAAAAACAGAATTGTAATACCCTTTTATAGAGCTAGCTTGTCCCTTTCCTACTTTTGGTACATATAAAGACAATGGTTTTAAGAAATCAAAAACACCAAAAGATAAATTGTCAGAGATTCCCGAGCCAGAAACCACATCATTACTTTCAGGTGTAAGCCATTTACCTTTAGTTACCATTGCTTCAATGTTGGTAACATTTAGGTAGTTTTTATCTACCCCTTTTAGGGTCGCAATAAGATTTTTATTTTCGGATCTAATAATAATACGTTCTTCTATAATTTCAGAATAATTGGCGACGCCTTCAATTTTTAAAAGGGTTGCTTTATCATTTTCTGTCCATATAAAAGATTTACCTTCAGAGGGTATTAATTTTAAATCTGGATCTACGAAAGAAGAGAATTTAAGACTAAAATCTTTTAATCCTGAAAAAACTGAGAGTACAATAAAAAGTGCTGCTGAAGCAACAATAACTCCACCAGAAGCAATTAAAGTCATTATATTAATAGCATTATTACTGCTTTTAGAAAACAGATATCGTTTTGCTATATATAAAGGGAAATTCACTTAAGATTTTTTACGCTTACCTAGTAAATCTGGATTTTCTAATGGGTTATCTTCTCCTTTTAGAGAACGTTCAATGCCATCAATATATTCTAAAGAATCGTCTATAAAAAATTCTAATTGTGGCATACGTCTTAATTGATGACGTGTACGCTGAGATAATTCGTGTCTAATAAGTGGTTTATTAGACTTAATCCCTTCTAATAATGCTTCTGCTTCCTTATTCGGAAAAATACTAAGATATACCTTAGCCATAGACAGATCTGTAGTTACATTTACTTTACTAACAGAGATGATAACACCACGTAAACCGCCATCAGTAGCTGCTTTTTGTAATACTTCTGCTAAGTCCTGCTGTAGGATGCCTCCTATTTTTTTTTGTCTTTGTGTAAATTCTTCCATGATGATTATTATAACTAATCATCTGCAAAAGTAGAGGTTATTTAAGGATTATCTTATTTTTGAGTGTAAATTATTAATGAGATTTCTGCTTTTGCGGAAACTGAATCAAATTTTTAGATGAAAAAAATAGAACATATAGGCATTGCTGTAAAGGATATAGAAAAATCTAATACGCTTTTTAAAGCCTTATTTGGTGAAGACCATTATAAGATTGAAGATGTAGAAAGTGAAGGTGTAAAAACCTCCTTTTTTAAATGCGGCCCTAATAAAATTGAATTGCTTCAGGCTACTAATGAAGCGAGTCCAATAGCCAAATTCATTGAAAAAAAGGGAGAAGGCATGCATCATATTGCCTTTGCCGTTGATGATATTGAAGCGGAAATACAACGCTTAACGGCAGAAGGTTTTACCATGATTCATAAAAAACCAAAGCAAGGAGCCGACAATAAGTTGATTGCTTTTTTACATCCAAAATCGACGAATGGAGTTTTAATTGAGCTATGTCAAGATATAAAGGGTTAAAAATTCTTTGACAGTTTTAAAATATGTAGTAATATTGCAGACTCTTTTAAATAAGAGTACAAATTAACAGCAATGTTAATGGGTCCCATAGCTCAGTTGGTTAGAGCACCTGACTCATAATCAGGTGGTCCTTGGTTCGAGCCCAAGTGGGACCACTAGTAAAATCAAGCCTTACAGAGATGTAAGGCTTTTTTTGTTTCATTAAATGATAATAAGAGTGATTGCTGTTTTATAATGCTGTTATAATCCATTTTTTTCTTTAATAGGATACTAAGTGATAGCTTGACTATACTTCTAAAACCGGAAAGATACTGCCAAAGCAACATTTTAATACCCAAATAAACTTGGCAACCACAAGCTTAATCCTGAAAAATAGGTCACCAATAGTAAGGAAATGATCATGGCTGCAAAAAGTGGTAAAAGTGGCTTAACAACTTTCTCTATGGTTGTATTTGCAACACCAACTCCTACAAATAAAACCGATCCTACAGGTGGAGTACATAGGCCTATACATAAATTTAGAATCATAACGATCCCAAAATGTACGGGATCCATGCCAAGCTTTTCTACGATAGGTAAAAATATTGGAGTAAAAATGAGTACAGCAGGTGTCATATCCATAAATATACCGACAACCAATAATATCAAATTAATAATTAGTAATATAACTATGGGATTATTGCTTGCTCCTAATAAAGCTGTACTAATATCATTGGGAATATTCTCGTAAGACATTACCCAAGACATACTCGTAGATGCACCAATCAAAAGCATTACAATCGCGGTGGTGCCGCAGGCTTCTAATGAGATTTCTGGTAAATCGTTAAGCGTGATTTCCTTATACCAAAAGCCTAAGATTAACGTATAAAGAACAGCGATAGCAGATGCTTCTGTAGCTGTAAAAATACCGGCTACAATACCTCCAATCACTACAACAAGTAACATTAAACTAGGAAAAGCTCTAAAGAATGTACGTCCAACGTCTTTTAAAGAACTCTTCTTACCTACATTATAGCCTTTCTTTTTTGCCCAAAAAGAGGCAACAATCATAAGAAATAATCCTGTTAAAATCCCAGGAATATAGCCTGCTAAAAACAAGGCAGCGATGGACACACCTCCACTTGCCAATGAATACACAATGAGCACATTGCTTGGTGGAATTATTAATCCTGTAGTTGAAGATGTAATGTTTACGGCTGCTCCAAATTCTTTTGAATAGCCTTCCTTTTCCATTTCGGGTCCTAAAATACTTCCCATAGCTGATGCAGATGCCATTGCAGATCCAGCTATGGCTCCCATTAACATGGCAGCAATGACATTGATTAACGCTAATCCACCGGGAAGCGCACCGACAAGTGTTTTAGCAAAATCTATTAAGCGATGTGCAATACCACCTTTATTCATAAGTTGGCCTGAAAGCACAAAAAAAGGTATTGCTAACAAGGCAAAACTATCTAAACCAGTCGCCATGCGTTGGGACACAGTGGTCAACGCAGGAAGCATGGCTATACTTGTCATCATCGTTAATAATGATGAAATGGCAATACTCCATCCCACAGGCACACTTAGTAGTAATAACCCAATAAAACTAAATACTAAAATGAGTATAGGTAAATATTCCATTATAATTGTTTGTTTATAATATCAGAAAGTTTGTAATAAATAATCAAGATGCCACTAATAGGAATTATCGCATAAACCACAGCTAATGGAA
Source organism: Winogradskyella damuponensis (assembly GCF_039538385.1). NCBI lineage: Bacteria > Pseudomonadati > Bacteroidota > Flavobacteriia > Flavobacteriales > Flavobacteriaceae > Winogradskyella > Winogradskyella damuponensis. Next base: position 118,318 of record NZ_BAABCB010000028.1, on the reverse strand, counting down.
TTTGTAATGCAGGCGAAGACTGTTTTAAAGTAAAGGTGATATATACTAAACGTAGTCCACCAATTACAAGTGCTGCAAGGCAAAAAACAATAATAATCCAATTGACAACTATCTTTAATTTTGTTTGTCCTTTTTTATTCAGTCGTGATGGCAGCAAATCTATGGCAACATGCAATCGCTTTCCAGAAATATAAGCAGCTCCTAAAACACCGACCCAAATCATGAGGTATCGTGCTAATTCATCTGTAAATGAACTTGGTGTGCCCATGACAAATCTTGTAAATACTTGCCACAATACGTTTATAACCATCACTCCCATAATTATGGCGAGTGCAGTGCCCAATACCTTATCCACTTTTTTTCTTAACTTCATAATTCTTGGCTTTCTTGAATTCGTTTAATGAGGCTATACATCTGTGCATCATTTTTATAAGATTCATAAATAGATTCTACCTTATTTTTAAACATCGTTTTGTCTGGTTTAACAACGGTAACTCCAGCTTTTTTAACGGCTTTCAATGCTTCTAATTCTGCTTTTGCCCATAATTTTCGTTGATACTCTATGGAAACATCTACAGCTGATTGCAACCATTCTTTTTCTTGAGCACTCAAAGTTTCCCACAAATGTGTACTAATAATTAATACATCTGGAATCGTAGTGTGCTCGTCCAAAGAAAAATACTTGCAAACTTCATAATGTCTTGAAAGATAAAATGTAGGAGGATTGTTTTCTGCACCATCTACAACACCTTGCTGTAAAGCGGTATATAATTCTCCTGATGATATTGGAGTAGGAGAGCCTCCAAGACTTGTAACCATGTGCATGGCTGTAACGCTTTCCATGACTCTGATTTTTAAGCCTTCTAAATCTTTTGGTGTTTCAACAGTTTTTTCTTTAGTGTAAAAACTGCGACTTCCGGCATCATAATATCCTAAACCTTTTAGCCAATATTTTTGTCCCCCATCCAACAATTCTTTTCCAATAGTACCATCTAAAACATTAAACGTATGTTCACGATCTTTGAAAATGAATGGTAGACCAAACACTTTCATATCTGGCGAAAAATTTTCCATAACTGCAGCAGATACTTTGGTCATATCTAAACTTCCTATTTGAAGCAGCTCTAAGCATTGACGCTCAGAACCTAATTGCTGGTTAGGATATATTTCTAATTTTAGTTTTCCTTTAGAATTTTTGTCAAGCTCTTCACCCATACGTATCATGGCCTTGTGTACAGGATGATTTGTGTCTAATCCGTGAGCTAATTTGATTGTTTTTTCGTTTTGTAACGTTTCACAAGACGTAAAGGTCATTAATAATAGAAATGAAATAAATATTGGAACAATTGTTTTCATTGAAATCATTTTAAATTAAGCTTTCACTTTTTTGACGATTGACGTTCTATTAAATTAGAATCCATTATGATGGTTTGTGCGTCTAATGCACCATTTTCTTTTGTTATATGCTTCAAAAGTAATGCTGTAGCAGCTTTACCTATTTCAATTCCCGGCTGATTAATTGTGGTTAAAGCAGGATTAATAACTGTTGAAATAGGTTCATTACTAAAGCCAACAATTGCAATATCCTCAGGGATTTTAACACCGTTGTCAGTTAAATATTTAATGGCTCCAATAGCAGCCACGTCGTTTGCAGAAAATATACCATCTACGGGATTTGGTAGGGCTAATAATTTTTCGGAATTTTTCCTACCATCTTCTTCCATTAATTTTGATGGAAATACAAGTGCTTCTTCAAAGGGTAGACCATGTTTTGAAAGGGCATGCTTATAACCTTTAAATCTGTTTTTATAAATTTCTAGGTTTTGCGGACCAGAAAAATGAGCAATATGTTTACATCCTTTTAAAATGAGATGTTCTGTCGCCTCAAAACCACCATTAAAATCGTCAATTAATACATTAGAATAATTAGGAATGTCACAATGTCTATCAAAAAAAACGAGTTGAATACCTTGCTTTTTTAAGACTTCTAAATGCTTATAGTCTTTAGTTTCCATTGAAATGGACATGAGCACACCGTCAACACGTTGACCCATAAGCGTGTTTATAATTTTTTTTTCACGATTGAATTGCTCTAAAGATTGACAAATAATAACCGTGTAGCCAGCTTCATATGCGGTCTCTTCAATACCACTAATTACAGATGAAAAGAAATGACGCGAAATTCTTGGTACTATAACTCCAATGGTATTTGTTTTGCTTTTTCTTAAACTAGAGGCTAAATGGTTGCGTTGGTAACCCATTTCTGCAGCCTTAGCTAAAACAATATCCTTAGTTTTTTGTATCACTCTTGGGCTATCGTTTAAAGCTCTAGATACTGTAGAACTATCGATATTTAAGGCCTTAGCAATATCGTGTATGGTAACCTTATTGTTTTGCATTTGAATATTATTTAGTACCTATTAGATTACGTTTTTTACACTTATAATCAAGGAACATTATGTAACAAATATATGATATTCAAAATACAATCGATTGTATTTTGAATATTTTTATTACTTTTACAAAAATTAACTTAAATATATTTGGCAATGACAACTCACTATCAAACACGATATGCGGCATCACCACAAGACGTGAAAAATTACGATACGAATAGATTAAGAGATGAATTTTTGATTAGTAACGTTATGGAAGATGATGTTATTAATTTGGTTTATTCGCATTATGATAGATTTATTACTGGAGGAGCTGTTCCAGTGAAAAATGAATTAAAATTAGAATCCATAGAGCCCTTAAAAGCAGATTATTTTTTAGAACGACGCGAATTAGGAATTATAAATGTTGGTGGCAAAGGCACTGTTTCTGTCAATGGTGTAGCTTATCATTTAGATTATAAAGAAGCATTATACATAGGTAGAGAAAATAAAGATGTTAGATTTAGTAGTGAGGATGCTACAAATCCGGCAAAATTTTATTTAAACTCTACACCAGCTCATAAAACGTTTCCAACTAAAAAAATTAGTAGAGAAGATGCTGAAGTGGTAGAATTAGGTGCTTTAGAAACAGCAAACGCCAGAACAATTAGAAAACTAATTGTAAATAGTGTAGTTGAAACGTGTCAGGTACAAATGGGTATGACTGAGCTAAAAACAGGAAGTGTTTGGAATACCATGCCAGCTCATGTGCATGATAGAAGAATGGAGGTGTACTTTTATTTTGAAGTGCCAGAAGATCAGGCTGTCTGTCATTTTATGGGAGAACCTGAGGAAACAAGACATATTTGGATGGCCAATAATCAAGCTGTAATTTCTCCACCTTGGTCTATACATTCAGGCTCAGGAACGAGTAACTATATCTTTATTTGGGGTATGGCTGGAGAAAATTTAGACTACGGAGATATGGATCACTGTAAGATCAATGAGTTAAAATAATTTATTAAAAACAGCAATTATGTCTATTAACTTATTTGATTTAACAGGAAAAACAGCATTAATAACCGGAGCTACGCATGGTTTAGGAATGGCAATGGCTAAAGGTATTGGAAATGCAGGTGCTAAAATTGTTGTAAACGGAAATTCGTCACAGACAAAATTAGATGAAGCTGTTGCAACTTATAAAGAATTTGGTATTGAAGCCTACGGTTACCTTTTTGATGTTACAGATGAGGTCGCTGTAAAAGAAAATATTGAAAAAATTGAAAAAGAAGTTGGTTCCATTGATATTTTAGTCAATAATGCAGGTATTATTAAACGCACTCCATTGGTAGATATGGAGGTGGTTGATTTTAAAGCGGTTGTTGATGTCGATTTAGTAGCACCTTTCATTGTTTCTAAACACGTTGTAAAAGGAATGATTGAAAGAAAAAGTGGAAAAATTATTAACATTTGTTCCATGATGAGTGAGTTAGGTCGAAATTCAGTTGGTGCTTATGCGGCTGCAAAAGGTGGACTTAAAATGCTAACTCAAAATATGGCGACAGAATGGGCAAAATTCAACATTCAAACCAATGGAATAGGTCCTGGGTATTTTGCAACAAGTCAAACAGAACCTATTAGAGTAGATGGTCACCCTTTTAATGATTTTATTGTCAATAGAACACCATCAGGAAAATGGGGAAACCCAGATGATCTTCAGGGTGCAGCTATATTTTTAAGTTCTAAAGCCAGTGATTTTGTTAATGGCCATGTTGTTTATGTAGATGGAGGAATTCTTGCAACTATTGGTAAACCTGCGAACGAAGATTAGTAAATATAAAATAGTATGAAAATCATAAAAAATCGTATTTCTGTATTACTGATAGTGCTTTTATGTGCTTGCGCGCAAGAAAAGAAAAACACCATTATTAGCGTAAAAAACACATTAGAGTTTGAGCGTTCCTTTGAAACTGTAGAAATTGATAAAGCGTTCTTAAACGTAGATAATCTATCTCATATTGGTATTAAAGATATAAATACAGGCGAGCTTCAAGTGACCCAATTAGTGGATAATGATGGAGATGGCACTATGGATGTCATTTTATTTCAACCTAAAATAGCTTCAAAATCTGTAGCTAAATTTGAGGTGGTGACAATTACCGAAGCAGAACAACCTAAAGCAGCAGAATTGTGTTATTCGCGTTTTGTACCAGAACGAACCGATGACTATACGTGGGAAAATGATAAAGTTGCTTTCCGTGTTTATGGTCCAACGGCACAAAAAATGATTGAAGATAGTATTCCTGGAGGTACGCTTTCTAGTGGTGTTGACGCTTGGTTAAAACGTGTAGAATATCCAATTATTAATAAATGGTACAAAAAGGAAACTGAAACAGACGGAAGTTATCATATCGATTCAGGTGAAGGATTAGATGATTTTCATGTTGGCGCTAGTCGTGGAGTAGGTGGTATTGCTGTAAAAATTGATACGACGTATTATACCGCTAAAAACTTTATCAATTGGCATACAATAACAACGGGGCCTCTCAGAACTAGTTTTTATTTGGAATATGAAAATTGGGATGCTGCAGGAAACACAATTACAGAATCAAAAGTTATCAGTTTGGATTTAGGTCAGAATTTTTCAAAATTTAATGTGTCATTAGATGGTGTCAAAAACATTTCAGCTGGTTTAACTTTACATGAAAGAGATGGTGAAGTTTCTGGTAATAATGAAGAAGGTTGGCTTAGTTATTGGCAACCTCATGCAGATTCAGAGTTAGGAACTGCTATTATTGCGTCTAAAGATTATTTTAATGATTTTGAGACTTATAATAGTGACATAAAAGATCTTAGTAATGCTTATGCACATCTTAAAGTCATCGACAATAAGGTTGTTTATTACGCAGGTTTTGGGTGGAAAAAAAGTGGTCAGTTTGCTTCTGAGAAAGCATGGGAAGACTATATAGTTACATTTTCAAAATGTGTAAACAACCCTTTAGAAATTAGCTTGAATAAGTAGAGTATAAATTAGATGTCATTAGGCGTTTAAACTTTTTTTAATGAGGATAATTTCTTGAAGTATGGTTTATTTCATAACATAAAAATAACCATAAAGCCATAGTTTTACAACGTTAAAACTATGGCTTTCTTCTAATTTGTCCTGGAGAATACCCCATTTTATTTTTAAATACTTTTGAAAAATAGAATAGCGAATTAAACCCTGTTTTAGCGGAAATTTCCTTTAAAGAAAGCGTGGTATTCACCATAAGTCGTTTCGCATGTTCTAGCCGTTCTTGAATAAGATATTGCTGTAAGGAAACGCCAGTATTATTTTTAAAAACCGTTCTAAACCTGTTGTAACTTAAGTGATGCTCACTAGCCAGTTTTTTAAAGTCTACATCTGTATTAAGATTCTCTCTAATAAAATCAATTATTTTTTTACAAAGTTCTTCTTCTCGATTACCTGTTTCTTGGTTTTCATAAGAAATAACATAGGCAACCAACTGTAAAACGATGCCTGCTAAAATTTTTCTAAATCCTGGGCTATTTCTTTTAACTAATTTTATAGATTGATTAAATAAAAATATCAACTCATCCTGATATCCCATTTGTTTCACATAGGACGTATTGTTAGGAAACAAATCTTTAAGTATTTTATTAGATAAGACCTCACCTCGTATGCCCATCCAATACTCTTCCCATCCTGTGTCTTCATCTGGTTTGTACTTATGCCATTCTCCTGGGTATAATAACATAACATCTCCTGAGTTCACTTCCCATTTGCCAGATTTTGTCTCTAGCGTACCCTTGCCTGTAGGCACATACACAAGATAACATCCAGGTAGCGTTCTTCCCATGGCTTGTTGAAAGTCATGTGTATCTGGGTGACCTTCTAATGGGTATTGAGCTCCAGGGTAAATATGCTGATAGCCACATGTAGGCACATAAACACCCCAAACCTCGGCTTCAGGGTCGTCAGCTAAATAGTGAAAAAAACTGTCCATATCTAATCAAATGTAGACATTTTGAACAACAAAACCAACAAAACGTCTATTGTTTGGAATAGGTGATTCCTCTAAGTTTGTAAATCACCCATATTGAATAAAGTGTTTCTCATGGCGCTATAATCAATTTTCATCACGTCAATTTATAAGAGCAAAAATTAACCGTTTGCAAATTTGACATAAGGTATGAAAACAGTAAAAAATTAAAATGATAGATCTAGAACCAAAGGTTGTAATACAAAAAACACATAAAGAAAAGACTTTGGCTCATGAAACCTCTATGCCGAACCCTCAAATTGAATTAGACTACTCACTAACAGGAAAAAATGCTGCTAGAGCTATAGAATTAGGACTTGCTGAGGCAGATTGGTACCAAACTCCAGTGCCTCGCAAAATCATGCGAAAATTATTAGTAAGAAAAGATGGACCAGCCATTATAGATACCTTACTTTTAGTTGCTATTTTAGTTAGTACAGCGGTCGCTACCATTTTACTCTGGGGCACATGGTGGGTTGTATTTCCGTATCTTATTTACGCTGTATTTTATGGTACAAGTTCAGACTCTAGATGGCATGAGTGTAGCCATGGAACAGCATTTAAAACCGATTGGATGAATAATGTTGTTTATGAAGTAGCATCGTTTATGGTGATGAGAGAATCTGTAGTTTGGCGTTGGAGTCACACCCGTCATCACAGTGATACTATTATTGTTGGACGCGATCCAGAAATTCAAATACCGCGTCCACCAAACATCAAGAATCTTATTTTATCTCTATTTAATTGGGGAGGTTACAAAACATTCTTTCCAAGTTTAATTCGGCATGCATTTGGAAAAATTACGGATTCGGAAAAAACGTATATTCCAGAAACTGAATTTGGCAAAATTTTTACAATAGCACGCATTTACCTAGCAATTTATATTGCTGTTATTAGTTTGTCTATTATTTTGAGTAGTTGGATTCCAATATTTCTATTTGTATTACCTCAATTTTTTGGGACTTGGCTGATGATTGTGCATAACACTACACAACATGCTGGTTTAGCAGAAAATGTTTTAGATCACCGTTTAAATTGCCGTACCGTTTATATGAATCCAATAAGCAGGTTTATATATTGGAATATGAACTACCACACAGAACATCATATGTTTCCGCTTGTGCCTTACCATGCACTTCCTAAATTACATGAACTTATAAAAGACGATTGTCCTCCAGTTTACACGTCTATTTACAGTGCTTGGAGTGAAATACTACCTGCCATAAAAAGACAAGTTAAAGAACCTGGTTATTACGTGAAACGTAAATTACCAGAAGGAAAAAACGTCGCACCAGAAGGTTTAGTAAAGTCTAAGGTATTACCTGATTCTGAAGGCTGGTTAGAAGTTTGTGCTGACAAAGATTTAGAGGTTGAAGATATTATTAGATTTGATCATGTAAAGAAAACCTTTGCCCTTTTTCGTGATAGTCAAGGCTGTCTTCATGCTACAGATGGTATTTGCACACATGGAAATACACACTTAAGTGAAGGTTTAATAAAAGGTAAAATTATAGAATGCCCAAAACATAATGGACGTTTTAATATTGAAGATGGTTCTCCTGCTCGTGCTCCTATTTGTCAAGGATTGGCAACTTATCCCATTGAAAACCGAAATAATAAAATCTGGCTAAATATTGAAAAGGCAGGTGGATCAGGTTCTCGCAAGAAAAAGCGCTATGATTTAAAAGTAATTAGTAACCAAAATGTTTCAACATTTATAAAGGAACTTATTCTTGAGCCTATAAATACGAATGAAAAAATAGAATTTGTGCCTGGAGATTATATGCAAATTAACATTCCAGAGTATAATGAAATACCATTCAATCAATTTGATATTCCAGAGCCTTATGCTGCCGTTTGGAATCATCAAAGAATTTTTGATTTAAGTTGTAGTAATGCTGAGGTTGGTCGCGTTAATAATTATTCATTAGCCAGTAACGGACTTAAAGAACACACACTTAAATTTAATGTTCGTATAGCGACCCCACCACCTGGTCAAGATTGTCCTCCAGGCATTGGTTCTAGTTATATTTTTAATCTAAAACCAGGTGATCGTGTAACTGCTATTGGTAGTTTTGGAGATTTTCATATAAAACCGACACAGAGAGAAATGGTTTATATTGGAGGTGGAGCTGGTATGGCGCCAATCCGTTCTCATATTGCGCATCTATTCGAAAATGAGTCTACCCATAGAAAAGTGAGTTACTGGTATGGAGCACGCTCTAAACAAGAAATTTTTTATGATGATTATTTCAAAAGTATTCAAGATGAACATACTAATTTCAATTTTCAAATAGCACTTTCTGAACCGTTAAAAGACGATAAATGGGAAGGACAAACGGGTTTTATTCATCAAGTTGTTTTTGATACTTATTTAAAAACGCATCCCAACCCTAAAGCCCTAGAATTTTATCTATGCGGTCCACCAAAGATGATTAAGGCCTGTACCAAAATGTTGACGCAATTAGGAGTGAGAAGTCATCAAATTGCTTTTGATGAGTTTTAATGCTGAATGATATGAATATTGTTAATGACACTACAAATACAGCTTCTACTTGGGGACTATACGACCAAATGCGACCTCAGGAGATTGAAGCGATTCAAAAAAAGACACCTATTGCATATTTGCCTTGGGGAGCCATTGAATATCATGGAAATCATAATCCTACTGGTCTTGATAGCATAAAAGCGTTTAGCATGTGCAAAGACTTAGCAGAAAAAAATGGAGGTCTTGTTTTTCCCGTTGTTAGTTTGGCTGCTAATTTAATTAAATCTTATCCAGGTGTCAACTTCCCTAAGCATTCTATTGAATTTTCAGAGAAGCTCATTAGGCTTGCATGTGAAGAGTATTTGGAACAACTAGTTGTGCAAGGTTTTAAAATTATTGTTTTATTATCTGGACATGCAGGCGAACCTCACCTGACGCTTTTAAAAACGGTAGCAGAAGCGTTTAATAATAAATATCCAGATAGAAGATTTTGGGCATTAGCAGAATTCGATATTTTACCAGATGATCTATTAGTTGCTAACCATTCGGCTATAGGTGAAACATCCTTACAATTATACTACGCACCTGAAACGGTAGATTTAGAGACCTTACCAAAGGACAGGTCAGTTACGCTAGAATTAGATGCTGTTTCTGGTGACGATCCAAGATTAGCGACCAAAGCATTAGGTGAAAAGATTGTAAAATTATTTCTAAGAAATGCATCTTTAGTTATAGAAGAGTTAAAACGAAAATATTTATGAAATATAGAAAATTAGGAAGAACGGGTATAGAAATTAGTGAAATCAGTTTGGGTACTTGGGCTTTTGGTAACAAAGTTTATGGTGGTGTTGATGAAAAGGATGGGATAAATACCATTCATGCCGGTATTGATATGGGTGTAAATATTTTTGATACAGCACCGCAGTATGGTACTCCAGAACAAGATGGTGTTGCCGAAATAGTTTTAGGAAAAGCACTAAAAGGCAAACGTGATAAGGTACATATCTCTACAAAATTTGGACGAAATCCGACGATTAAAAATGGAGCGTCTCAATTTTATAAATCGCGAGTAATTGATTCCGTAGAAGAGAGTTTAAAACGGTTACAAACCGATTATATCGATGTGTTATTTTTTCATTCTCCTTTTTCTCCTGAAGAAATCGATGATGATGTCTGGGAAGGAATTGAACAAGTTAAAAAACAAGGTAAAGTACGATTTATTGGGCATTCTATTTCCATGTTTCATCAGACCGAAAATATGGCACGTCAATGGGCAAAAGAAGGTAAAATAGACGTTATTCAAGTGGTATTGAGTTTAATGAATAAAGAATCTCAGGAATTAATCGAAGAATTACAAGAATACCCAATTGGTGTCTTTGGACGAGAGTGTTTGGCAAACGGGTTTTTATCAGGAGCAATTACAAAATATACAAAATTTGCAGAAGGCACATTGAATGCACGTTATTCGCGTGAAGACATTGCAGAGCGCGTTGACCAAGTAGAGGCTTTCAAGTTTTTAATGAGAGATGACGTTAAAAATATGCCACAAGCTGCCTTACGTTGGGTATTGGATCAGAAAGGGATTTCAACGGTTTTATCAGGAGCTAAAAATATTAGCGAGTTAAAAGGAGCGGTCTCTGCTTCAGAAGCAAGGCCTTTTACTGAGTTAGAATTAAAATTGGCCAAAGAATCATTAAAAAAGGATTTTGAACCTGCTTAAAATCTAACATTTATATTTTTAAGCAAGAAAACAGCATTCATTATAAAATATTAAACTTAAAAAACCTCTAGCACAATGTATTACGTTGTACTGGAGGTTTCTATTTTTAGTAAGTTTTAAATACTTATATTTTTAGATAACAAGCTTACTCATCTTCTAAAGTCACTGTTAGAATAGGAGCGGTTGCCCCTGATTCTGCACTATCAAACTGTAAATGCGCCCAAATTGGCATGTCATTTCGGTTAGCACCAATTCTAAGAAACATAAATTCTCCGGCACTTGCTCCATTATCATATTGGTCATTCATAAAAGTTGCTAAAGTTATGCCTGATGGGTCATCCATAACAAATTCGCCAAGAGCATCTCCATCAGTGATAAAACCTTGTTGAATTGCAGTAGCATTGGCATCGGTATTATAATCTCCTGTAAAATAGTCTGTAGATAGAACCTCTGAAGTTGATCTGGAAGCTATAGCGTACACATCAAACTCTACGGGAACCCAAGAGTTATTATTAACGACATTGACCTTTAAAACGGCTGATTTTACTCTTTTACCTTCAGGGATTTCTGGTAAAGCAAATGGCATTACACCAACGACTTGATCATCACCACCAACGCCTGTGGCTACGTGACCACCAAATAGTTGAGTCCATGTTGCATCCACAGAGCCTCCACTCCAAATTGTAGCATCTCCTGCATCCGCAGTTACATCGAAGGCCGCGTTTGGATCAACAATATCAATAGTAAAAGTTAACTCAGAGGATTCAACACCATTAGTAGCAACGATGGTAATATCATAGGTACCTAAATCGCATCCTCCGCAATCGGAATATGGGTCAAAAGTTATTGCTCCAGATCCAAAGCCGTTATCTACAAAATTTGCGAATTGTGGTAAATCATTTGCTTCCATAGTAATATTACCGCCTAAAGGATCTACGGCTTCAATTTCTACTTCTAAAACTGCTCCTTCCGCTAATACAACATCATCCACAGGTAGAAAAACAGGAGCTTGATTTTGTGTTAGTGTTGTGATTTCCATATTTAAAACTCTATGCGTTCCAGGATCATCCAAATTAAAATTACCAGCGACCATAGACCAATAATCTTGGTGTGTAATTTTACGTCTAAATTTATAATTTTCTCCAATTTGAACAACGTCTCCACCTTGCTCATTGGCGTATATGTCATAAGTCATAGTAACGGCATCGATATCCATTCTTACATGATACGTTAAACCAGCATGATATTCTAGCTCGTTATCCGCTGCGTACCCAGTATCATCATAAGCATCTATTTTTCCTGAAGGATTTAATCTTACAATGCATGAGTTATCAGAATACGTTGTTGCAATACCATCTAAGATACCAACAACACCATCCATGATGTCTTTACTAGGAATCATATCAAACTCAACAGTAAATGTACCTGTTTGAGTGCCTTGCGGAATTGGAATAGATTGCCATTCGTTAATTCTACTCGTGTAACCATCGAGATTACCTCTAAAATTAAAGACCACTGTTTTCTCATATCCAGAAGGTCGGGTCGCAATAAAATTAACTCTTTTGGTCTCTTCTTCAGTAGGAGCGTAAGTATAATTTAAATTGTTGCTTAACACCTCACCAGTCTCGTCGTCTACCCATTTTACGGTGGTGTCTTCACTTGGTGATACTTGTAGGTTTAGGTCTAGTGTTTCTCCTATTAAAACATCATAACCTTCCCATGCAATACCTGTTATGTTATCTCCTTCACCCCAAAAATAAACGGTTAAATCTGTGTCAGATAATGTTGGATTATTTACATCGTCTTGACTGCAAGATGATGTAAGAAGTAATAAAATACTAAAAATATAGGCACTATAATTCTTTATTTTCATAATGTTTTTTTTTATTAATCTGATAAATCAACTCCTCTTGTTAAACTATTATCCCACCAAACAGGTGCTCCCCAAAAATTAACTCCGTTATCTAAATGGGGTTCTAAATTTTCTCTGTTAAAATTCATTTCAGTATTAGGATATGGTAATTTTCTAGGAATTAAACCATTTAGTGTTTGGTCCGTATACGGATTATCAGTTGTAGGTTTAAGTACAGGAAAACCTGATCTTCTCCAGTTTGCAAAGCCTTCTATACCATTGTAAAAATTATTAACATAATGTTGCATGTTTATAGCCTCCATTTTATCTGCAGTATTGTTCCATAAATTTTCAGCGTAAACATCTGAATTAATATCTAAATTAGGTTCAGCACCTAATATTATAACCAGTTCATCAATGTTAGCAAAAATGGCATTTTTATAATGGGTTTTAGCATCACCACCAATACTACTCCAACCTCTTAGAGCTGCTTCTGCCAACCAAAGTTCTACTTCAGAATAAGATTGATATATTGAAGGTAAGTCAATCCGTGTTAAATGTCTTCTTATCTGAAGTGGTTTAAAATATTTATCAATTTGAACGGTTCTACCATTTTTTTCAACGAAACGTGGTGACCAAATATCGGCTGGTGCATCTTCAGGTGATTCAAATAAAAAGTATCCTGGTGCATAGCCTTCAAGAACTCCATAGGCAGCTAAATATTCATCTGTAATTTCCACACTAGTTTCGGTAGAAGACTTTGAGTTGTATCGCGATGTAGCATCTTCTTGGTAAGCGGCATACATTCCAAACATCATTAAGAGTCTTGGGTCATCGTTGTCTCGTAAATAAGATACATATGTTTCACAGGCCACCATTATTTCTTCTGAAAAATTTTGAACTTGTGAAAATCCATTTCCTCTAATTTCTGAGGCTCCACTTGTGCTTACTGTAAAATCACCATGTTCTACTTTGGCAGCGTCATCAATATTTTCCATCACACCATCTTCAATAGCTAATACGGCTTCTGTTTCGGCTTTAGACAAATTAACATTGACTAATCTCATAGCATATCTTAATCTTAAAGAATTTGCAAATTTTCTCCATCTTTCTACATCTCCATTATACATTAAATCACCTTCTAAAGCTTTAGAGTCATCTAATTGAGCGGCAGCTTCTTTTAATTCCTTAAAGAAATCGTTATAAATGTCTTCCTGATTGTCGTAAGCCGGATGTAAATTATCGTCCTCTGCTTGTGCACCCGCTTCAAAATATGGTAAATCTCCATAAGTATCTGTAAGTTGAGCAAAGATCATAACTTTTAATATCCTGGCTACAGCTTCGTAATTTACAAGTTCTGGATTTTGTTCAGCTTCTTGAATGGCGTAAGTTAAATCACTGATTTCACGATAAGAACTTTTCCACATATACTCCATATAACTTATATCGAGTTTATAGGCTTGCCCATGCGATACAGTCCACCCATCTGAAATCATTTGCGTAATTGACATGTGATACGCAGCTAAAGATCTCCATTGTGTTTCTCTATCCCCAGAGTAGCTTGTTTGTACTTTAGAGATTAAGGTTTTAGGGTTGGCAATAGTTGAGGTTGTTGGGTCAACATTTAAGTCGTTAAAATCTTCACAACTAGTAGTTAGTGTTAAAGTAGACACTACTACTATTAATAGCTTTATACTTGTCTTCATTTTTTAAAATTTTGCAGTTAAGTTAAATCCGTAACTTCGTCTTTGTGGTAAAGAACCATATTCATAGCCTTGTCCATTACTAATATTGTAAGTTGATTCGGGGTCGACATTAGGTACATTTGAATAAATTAACCATAAATTTCTACCAATAATAGAAAAAGTTAAACCATTTAAGAATTTAATGTTTTTTAGTGCTTTTGGTCCTAAAGAGTAAGATAAAGATACCTCTCTTAATTTTACATACGATGCATCGTATATAAAAGGTTTTATAATGTGCGAATTTGCAATGCTGCCCCAATAATCTTTAGGATTTACATAAACGTCATTAGCTCTATAATTTGGATTTCCGTCTACTCCAACTCCATCTTCAATGACCCCTTGTGCTAGGTAACCACCTGTGGCAACCCAATTACTTGGAAGTTCGCCAGCACTTTCCCGTTCTGATTCGGATAGTGCCCATCCTTCTCGTCCGTCTAAGGTTCCAATATGTGCCCCTTGTTGATATAATTTTTGATTGGTCATAGATAATATATCTGCACCAGATTTAATTTGAATTAAAGCTCTTAACCTAAATCCTTTATATTGGATACCATTGGTAATACCTCCAGTAAATTTATATTGCCCATTACCTAAAGTCACTTGTTCATCAGATCTTAAAGGTAGTCCATTAGCACCTAATATAGGAGTACCATCCTCAGTACGTTTAAAGTCGTAACCGACAATATCTCCATAAGAGCCACCTTCTTCTGCTGTGATTAATGAGCTAATCCAATCTGCTCTTGCAATGGTTTGTCTTTTTGCTTCTTCATGTAATTTTACAATTTTGTTCTCATTGTGGGCAAAATTGAATGTTAAATCCCAACGGAGATCATCTGTTTTGATAGGTACAAAATTTACCATCACTTCCCATCCTTTATTGTTTATTTCACCTGCATTAATACTAGCAGATTCAAATCCGTTTGAATTAGAAATAGGAATATTCATAATTTCGTCATAGGTGGTTTGATTGTAATGTGTTATGTCTAAGCCAACTCTCCAATTAAAAAGTTTTGCGTCTAAACCAAATTCATATCCTTTTGTTCTTGAAGGGTTAATATTGGTAAAATAAGTAATATCATTTACGGTTGAAAAATTTGCTCCGTTTGAAGAATATGGGTAATCGAAAAAGGTATTATAAGCATAAGGATCTGTATCGCCACCAACTTCGGCATATGAGGCTCTTAATTTTGCATAAGATATTGTTTTAGATTTTATATTTTCTATGGCCTTGGTTAAGACTAAAGCACCTGTAAATGATGGATAAAAATAGCCGTTATTTCCTTTTTTTAATGTAGATGACCAATCTTGTCTTCCTGTGACATCTAAAAAGGCATAATCTTTAAAACTAACATTTGCAAATCCGTAAAACGATCTGACTGATTTTCTAGGGTTTTGTCGTCCTACAATGAATTCATTATAATTATTTATAGAGATGACATCCTCTGACCCTTGGTTTTTACCAAGTATAGTATTTGTTGAACTTTCATAATTCATAATGTTTCCACCAAGACTTGCTCCAACGGTCCAATTATCGTTAAGCTCTTTATTCGCAGAAAATAGAAATTCCGTATTAATTTCAGTAGTTCTTGAGTCTATTTTTGTTAATTCTCCCCATTCAGCTAAAGGGGTTGTTTTTGGTGAGTAATTATAATAATCATATGTAAATGTATCTATACCAGATTTGAATTTGAAATCTAACCAATCTGTGATATTATAGTTTAAAGAGGCATATCCTAAAACTCTATTCTTATTAGATTCATTTTTCATGTTATATAATGAATAGTAAGGATTGATAATTCGAGTTGCAGAATTCCAAAACACATAATCACCGTTGACATCCGTTGCACTATCTTGTAACCATTGCTGATCAATATTTCCTGGTAAGCCCAAAAGTGCTAATGCCGTATTTGCACCAGAATAACCCAAATAAGGTCTATTATCTACATCTTCTAGAGTAAAATTAACTTTGGCATCTAAAGTTAATTTCTCCCACATTTTCATATGCCCTTTTAAAGTGAAGTTATTTCTATGTAAACCGCTATTTGGAACAATATCCTCCATTTTTACATCTGATGCAGAAAATAATAGGTTGGCAGATTCATTACCACCAGATAAAGAGATGGTATTTTGAATGGTATAACCTGTTCTAAAAAAGGACTCAATATTATCTTTTTTTACACCATAATCTCTATACTGTCCATCGAAAGAGATGAATTGTAAATTTGGATCCATTTTACCACCCCAACTCCACATTCCTGTAGCGTCACCAATATCTCTTGGTGGAGTTCCGATTCCTTGACCATACACATGTTGAACATCTTCGTATCCACTTATGACCTCATCAAACGTAGAGTTTGTTGAAAAATTAATATTAAATTTAGATTTCGAGTTCTTTTTAAAGGATTTTGTAGTAATTAAAATGACACCATTACCACCTCTAGAACCATATAATGCTGCTGCTGCAGGACCTTTTAAAACAGATATGGTTTCTATGTCATCTGAGTTTACAGAAGAAATACCATCTCCTAAATCTTGGCCACCGTATTGTCCGGCTTGTCCGAAAGAGTTGTTATCCATTGGAACCCCATCAACAACGTATAGTGGTTGATTAGAACCATTAAATTTTGTGTTTCCACGAATAATAATTTTAGATGAACCACCTGACCCTGTATTTGGTTGCGCAATATCTACACCAGCAACTTTTCCTGCTAACGAGTTAACGGCATTAATACTTTTTATTTCAGCGAGTTCTTCACCATCAACTTTAGATATAGCATAGCCTAAAGCTTGTTCCTTACGTGAAATTCCTAGAGCAGTAACCACGACTTCGTTAAGAGCTTCAACAGATTCAACCAATTGAATATTAATAACGGTATTATCTCCTATAGTTACCTTCTGTTCAGAGAAGCCAATATAGCTAAAGCGAAGTACGTCTCCTTTTTCTGCATCAATTGAATAAACTCCATTAAAATCCGTATTCGTCCCCTTGTTCTTTCCTACAACAATGATGGACACACCTGGCATAGGCATCTCATCTTCTAATGAAGTCACTTTACCAGTTATTTGAATTTCTTGTGCTTGCAAAACAGAAAATGATGTTATTATAAAAACACAGAGAAATGCAGTGAGTTTAAAATGTGTTATTCCCATAAAAAATTGAATTTAGAATTATAAGGCTTTTAAAGAAACGTCAAAAAAGTACCCTAAAAAGTTAGTTGTTAGTAATACAATAGCTAATTATTATAGTATTCTCAAATATATATATAAAAACTTCTAAATTCATAATATTACACGGCTCAGTAATGAATAAAAGACAAAACTTATAAAGGTTTGAGCAGTATGTATAAATTTCCGTTTTTAAATGATACCGTTATATATTAGACCATCGAATTAAAGCCTCTAAATAGTAGTAATCTGCATAATTTAGTGGAGCATCGGTTTCATTATTTTCATGAAAATTGCCCACAGAATGTTTTAAAATAAAGCCTCCGTTTTCATTTTTTTGAGCTAAATAGTCATCAGATGAAAGTGTTCTTAAGATGGTTTCGGTGTAGTCTAAATATTCTTTTTTATTTGTTACATCAAAAGCTTGTAATTCCAATAATGCCGATGCTACAATAGCTGCCGCTGAGGCATCTCTGGGAATCTCTTCAGTACTTTCGGCATCATAATCCCAATAAGGAATATTATCACCAGGAATTTTATCGTTATTCATAATATAATCGGCTATCTTCTTAGCTTGCTCTAGGAATATTTTATGTCCCGATTCTTTATAAGCTTCTGTATAACCATACAATCCCCATGCCTGTCCACGCGCCCAAGCAGACTCGTCAGCGAAGCCTTGAAAATTTACTTTTTTACGTACTTCACCTGTAATATGGTCGTAGTCTATGATATGATAACAACTATAATCAGTTCTATACTGGTTTTTAATCGTAGTTGTGGCGTGAGCATTTGCGATATTTGAAAACGTTGAATCTGCCGTATGCTTAGTAGCTTGATATAAGAGGTTTAAATTCATCATATTATCAATAATAATAGGCATGTCTAATCCTTTCCCTTGAATCCATGGCGCATCAGTATCCCAAGATTGGATGACTTTTGCAACTGGTCGGTAACGTGTACTTAAGGATTTTGCCGCATCAATAACCGCTTGTTTATAGGTGTCCTTTCCGGTAAGGCGATAGCCTTGTCCAAAAGAGTTTTGTATCATAAATCCAACATCGTGGTTCCATTTTACAAATTGGGCGGAGTCTAAGGCTTCTGTAAATTTTTCGGCCTCTATTTTCCACTTATTATCATTTGTTTGTTCGTATAAATACCATAGTGAACCTGGAAAAAAACCACAGGTCCAATCTTGTTTGTAGGCCATTCTAAGCGATCCATCCTTATTTAAACTTCTTGGGTTCAATAATGGTGAAATGGTATCTATTTTATGTATTAAATAATCATACTGATGTTCTGCTAATGAAAAAACCCGTTTCACGAGTTCTTGTTTAGTTTCCTCAGTGTGTTCTTTAACTTCAATTTTATTTTTACACGATGTTAAAACTAAAATCGAAATTGTGATCGCTATAAATCTTATTGACATTGTCATAGTCTTTTAATTTTTTACAAAATTTATTGTTTTTCTGCTAGGGCTCTTCTCGATTCCAATTCACCCTCAATTTTATCCATGGTTTTATTATCAAGCGGATAGAAACTCATAATACCAGCAACAAGAAAACTACCTGCAGCAGGAATTAAACTTACCATTAAAAGAATACCAAAAGCAGATTCTGTTGTTTGTACTGTATTAGCCTTAAATCCATAAAAAGCTAATATCCAACCGGCTAGCGCTGCTCCAATGGTAAGTCCAAATTTTTGAGCCATGGTAGAAGCCGACATAATTAGGCCCGTAGCACGTCTGTTATTTTTCCATTCAGAATAACTTGCCGTATCCGTATACATCGCAAATAAGATTGGAGCTGGTGGACCTGAAGCTAAACTGACAATGATATTAAGAGCGAATATCATTGTTATATTAGATTTATCCACAAAGAAGAATAGGGCTGTAAACGTACCAGCAATGAGTTGGCAGGCAATGACAACTTTCTTTTTACCAAATCGGTTACATAGTTTCTCAGTAAAAGAAATGGCAATGATTGTGACTATAGTTCCTGACACTAGAAACGAACTTACTAGCGATTCATCTTCTATGTAGTATTTAAAATAATACATAACCGACCCATATCTAATGGCAACATACGCCAAACTTATCACTCCAATAACTAAAAGCACCAACCAAGGCTTATTGCTAAACAAGTCTTTAAAGTCATTTTTGATGTTTGTTTTCTGTTCTTTAGGAGGCGAAACACGCTCTTTGGTGGTATAAAATGTGGTTAGAAACATGATGATGGACATAATTCCAAATACAATCATGACCCCTTGAAACCCTTTAGCTTCATTTACCACCTGAACTGATAGTTTCTTCGAGAAAATAGTTTCGTCAAAATAGGTTGAAGGATTTAAAGTATGTGTTCCAAAGCCCTCTTCTAAATATAAAATATCTGTTGTATCATCTATTTCACTTTTTAAATCATTTTTATAAACGATTACGGTAACGTTTTTAGTTAACAGGTCGTCTTCACCTATATCTGCATTTAAAACTAATTTTGAAGCTCCAACACCATGTTCAGTAATTACAATTTGATTGGTATTTAATTCTGCTGAAAACACACTGGTATTATCTCCACCGATACTATTAACTAATGGAAGCGTTAAGGCTTGCACAAGCAATCCGCCAGTAAACGCAAACATAAATCTGTATTGTGAAAAACTAGCGCGCTGTGAAGGACTTGCAGAAACAACTCCCATCAATGAAGAATAAGGAATATTTATAGCCGTATATACCATCATCATTAGCGTATAGGTTACATAGGCGTATATAATTTTGCCTGTTAGGCTAAAATCCGGTGTTGTAAAAGTGAGTACACCTACCAGTGCAAATGGTAAGGCCAACCACAAAAGAAAAGGACGGAATTTTCCCCATTTTGTATTGGTACGATCGGCAATAAGTCCCATTACCGGATCGTTGATGGAATCCCATATTTTTGTAATTAAAAACATGGTTCCTACGACAGCTGCTGGTAACCCAAAAATATCGGTATAAAAATACAGTTGAAAAATCATTAAGGTCTGCCATACCAGATTTGAAGCTGTATCTCCTAAGCTGAAACCAATCTTTTCTTTTATCGATATATTTTCCTCTACACCAATATTTTGTTTGTCTAACTTCATTTAATTCGTTTTAGTTTTTCCTATTTGAAAATCTATAGAGATTTCCTTTTGGTTTAGTCCAGATTCAGATACTTCAATAAAATTATCTGTTTGTTCTTTTCCGTCAACCAACATCATTTGTTCCTCACCTCGTTTTATGGTAATATTGAATGTAGTCCCTCTAAAAATTCTTGTATAGGATACATTATTCCAAAATGAAGGAATTTGCGGATCAATTGTAACCCCTTTTAGAGTTCGTTTAAAGCCTAAAAGATTATCAAAACAGTTGAGCATATTCCAAGCCACAGTACCTGTTCTCCAAGGATCATCAGAAACGTGTCTATCTTTACGTAATGCCGATGGACCTACATAACTATTGGGTTGTGCATAAGGTTCTGATTTCTCTTCTGAAGGCAGAATTCTTTTAAAGGTTTCAAAGGCTTTATCGTTTCTTCCTGCAGCATAATCTGCTGCAATTTTAAATGATGCGGCATGACAATAGACGTTTCCATTGGTAAAATTACCCTGTGGAATCCCAGTTATAGAACCGATGTCTTTATTGTATTTTGTAAATGGTGGCCAATTATGAACAGGACCAACAGGTGTATCTACCATAGGTTCCACTTTTTTCATGATAACTTCATATTTTTCAGCATCAATAATGCCTGCAAGTACAGCCCATGACTGCGGATTTATGAAAACTTGCCCTTCTTCTGAAGCATTATCACCTACCTTATTTCCGGCATCCGTGTAAGCGTAAATAAAGTGATCTTCGTCCCAACCATATTTTAAGATATTCGCTTTAATTTCATGATATCTTTCTGCACATTGTGTTGCTATTGTTGTGTCACCTTTCCAAGCTGCAATTTCTTCAACCACTTTAAGCGCTTTAGCAAGAGCTATACTCATCCAAACTCCTTCTCCTTTTCCTTCAGCACCAACGCGATCCATTAAATCATTCCAGTCTCCATGTCGTATTAATGCTAAGCCGTGCTCTCCTCTGTCGTTCCAAAGAAAATCTAAAGCTTTTAAGTTGTGATTCCAGATGGTATCTTCTCCACTATCAGAATAGGCGACAACTTTATCTAACATGCTAAGATCCCCGGTTTCCCGAAGTATGGAATATGTGGCATGACTAATCCAACTTGGTGAGTCAGAATAATGTTTATCTGCCGCTGCCACCTCCATAGAAGAGACTCTAAATGCTCTAGGACAAAATCCATTACTCTTTTGATTTTCTAACGCTTTTTCTAACATTTTTAAAGCACGGTCAGGATCTATAATGGCAACACCTGCGGCATCTTGAAGTGTATCACGATAGCCTTTAAAATAAAACCTTGCCCAGTCTGCCATAAGATGTAACTGATGTTTCATCCAAACGTTAAACAGATTATTAAAATCGGCATCGGGAGTGTTTAATTCTGAAAGGCCTAATCTGGCTATATTTTGTTTTTTGATAGTTTCAAGTTCGGCATCAATACGAGCACTATTGGCATATAAAGCCGTAAAGTCATCTGCTTCAGCTTCATCAAATACAATACCCATTACAATATTGATGCGTTGCTCCGCTCCATCATTCAGATTTAAATTGTGCTGTAAGGCAGATACCATATATTCTGTTGAAGCATCACTATCATTTAATTGTCCTTTAACGATACAGTCTGGCATTTCAAAACTGAGGTTGTGACCTAAGAATACATCTTTACTAATGTCAAAATGATCAAAAGGTACATCAGTATAGGTAAATGCGCGATACTTTTCCGTCATAACACTTACCGATCGGTTTCTAAAAAACAATCGTTGTTTTTCTCTATCGTGATAACCATCAACGGCAGAATTATAGCCATAGGTTAGATTTACTCCATCTAAAATCACTTTTGCTACGCTAAATACAGATATGTTTCGTGGTCTACCTGATTCATTAAATACCTTTACGGACCATATTTCACCGGCTTCTTGGCGTGGTACAAATATTTGAAATGTGACCTTGATGCCATTTTTTTTACTTTCCAAAATGGTATAGCCCAATCCGTGTGTACAACTATAGTCATCTAATTCAACACCAGTTGTGTTTGGTGCTACGGACCATACGTCGTTAGTCTCATTATCTCTTAAGTAAATATGTCGTGGCGCACTTCTATCATCTTGTTTTCCAAATAGATTAGTTAGGACACCAGCTTCATTTTGATACAATGAAAAGCCATTAAGATTTTGTCCTACACTGGCTAAGTATTTTGGGTTCCACAACATGTTAAACCAATCGCGAGGCGGTTGTGAATTTGTTATGTTATATTCAAGTCCGTTATTTATATAACTACCGTATTTCATATTACTGTTTTCTAAATTTTTATAATGCTATGTTTTGTTTTCCTCCAACAAGTGGAATCGATTTTCCTTGCCATTTAAATTCACCTTTAAGATCTTCTGGCGTTGAAATCTCTGCATTTATTTTATTATCATTTCTTGAATAGCGAACGATGATCATACCTTGAGGATGCGGAAATTCGACATCGAGTTTTGTTAATTGTCCTAAATTTGGTTCTATTACAACCGATTTGAACGAATGTTCGCCTGGATATATACCAGCAACGGTGTGTAGAAAATCGAAGTTTGGACTCGAGCTCCACGCATGACATTCTGAACGCGGATTAATATCCGTTTCGCCATAAGTCGTCATGCCATCATCAATCATACCTTTCCAAGATCCTAATAAATCGAAATATAAATCTCCTAAACCTACCTTTTGAAGTGCTCTAAAGAGGTAAAATTTAAAATATATTGTAGCTTGAAAAAGCGTCTCGTCTTCAAGTACTTTTTTCATTATGTCAGATTGAACATCTTGTTTAAATGTATCGGTTAATATACCTAAGATATTTGTGTGCTGTGAGAATTCTTTTTTATCTGGTGTTTCAGCAATAAGTCCTTTTTTTGTATCAAAACAGCGTTCTAAAACAGACTTTTTAATACGTTTAGACAGTTTTTGATACGAATTGACTTCATGTTCTAAATTAAAATAACGGAATACAGCTTGTGCATGATCTAAGGTTTTGGCAAACTGTAACGCGATATTTGCTGAATAGCCATCGTCTGCACCTTGAGGAATGCCACTTGGAAAATCGATAGTCCAATCTGTGAAATTCCACCATTTTAAATTTGTAAGCATACCAGTTTCATCAACACGAGTAGCAAACCAGTCTATTATTGATTTAATTCCAGGAATAAACTGACGTAAAAATTCAGGATTATTTCTATACATGAAATAATCATAAATCATATCGACCCAAATCAATGAAAAAGGTGGTATAATTTGAATTATGTTTGATGGATATCGACTTTGGGTTAAACCTTCTGAGGTGCGAGAGTCATCGAATTGTTGTATGGCTTTTCGCATTAATCTGTCATCCCCAGACACATAAATTGAGATAAGAGACGCAATTTTTGTATCGCCTATATACTGTAAATTTTCATAATAAGAATCGTAATACATCTCGTCTGCAGAATTACGTAATGTTCTCCATGCGGCATCCCAAATTTTAGTAAGAGAAGGATCGCCTGTTCTCACTTTTGCTTTTTCTTCAAATGGATATCCTGTATAAACACCATGGTAATCTTCTAAAATTAAAGCCTCTTCTTTTGTCGTTATTTCTAGTTCAATAAATCGATAGGTTCGTCGTGAAAGCGGTTTATAAAATCTATGTTTACCACCATTAGGACAAATGATATCATAATACCCAAATATGGATTTTCCTTCAAACTCATTACGATTTCCTTTTAAATCTACTAGGTTTAAATTACCATCAGAAACTTTTTTATCTGGATTGACATCTTTTATTAATGCTTCTGCATAGGTTATTTTTAGTTCACTGTTTTTTCCATGGCTATAGGTTAATTCTGGATATCCTGTAGTGTGATATTTTTGATCAATTAGAATTTTTACCTTTGAATTTTTAGGGATTATAGTGGCTTTACCATTTAAAAATCCGTCATTTTTTTCAATGCCACTCACTCGGATAATTTCAGGAAACCTTTCTATTTTTTCTTCCATAAAAGGAATGGTTCTTGGCACTAAATGCCAAGCTCCTCCGTATAAAAAACCTCTACCCACAGCAAACTCTGTCGTTGTGCTTTTAGGGTTTAGCCAATGGTTGTCATTAAACTGTAATTGGTTCCAACCCCAAGGGTATTTTGAGTCATCAACATGGTCACGTGGTCCTGCGGCATAATAAGCATTCATCATCTCGCTTGTAATCTTAACTGGTGAAAATGCATGGTTTTTAATCACTTTCCAATCGGCACTTCCGGTATTAATATCTAAGTTGAGGTTTCGGTCTGCTTGTAAGATAAAAGCCGTTTGGTAAGTCACTTGCGACACACTTCTGTACTCACCGAAATTCACGACTTCAGCAGCAATAACGTTTTTACCAACGTTTAATTTGTCGGCTATATTAAGTGTTTCATAACGTTGGTGTGCGGTATCTCCAATTGATGGTCCGTAACAAACACGTTCGCCATTAACAAAAAGTCTATAACGGTTGTCGGCAGACACAAAAATGATGAACTCACTTATTTTCTCTTTGAGAGTAAATACATGGCGAAAAAGGAACACACTATAGTCTAGTGTTGATGCACTTGGGTGTGTAACCCATTGTGCTTTCCATGTATGCTTAAGCAAGTTAATATCTTTTCCGGACCCATTAACCGTTACTGTTGACTCTGGTCTACTCATATTTATCTTAAAAATTAATCGATTTTCGCTCTAAAAGTTGATACAGGCAATCCTTTAATCGATGTTAAATTAGCTTCTGTATAAGGTTTCCAGGCGTATCTTATGTAAAAGGGTTTTTTGTGTTTATTTGCTAAGCTAAACGTTATTGTTTTGCCTTCAATATGAGGTTCTAATTTTTCAAAATGAATGTTATCTGTACTTATTTCAAAACCAATTATATCTTGTGATGGTGGTGTTTTTAAACCACTAAACTCGCCTTTAAAATGAAGCGTATAGGTGTGGTTGGAAAAAGTGGTTTTGTCAAACACAGGGCTTTCATAATCTTTAATTACTTTGTACGTATCTCCGAGTGCTAAGAGTGCCAATCTTTCGCCAACAGGTTGTTTGTTTTTTGCATGTGTATCTTTCCGATCACCAACATCAGATATTACAGCCATTTTGGTATTGGCCACTTCATTTAATGATTCGCTTTGCGCATATCTAAATTCTGGCCATGCAGGTCTGTCTTCTCTACTGGTTAATTGTGTAAAATAAAAAGGGACGTCTGCATTAAAATCTGTACGCCATAACTTCACCATTTTTTTAAACATAGATTGGTACAACACAGGTGCTTCTGCATTGGATTCTCCTTGGTACCAAATAACACCTTTGATTGGTACGTTCTTTATTGGTAATATACCATTCTCGTAATTGTAACTCGGCATCCAAGGGTGTTTCTGATTGACATCTTCACTCAGTAATATTTGATGTTTCGCTACTGAAATCATCGCATCCTTTTCTTCCGCTTTAGCTTTCCAACGTTGTTTTACAAAGTTTGATATAGTAGAATCTTGTTGAATTTCTTTTTTAGACAACCATGATTCAATGGGCGAACCAGGAACTGCATTGTGAATAATACCGATGGGAATATTTAATTCACTTTGTAATTTTTCGGCAAAGTAATACCCAACAGCAGAAAAGTACAACACATTCTCAGGTGTTGCTTTAACCCAATCCTTGGTATTAAAATATTGATTATTTTGAATTTTTGTTAATTCTTCTTTCGTATGAACACCCTCTTTACCTGTTGGGTAAGTGGGTTTCATGTTGAAAATTCTTAGGTTAGGATTATTTGCTTTTTTTGCAATGCTATCTCCATTTAAAGTACGTTTTAGATCGAGATGCATGTTAGATTGCCCAGAAGCCAACCAAACGTCACCTATTAAAATATCTGTGAGTTGAATGGATTCATCTGTTGATACAATATTTAATCGATATGGACCTCCAGCTTCTAACGCCTCAAAATTAACGTTCCAGCGTCCTTGACTATTAGATAAAGTTGTAATGGTTACATCTTTCAACGTTACTGTTATTTCTATGTTTGGTTTGGCGGTTCCCCACACAGGAATTTTATGATGTCGTTGTAAAACCATCTGGCTAGAAAAAATAGCATCGACGTTCAACTTGTTTTGTGCACCTGAAAAAATGGAGTAAAACGTCAGAAAAATGAATAAACAAACGGTTTTAGTTTTCATAAAATAGCGTGTATTTTAATTAAATTCAGGTTTTAATTTGGTGACTTTTATTTTATCAAACAAAGCAAAGGAATCATTTTGCGGCGCCCAATCTTCTGTAGCTCCTCCGTGAAATGTTGAAAAGTAAAATGAATCAATATCGCCTTGGTCCCATAAGCGATAGCGAACTTCTGTATCATCAATTACTTTTACACCATCGATCCAAACCTGCATAATGCCGTTTGGTAAATTGTTTTGATTTAATTTGATACGTTGCGTTAAGCGGTACCATTTTCCAGTTTCAAAATATATTCCTGAATTCACTGAATCTCCATATTCAGAAGCCATATCCATATAATAAAAATAGACTACGGCCTCAACGCCTGCGTTTCTATTGACCCACATGTATCGTGCACTCCAGCCTTCACCATTGTCGGGGTGATTTCCACCCGTATACGTTGAGCCACCACTGGTTAAACCTGGTAATTTACCGCCTTCTCTAAAATCGAACCCTTCTTCGAAATATACATAATAGTCCAAATAATATTCATTTGAAGCCGGTAAGGTTTTTATAAATTGAACACCATTAGTTTCTGGTCCAACTGTTCCTTCAGGATAATCTACTTTTAAAACCTGCCCTTTTTCTCCTTCAGGATCAGCAACAATATTGGCGTTATCACCAAGTAAAGACCAACGGATATCTCCACCTTCGCTTATTAAATTTTGCGTTGTATAGGTTCCTTGCGCTGCGGTTTCAAAATCTAATTCAAAAATTATATTTTCAGCAATAGGTGTCTGTGGGTCTTCATTACTATCCTCAACGCTTTCCTGAGCACAAGCATTCAGCATAATGCCATTAAAGAATACTATAAATAAGATTGTATTTTTCATAATTCTACTATTTGGTAATCCCTAAGTGTTTATACATAAAGTTTTTGGTATTTTTAACCGCTATTTTTGATTCTGGAATATCATAATGGCCTTGCCAAACATGCCACATTCCTTCATAAACATCTAACTCCACGTCTTTATTGTTTTCTTTTAGTTGTCGATACATTCTGAGAGAATTGCTCAAAAATATTTCTTTGCTTCCTACTTGAATTAGAGTGGGAGGAAAGTTTTTTGAATAATCTCCATATACTGGCGAAACATATGGGTTTGTCCATTCCGACTTTGGAGCATAAGCTTCAGCGCAATTTTCTAAAAATCCTTTATAAATTAGAGTAGGGTCTGTATCTTTTAATGTCTGATAGGAGTCTCCTATCTCATTTAAATCTAACCAAGCAGACCATAATACAACGGAACTTGGTAAATTTATTTTTAAATCTCGCATTTTTAAAATTGAAGCTACAGTAATCGTGCCTCCAGCGGAATCGCCATATATCGCAATATGTTCTGCTTTATAAGTTTTTAATAGAGCTTTGTATGCTGTAATAACTTCATCTATTATCTGATGAAATTTTGCTTGTGGTGCTAAGGTGTAATCAATAGCTATTATTCTTAAGTTGCTCGTATCTGCTAACGGAACACTAGATAATAACGTGACATCGGCAGGATAGAAAACGAAACCTCCACCATGGATGTAAATAATGACTTTGTTAGATTCTTGATAATTCTTCGGCTTAATATCAATAGCTCTAATGCCATCTAAAAAGATGGTTTCCACATTAGGTTGATATACTTCTAATAACTTAGCTAAAGGTTTTTCTGCTTCAATTTGAAACTCCAGCTGTCTCTCTTTCCACACCGAAAAAGGAGCGTCATGTTTTGGTAAATTTGCTCCAGCATTTCTACCTTCAATCGTCCAATTGCCTAACATCGTTTTAGCCTCTTCTGAAATTGTAGAAGGTATAGCTAATTCGTTTTCAGCCTTGTGGTTAATATTTCTCTCTTCTTGAGATGAAATTAAAGCGTTATTAGGGGTTTGTTTCATTTTTAAATATACTTCTTAATCAATTAACGATTAGTTTTTGAGAATAATAATTTGAACCATGTTATAAATTATCAGGAATCCAAAGAACACCTTCGAGTTCCAAAAATAATTCTGCTACTAAGTATTATTAAAGAAAAACTTAATAATAAGTTGTTTAAGGAAATGTTGAAAACGATATATTTAAATTGTGAATACATGAATATATTAAATAAAAAACGAGGGAATGTAATGATCCCTCGTTTTCAAAAATTGCTATTAATTACTGAATTATTAATTTTTGTGTTTTAGAACGCGTTCCATCTTGAAGTTTAACGATATACACACCTGATTTTAAATTTAATGTTGTGTTAAAAGAATTTGCTGAATTTGCTTCAACTTTTTCAGAATGGACTAACTGACCTGTTATTGAGAAAATAGTCAATTTAGAATCATTGCTAAATCCGTTTGATGTAATTGTTAACCTACCATCAGTTACAGGGTTTGGATATAATTTTAAAGTTGATTTTTCTACGTTATCCACGGATAATGCATTATTAATAGAAATTGATAATGTTGGTGCATTAGCAGTCGAACCATCATCAACTCCAAAATAATGAGCACCAGTAGTCGCTGGGTCATCTACATTTAATCTTAAAAACACATAATCACCTTCAACCGCACCAGCATCATATTGCGCATTTAAATAGTCTACTAAAGCAGTATCTCCACTAACATTTGTTTCTTCAAAACGTGCTGTATCTAAAGATCCAGCGTCAACATTTTTTGTAAAGTAATCATCCTGAATTGCTGTAACATCAGCTGTAGCATCTGGATACGCGCCGTCATAATGGTCTGCAGGATAAATAGTGCTAGCCGCATTATAAGGAAGTCCATATAAATCTACGTTAGAAGATATCCATTCGCGACCATAATTGACATGTACTTTTAAATTAGCAGAAACGACTAACTGACCTGATGGACGCGCTGGTAATTTAAATGGAATAATACCACTTGTTGTAATTGGGCTTCCGTCTGCAGCACTTGCTCCTATTTTTAACGAATTTATTCCGCCAACATTATTTCCATTCAAATAAGGATTGTTAGCAGGCAAAGCAGCTATATCAGAAACAATACCATCAACGTGGTAAGCTTGATCTAATACCATCTCGGGCACCAAGTCATAATCTGTTGTTGGGCTTGCCTCAGCATCTTCCACTTCTATAGTTAATGTTGGTGCGTTTGCAGTAGAACCATCATCAACTCCAAAATAATGAGCACCAGTAGTTGCTGGGTCATCAACATTTAGTCTTAAAAACACATAGTCGCCTGCAACCGCACCAGCATCATATTGTGCATTTAAGTAGTCCACTAAAGCGGTATCTCCACCAGCATTTGTCTCTTCAAAACGTGCTGTATCTAAAGATCCAGGATCAACATTTTTTGAAAAGTAATCATCTTGAATTGCTGTAACATCAGCTGTAGTATCTGGGTAGGCATCATCAAAATGGTCTGCAGGATAAATAGTGCTAGCCGCATTATAAGGAAGTCCATATAAATCGACATTGGAAGATATCCATTCGCGACCATAATTGACATGTACTTTTAAATTCGCATTAACTACTAATTTTCCTTCTGGGCGCACAGGTAGTTTAAAAGGTATGATGGCACTTGTTGTATTTGGGCTTCCGTCTGCAGCACTTGCTCCTATTTTTAACGAATTTATTCCGCCTACATTATTTCCATTTAAATAAGGGTTATTTGCAGGCATAGCAGTTATATCAGAAATAATACCATCGACATGATAGGATTGATCTGTAACAATTTCTGGTGTAACATCATAGGATGTTGTTTGGGCTTGTAATGCAAATGGTGTCACACCTAATGCAATTCCCAATAAAGAATTTAGTAGCGTTGTTTTCATATTGTATTGTTTTAAAGAATTAGTTTATTGTATAATTAGTTTTTGTGTTTTTAAGGTTATCCCATCGGATATCTTAAGAAGATATAGCCCAGCATTTAAATTCAAATTTGTTTCAAAATTTGAACTTGAATTGGTTGTAATCATTTCACTATGAACTAGACTACCTGTTAGAGAATAGATATTTAGTTTTGTGTTTTCCGATTTAAATCCTTTTAATACGATGGTTAATTTGCCTTCTGTTACTGGATTTGGATAAAGGCTTACATTTGATTGATCAAAATCATCAACATTTAAAATATTTTCAATTTCTAATGTTAAAGTTGGTGCTTCTTCTGTTGATTCGTCACTTATACCGTAATAATGGGCACTTGTAGAACCTGTTGTAGCATCTACACTTAACCTTAAAAAAATGTAATCTCCTGCAACGGCACCTGCATCATATTGTGCATTTATGTATGCTGCTAGGTTAGTATCACCTTCTGAATCCGTATCTACTTGTCTGTCTGTTAAAATCAAAGTGCCGACAGGTTCATTACCATCTACATCTCTAACAACAAATCCATCTTGTAGTCCTGTTGCTGTACCTTGAACGTTAGCAAAAGAGCCATCATAAAAATCATTTGGAGATATAGCGTTAGATGTATTATATGGTAATCCGTATAAATCGATATCAGAAGAAATCCAGTGTCTTATATAGGCAATGTTCACATTTAAATTAGCAGCCGTCACTAATTTACCTGGTGGGCGTACTGGTAATTGAAAAGGAATAATTGCATTAGTTGTAAATCCACCACCAGTTGATGCACTAGCTCCAACTTTTAATACTTTGGTGGCATCGATATCATTTCCATTTAACCAGGGATTTGTAGTACCTTCTTCTAAATTAACGATATCAGATATGATACCATCTCCTGTAGGAGTAATTATATATTCTGTCGTTGGTTCTCCACCAGAATCAGGACTAACCGTTAAGTTAAAAGACTGTGATGTGATACTTCTTCCATTATCTGCAATAACTGTAATATTTTGATAATCGCCTGTATCTAAAAGTGCAGGTGAAAATACAATGTTTCCTGTATTGTCTCCATTGTCAGTTAAGACTCCAAAATTAGGCAGGTTAGATGTTGTAAAAGAAATGGCATCATTACCAATAGTAGCTGCTGAAAAATCTATTTGTAACGTAGTTTCTTCTACCATAGATTGATTTGCTAAGGATGGAGAAATTATTGCTGGGTCAGAATCTGCAACTCCTGCTATTGTAACTTGACCTGCGTCTGGTACAGTTTTTACTAGCGTATATTTTTTACCATTATGTGTTATTATTTCAGAATCTACAGGCTCTCCATTCTGAATGGCGGTAACACTTATCCAACTATTGTCAATTCTTATTTTAACGGTTAGAGGAAAATAGAAAGCGGAGTCTAACATGTCATCTGTTAGTGTGTATTTTATTTCACTTTCTGAAACATTATCTATGGTTAAATTATGAGTTGCAAAGGATTGAGAATATTGAGTGACCTCTGTAAAACCGGCTACCCACAATTCTGGTTTGTCTGCTAAGTATTGTAAAAATTCGTTAGTGGTAGTTTCACCAGCTTCATCTAAGCCGTGAAAATGTGTACTTCCCCAACCACGATAGTAATTGGTGCCATATAATGTATTGACATTGTCTAATAGTGGTAAAATATATTGATCTCTGTCCGTATCATTACCATAAATATGAACATTAGAAACGCTATTAACATCTAAATAATTAACGGTGTTGGATTGATTTAGAATCCCTTGGGTGCCTCTAATTCCTATAAATTGTGTTCTAGCAATGGTTTCGTTGCCTTCACCATAGGGGTAGGCATAGGTTAAACATTTATTAGATCCAGAGGTTACTTCTGTGTCAATAGTTGTAACTGTGGCTTGTAATCTTGCGAGATAATCCGCATCAGAAAGGTTGGTTTCTCCTTCTGCTGGGTTAGTATACCAATTTCTATCATCGTGCCCATCTATTTGACTTCCTAAAGCCGCAAGGTTATTATAAAGGCTCCAATCTTGAACATTATATGCCGGATCTGCCTCAGTAATCACAAACCACGAAAAATGGAAACCATATTCAGAAATCATCGATGTCCAAAAAGGGATATCCTGTTCGTTATTATCATCAATGGTTATTGTGAATGCGGCTAATTTATCGTCATTCCACAAGCAGACATCTCCGTCTCCTACGACTTCAGGCCATACTTTATCTGTTACTGTAAACCTTGTTCCGACAGCCGGATCAAGATTAAAAGTGTTTTGTCCAATCGATTGTATGAAAATCATTAAGAAGACGAAAAGGGTAGTACTTTTTTTAAACATTTGATTTTTATTGGGAATTATTATTTGTTTCTGTATTTGATACAGATAAGGCCGAAAAATAGAAAGCGCTATTCTCAAATATAAATACAAATAGCTGACTAATCCTAGTGTTTTCAGTGCTTAGCTCAATAAAACAGACAAAACTAACAAACAATTAAACAGATAGTATAAACTTCAATTGCGCTTTTTGAGAATAATGGGTAAAATTAAGGTGATTATTGTGAGAAATTTAAATTTTATGAATTCAGTTATCAATTTAATAACTTTAAAGTGTGATTAACTGTAATTTGTTAAAAGTTGATGGTGTAAAATTATCCAATTACCACACGAAGAAAATTTGTTTTTTTGTTTCACCTTCAGTAGTATATTCTAACAAATATTTCCCGGTAGGTAGTTTTGAATTTTCACTACGAAAAACATCGCCTGAAAGGTCAGAAGGATTTATAGTCTGTTCAAAAACCTGCTCACCTGAAAAATTCAACAATTTAAGTTGTACAGTTTTACCTTGTTTAAAACCTAAAAAGTACACATTAAATTCTCCATTAGTTATAGGGTTGGGGGCAATAACAACATTGTTTTTAATAGATTCTATGTTACTAATATTACCTTCATTAAGTTCAGGATATCCAACAGTAATTTCAAGCATTGGTTGGTTTTCTTTTTTGTTCCCGTTAGCGCTTACAAAGTTCCATCTATTATAATCTGAAACATCTTTAGAGTTAGGGTTCATTCTTAAAAAGATATAGTCCTCAGAGTTTGTTTCTGTTTCAAAAATGGTGTTCAAGTAATCTTTGAGTCCATTTTGTCCAATGTTATTTGTTTTAATGTCTCCGGAATACATATTAGGGTCTACAAAATTATTCTGAATGGGTCTTGCCGAAACATCTTGTCCAAAAGTTCCTTGATAATAGAGGTCTTCAGTGACCCAAAAATTCGATTTTGGAGGCAACGCATATAAATCAATGCCTCCTTCGGGTTGATTATCTACTTTAGACAAATACACTTTAAAATTAGCAGATAGAATTTTTTTGCCTCCAGGGATTTCTGGAAGCTTAAAAGGAAATACGCCAGCACCATCAATATTTTCGCCAACACCTCCTATACGAATTTGTGGTTGGCCATCCCAGTCTCCTTTACCTTTGGAGTGAATCTGTCTATCTGAAGCTTCCGAAGGTATTTCAAAAACCTGATTAGCCTCATCAATTTTAGTATATTCAAAGGCTCCAATATTAACAAAGTTACCCAAAGTCCGTTTGTTTTGACTTGCGTCTAAATCTGGTGCCATATTCGATGTTCCACTGTTTAGAGCTTTTGAATTAGGGCCTAAAGAGAAATCAAACAAAGCCCAATTATTAAAGCATTTGTCATAATCATGTGAGGAGACAGGAAGCGTTAGATTATAATCTGCAATCCCTTTTATGTTTGTGAATAGGACATCATTAGACAGGTTATTTCTTATAAACAGATTTGAAGAATCATTTTCGCCAATGATCTGTATGGCAAGTGGTGCATTTGTTTCGCTTTTATCGTTGAAATTTAAACCAAAATAGGGATTTACAACTGTATTATTAACGATTTTTAGATTGTTCAATTGACCCGTAAGAGATATCCCTTTTTTACCATTTGTAATAACTATGTTGTTTTCAAAAATACTCTCAGAAATAATGGTTTTCAACCCATAAATACCATTTAATACGCCTATTTGCGCTCTATTTAACTTGGTGAAATTGATAATTGTATTACCTCTAAAAATGTTACCTTTTGTTTCTTTTTCGGTAAAGTATATGCCTGAGTTTACTTCTGAATCTGTGGCTATACTTTCTTTAATTAAGTTGTATTCTAATAAATTATAATCTCCTAAAATAGTAATGGCATTATGGCTAAAAAAATCGATACGATTATTCCGAATTTGAGTTTTTTTACCAGAAACTATAATGCCGTTTTTGTAATGAGAAATGACATTACTTTCTATTTTACATTGCGTTCCTTTGACATCGATTGCAGTATCATCCTTTGTATTTGAAATAAAATTATTTTCCGTTAATCTGATCTTTGAACTATTTTGATGTATAAAAGCAGTATTTGAATTGAAGGCTCCATTAAAAGTAATATTACTGAATATCCACTTGGATGCAGGCGATTCTTCAGTTCCAAATATTATAGAGCTTATCGTAGGATTTTGGCCTGTAAGTCCAGAAATAGTAATGTATTTTTCGTTTTGGCCTATAACTTTGACGTTTCCATGATTTCCGGAAAGTAAGAATATCACATCACCTGTTTTAAATTCTATTCCTTTTTCAAAAACACTTTCTAAACTGCCCCATGGACTTACCTTACTGCCAACGTTGTTGGAACTTCCATTAACTGGGTCACAATAAAATTCAGTCGCGTGGGCTAGTTGTGTCAGCAAAAAACAAAGTAAAAAGTAGCCGTAAGTTTTCATAGTAATTGAACGTTAAGGGTTGATTAAAAAATTCGGAAAATCCGCTGTTTTTTCACAGTTGATTTGTACCATGACTTGCTGTAATTCCGTTTTTAGTAATGATATAGTATGGTCTCCTCCTTTTTTTCCTAATGCAGAAACACCATACATAAATGAACGTCCTAAAAACGTAAATTTGGCTCCCGATGCTAAAGCCCTAGCAACATCTGGACCAGAACGAAGTCCGCTGTCCATCATAACCTCAATCTTATCTCCATATTTCTGAGCAATGGTTTTTAGCGGTTTTATAGTGGATTGTCCTGCGTCTAATTGGCGTCCACCATGATTGGAGACTATAATGCCATCTAAGCCTAAGCGTATAGCCTCTTCAGTGTCATGCTCAGAGGCGACACCTTTTAATACGAGTTTTCCTTTCCACATGTCTCTGATAGGCTTAATTTTTTCTTCGTTTAATCGACCACTAAATGTTTGATCCATAAACTTGCCTAATTGTCTTAAATCTAAGCCTTTTGGCATGTATGGTTTCAGCGTTTCAAAATTGGGTTGTCCGTGTTTTAAAGTTTCTAGTGCCCAATGTGGCTTTCCCAAAATTTGTAAAATATTTTTAGCAGACATTTTCGGTGGCATAGCTAAGCCATTTCTAATATCACGAGGTCTAAAACCAAAGGTTGGAACATCACATAAAATAACAAGCACTGGGCAATGCGCAGCTTCTGCTCGCTTAATAATATCATCTCGCAATCGATCTTCTGTAGGATGATATAATTGAAACCAAGCCTTACCCTCTGTAAGTTCACTGGTGCGTTCAATACTTGTCGTGGTAACCGTACTGAGAATAAACGGGATATTGTGATTAAATGCTGCTTTTGCTAATATTTCAGGGGAATTGGGCCACATTAAACCTTGTAATCCAACGGGAGCAATTCCGAAAGGCGCATCATATTCTATTCCAAAAAGCGTTGTTTTTAACGATGTACCTGTGTGGTTTTTTAAATAATTAGGTTGTAATTGTACGTCTCTAAGCTCAGAGGTATTTCGGTGCAAGTTGACATCTTCATTGCAGCCTCCATCTAAATACTCAAAAGCAAATTTTGGTATTTTTTTTTGGGCTCTCAACCTTAAATCAGTTATGGACGGATATTTCGTGTTTATCTTTAAACTCATCATGTTTTACTTCCGAATAAATGGTATATGTTTTTTCAAGCCATAATTCTTTTTTAAAAAATTAGAATCCAATTTGCCATCCAAAATTACAAGGGCTGCCCCCAATGCCGATCCTAATGAAGAACTGGTTGATCTTACTTTTAGGTTACTCAAACGGTGTGTCAATAATTTTATAAATACATCATTATCGCTAAATCCCCCATCAATATACAATCGTTTTATTGAACTGTTAGTGCCTAATGTGGTTTTTATACTTTGTATTTGTATATCGATAAGCTCTATCATTAATTGATGATAAGCGTCTTGATAATTGTCAAATTTGAGGTTAGTTTTCTCTGGTGTTTCAGTGTTGAGCAAATATTTCCACCTATAACATAGACTAAAATTATGTGATAATCTGTTGAAAATTTGACTATTAAATGCTACCGATTTATGTTGATCTAAAGGCACATCAAAATATTGACTTAATTGTGTGATTTGGGATGTGTATTCTTTTCCCAGTAACAGTTTTGCCGATTTTACAGGCTTGCCATTAACCCTCATATAGTTAATGGTATCATTTTGAAGGTCTTCGTTGGTTAACGCTACTACGGAATACGGATTTAGTGACACACTCCAAGTGCCTGTTGAAACCAACACAAAAGGTTTTTTAGAACCCTTTAAATAGGGTATGAGTGCTGAAGAACTATCATGAATACCTACTCCAAATTTTATTCGTTTACCATTATAGTATTTAGAAATACATGTTTCTGTTGAAACAATCGGAGGAAGTATTTGGTCAATGTCTTCGTTATAAACCCAGCTGTGATAATCATTTTCACCATAATCCCAAAGTGATGTGTGGCAACCTATACTGGTAAATTCACTGAGCGGAACACCTGTAAACATATAACTAAGATATTGTGGCAGGTGCAAGGAATACAAAATGTTTTTGAATACGTCGGGTTGCTTGTATTTTAACCAATACAATTGCATTCCAGAATTTAACATCCCAGATGGTGGTGATCCTGTTTCTGTAGAAATATCTCCATAGGTGTTATTAAACTGTTCTAAGATATCTGATGGAATAGGCTTTAAATAATTATAAAGCGGTGTTAGTACGTTGCCGTTTTTATCTAAATGAACAAGACTTGCTCCATATGTAGAAAAATTAACAGCTGTAATAGTGTATGTGTTGGAATCTAAAATATTTTTAAATACTAATTGTATCCATTTTTGAAGTGCATGAATATCTTCCGTTGGAAACCCATCTTCATCAACAATTTCCTCTAAAGTCGTGTACTCTTTATAAACTTCGTTATAGTTAGTATCGAATAGGAAAAATTTTTTATTAGTCTTTCCTATATCGAATATTGCTATAACGTCTTGTTTTATTGGAGTACTCATAGTGTTTTACAAACCTGTTGCTGTAGAATTCATTCCTCTTTCTTTAATCAATACATTTCTAACATCGAGTGACCTATATGCTGAAATAGGATCAATGGCTCCATTATTTCTCAATCTAGCTTCGGCTAAAATTGTTTTTACGTCCGTGTTAAAAGCGTCTTGTAAAATGCGTTGTGCCGTTACAACATCATTTTGTAGTTGTGCTTCTTCAAGTGCTTTTTGGTCAATTAACAATGCTTTGGCATACGCTGTTTCAATGGCTTCAATGGATTGAATTAAATCTTCTAAAGGATCTTTTAAATTATGACTTGCATCAATCATCCACGCAGGAATTGGGTTATTCGCAGGATTATTTTCCATTCCAAAAACCAACTCATTGAATATTAGAAATAATTGATAGGGTTTCATGACGCCTACACTTAAATCGTCATCACCATATTTACTGTCATTAAAATGAAAACCACCTAACATGCCTCTTGTCATTAATGTGGCAACAATATGCTCAATATTTGTGTTTGGTAAATGATGACCTAAGTCCACTAAAGTATAGGCTTGTTTTCCTAAATCTTTAGCCAACATATGAGACGTTCCCCAGTCTTGAATCACCATAGAATAGAAATTTGGCTCGTAAGGCTTGTATTCTATAAACAGTTTCCAATCTGCTGGTAAATGGGCATAAATTTCTTTTAAACTTGCTAAGGTGTTTTCAAAAGCACGTCTAAAATTGAGCTGACCAGGAAAATTAGATCCATCTGCCAACCATACCGTCAAAGATTTTGAACCTAAGGCAACTCCGTAATCAATAACGGCTTTATTGTGTGCTACAGCTTGATCTCTCACGTTTTTGTCTGTATGACATAGAGAACCAAACTTATAGCTGTATTCTTGGTTCTCTTGATCTTGAAACGTGTTTGAGTTCATAGCATCGAAACGTAACCCTAAACGTTTTGCTTTTTCTTTAATGGCATTAGTATTTTCAGGACTATCCCAAGGAATATGTAAAGACACTGCATTTGCAGATTTGGTTAAAGCATTAATAACACTGATGTCTTCAAGTTTTTGTTCTAAAGTACTAGGTTCTCCTCCAAATCCGAATTTTCCAAATCGTGTGCCACCAGCTCCTAATGCCCAACTTGGTATTGCTATATTGTAGTTTGAAATGGTATTAATAATATCTTCTAAGTTGCCGTGTTTTCTAGATAATTGGGTTAAGTTTTCTTTATGTTCAACTAATAAATCTTTATTAAAAGCGGTTATTTGTTCTTGATTTATTTCCATAGTTATAGTGTTATAGGCGATTAAATTATCTTACAAAAGCATTTGCCATGCCTCCATCTACATTGATAATGTTTCCTGTGCTTTTGTCTAAAATAGCGACCAATGAAAACACACCATTTGCAATGTCTGCCGGATAAATAATTTCATTTAGTAAATTTCTTTTAGCATAATGTGCAGGCAATTCTTCAACCGTAATACCATAGGCTTCAGCACGTCCTTTTGCCCATTCTCCTTCCCATATTTTACTGCCTACAATCACACCATCCGGATTCACCACATTCACTCTTATTTTGTCTGCTCCCAATTCTGCTGCTAATAATCTAGACATATGTTGTTGAGCTGCTTTTGCTGTTCCATAACCCACATTGTTTGGTCCAGAAACTAGTCCGTTTTTACTGGCGATATTAACAATATCTCCACCTAATTTTTGCTTTTTGAAAATTGCAACGGCTTGTTTTGCTAATTCAAATTGTCCTTTAACCAATACATTTTGCAGTATATCCCAATCTTTATCAGTGGTTTCTTCTAGTGGTTTCGAAATTGCTAATCCTGCGCTATGCACTACAATATCTACGCCTCCAAAAGCTAAACAAGCTTGTTTGTAAGTGTTTGCAATAGAATTGCTGTCTGTGACATCTCCTTGGACATAAATTGCGGTATCGTTTTTATAAGTTTCTATAGCTTCTTTTAAGCGGTCTTCAGATAAATCCGTAAGAACAACATTAGCACCTTCTGCTGCAAGCTTATCCGCAATGGCTTTTCCAATGCCACCACCAGCACCAGTTATGAGTGCTACTTTTCTAGACAATGATTGTTCTTTAGGCATGCGTTGTAATTTGGCTTCTTCTAATAGCCAATATTCAATATCAAAAGCTTCCTGTCTTGGTAATGATGTGTATTCTGAAATGGCTTCAGCACCACGCATCACGTTAATGGCGTTAATATAAAACTCACTCGCTACACGAGCTGTTTGTTTGTTTTTAGCAAAACTGAACATTCCAACGCCTGGATACAAAATAATGACTGGGTTTGCATCTCTAATTGCAGGACTTGTGTTGTTTTTACAGGTCTCGTAATATTGTTCGTATTCTTTTCTGTAATTTTCGAATGCAGGTTCCAGTTTTTCAAAAATGAGTGTGGTATTATTTACCTCTTCTGTTGGACTTAGATTGAGTACTAACGGCTGAATCTTAGTTCTTAGAAAATGATCAGGGCAAGAGGTTCCCATCGGAGCTAAACGCTGCAGATCTTTACTGTTTATAAAATCTATAACCTTCTCGTCATCTGTAAAATGACCAATCATTCTGTTTTCAGAAGCACATAAACCTCTTAGTATTGGAGCTAAAATTGCCGCTTTTTCTAATCGTTCTTCTTTAGGAAGACTATCAACTGTTTGGCCGCCAAAAACCTCTCCATTTTCAGAAATTTTATTTTCGATATAAGCAGATGCCATCTCTATGACTTCTAAACTGTTGATATAGCATTCGTATGAGGTATCTCCCCAAGTGAATAAGCCGTGAGAACCTAAAACTATACCTCGAATTCCTGGGTTATCTGCTAAGCATTGCTCTAACATTAAACCCAATTCAAAACCTGGTTTTTTCCAAGGCACCCAACCCATGGTGTCTCCCCAAATTTCTTTGGTTACTTTTTCACTGTCTTTTGCAGCAGCTACGGCAATTAAAGCATCAGGATGTAAATGGTCAATATGCTTAAACGGTAGTAATCCATGAAGCGGAGTATCTATTGATGGTGCTTTACTATCTAGATCAAAAATACAGTGATTGAAAAGCGCCACCATTTCATCTTCATAGGCAACACCTCTGTATACTTTTTTTAAATCTCTTAAGCGATCGGTGTACAAGCCTGCGATTCCGCTTCTTGTCAGAGTGCCAATATCTCCTCCAGATCCTTTTACCCACATAACTTCAACATCTTTATTTGTTAAAGGGTCTTTCTCAATAGTTTTGCAGCTTGTATTTCCTCCTCCGTAATTGGTAATTCTTAGATCACGACCTAAGATGTTAGAGCGATATAAGAATAGTGCGACTTCATCATTTTTAATCTTTTCTACTTTAGTGTCGTCCCATAGATAATCTACATAACGGTAATTTTTTATTGACATGTTAGTGGGTTTTATATATTAAAAAAGTGTCGATTTATACGTGTATAATAAATTTCGACTCCTCTCAAAAATACATAAATAGCCCACTAAATCTAAGGTAAACAGACGCTGTCCTATCATAAAAGACAAATAAAATAAGTAATTAATCAGATTGTATAAAATATCTTATAAAAAAGTGTAATGAGGAAGGGCTTATGAGGCTTAAATTATTTATGCTAATGATGACTTTGGTTATTAATGATCCTTTTTTTTAGTTTAAATGTGTATTCCGTTTTGTATTTAAACAGATCTTTAATCTAATACAACTTTATCTCTACAAAAGTTTAAAATGTCTTTGGCAGATCCACCTTCTAGCTCATCAGTTTTTTTTATCTTAGAGGTTTATGTTAAAGCCATAGAATTATAAACAAAAAGCAAACATGTGGTACGTTAAAAATGCATTAACCCGAAAGAATTTAATGGCATTAACAGGTCTTTTTCTTTCCTTTTTCCTCATCATTCATTTATTTGGAAATCTTCAACTTCTATTGCCTGAAGCCGAAGCTAAATTACAGTACAATTGGTATAGTGATTTATTGGCAGATAATATCTTAATTAAGATAATAGCCATGGTGCTTTATCTCTGTATTTTATTACACACTTTAGATGCTATATCTCTTACTGTAAAAAGTAAAAAAGCAAAAGGACCAGGCTATGTTAAGGATAGAAGAGGGCGTGCAAGCAAATGGTATTCTCGAAATATGATGTTTTTAGGAAGCATTGTTTTCCTCTTTTTAGTCATTCACTTTAAAGATTTTTGGTACCAATTCAAATTTGGAGAATTACCTTTGGATGCTAACGGAAACAAAGATTTATACACTTTGGTTATTAAAGCTTTCGATCAATTGTGGTATGTTATTGTATATGTCATTGCCATTATTGCTCTTGGTTATCATTTGTTGCATGGTGTTTTTAGTGCGCATAGAACATTAGGGCTTTATCATCCGATATATTCTAAAATCGTGAAGTATTTAGGTATGGCATATACTATAATTATGACTATAGGCTATATCATTATTCCCATTTTTATTTATCTAAATCGTTAGATCATGGAACACGTTTTAAAATCTGAAATACCAGAAGGACCACTTAGCGAGAAGTGGAGTAATTATAAAAAAACAGCCAAACTGGTAAGTCCAAATAACCGAAAAAAATTAGAGGTTATTGTGGTTGGGACAGGTTTAGCAGGTGCTTCTGCTGCGGCTTCCCTTGCAGAAATGGGGTATAATGTAAAGAGTTTCTGTTTTCAAGATTCCCCTAGAAGAGCCCATTCTGTTGCTGCACAAGGAGGTGTAAATGCTGCAAAAAACTATAAAAACGATGGAGATAGTGTTTATCGTATGTTTTACGATACTTTAAAAGGAGGTGATTTTCGTTCTAGAGAAGCCAACACCTATCGTTTGGCGGAATGTTCGGCCAGTTTAATAGATCAAGCTACAGCTCAGGGTGTGCCTTTTGGAAGAGAGTATGGAGGTTACCTTAGAAACCGTTCTTTTGGTGGAGTACAGGTCTCTAGAACCTTTTATGCTAGAGGTCAAACAGGACAGCAATTATTATTAGGTTCCTATCAAGCTTTAATGCGACAAGTTAATACCGGAAAAGTGAGCTTATACGCAAGACATGAAATGTTAGATTTGGTACTTATTGAAGG
This sequence comes from Winogradskyella damuponensis, assembly GCF_039538385.1. Lineage (NCBI taxonomy): Bacteria > Pseudomonadati > Bacteroidota > Flavobacteriia > Flavobacteriales > Flavobacteriaceae > Winogradskyella > Winogradskyella damuponensis. Next base: position 75,350 of record NZ_BAABCB010000028.1, on the reverse strand, counting down.
TAAGGCTAAAGGCATTATTGCTAGAAATTTAGATACCGGAAAGGTAGAGCGTCACGGTGCACACGCTGTAGTGCTTGCTACAGGAGGTTATGGGAAAATATATTATTTATCTACACTAGCTATGGGTTGTAATGCGTCTGCTATTTGGCGTGCACATAAAAAAGGAGCTTTTATGGCAAACCCGAGTTGGACACAAATTCATCCCACCTGTTTACCACAAAGTGGCGAATACCAATCCAAGCTAACGTTAATGTCTGAATCCCTTCGAAATGATGGTCGAATTTGGGTGCCAAAAGATAAAAATGACACTCGGAAAGCCAACGATATTCCAGAAGAAGAACGCGATTATTATTTAGAACGTAAATATCCAGCCTTTGGAAATCTTGCACCTCGCGATATTGCGTCTCGTTCAGCAAAAGAACAAATAGATGCTGGTAAAGGTATTGGCGCATTAAAAAATGCAGTTTACCTCGATTTTTCAAAAGCTATAAAAGAATACGGAAAAGATATTATTAAAGAACGTTACGGCAATTTATTCAACATGTATAAGAAAATTACGGGAATAGATGCTTATTTGGAACCGATGAAAATTTCGCCTGCAGCCCATTTTTCTATGGGAGGACTTTGGGTAGATTATGAATTAAAAACAACTATTCCTGGGCTTTTTGCTATTGGTGAAGCTAATTTTTCAGATCATGGTGCAAATAGATTAGGTGCCAATTCATTATTACAGGCTTGTGTCGATGGGTATTTTGTGTTGCCTTATACATTACAAAACTTTTTGGCTGATGAGATAAAGCAACCAAAAACAGATATTAACCATCCTGAATTTGATAAGGCGGAACAAGCTGTTAAAAAACAAATAGAAGGATTCCTTACCACCAAAGGCACTAAAACAGCTGAGGAATTCAATAAATTATTAGGTAGCGAATTGTATGATAAGTGTGGCTTGTCGCGTTCTAAAGAAGGCTTAGAACAAGCCATTAAAAACATCCAAGACTTACGAAAAGCATTTAAGACAGATCTGATTGTTCCTGGTGAGGCTTCAGAAGTCAATAGTGAATTAGAAAAAGCTGGACGCGTAGCAGATTATATGGAGTTAGCCGAACTAATGTGTATTGATGCTTTACAAAGAGAAGAGTCTTGTGGAGCACATTTTAGAACAGAATATCAAACGGCAGAAGGTGAGGCCAAACGAGACGACACTAATTTTTGTTATTCTTCGGCTTGGGAATGGAATAATAATCCTTCAAACCCAATATTGAATAAAGAGAAGTTGATATTTGAAACTGTAACGCCTTCTGTACGAAGCTATAAATAAGAGACTATGAAAATACACTTAAAAATATGGCGGCAAAAGGATAGCCAAAGTAAGGGGGAATTCAAAGATTATACATTAGATGATGTACATCAAGAATTATCTTTTTTAGAAATGTTAGATACTTTGAATTTAAAATTGGTCAAAAAAGGAGAATATCCAGTAGAGTTTGATCACGATTGTCGTGAAGGTATTTGTGGGCAATGTGGCATGATGATTAATGGTATTGCGCATGGTCCTTTAAAAAACACCACAACTTGTCAGCTTCACATGCGTTCGTTTAAAGATGGAGACACCATTTATATAGAACCTTTTAAAGCCGCGGTATTTCCTGTTGTTAGAGATTTAAAAGTGAACCGTTCTTCCTTAGACCATATTATTACTTCGGGTGGCTATGTGTCTGTAGATACAGGTCAAGCACCAGAAGCAAACAGTATTCCTATTGCTCATGACGTGGCAGAAGCAGCATTTGATGCTGCGGCATGTATTGGTTGCGGCGCTTGTGTAGCTAGTTGTAAAAATGCGAGTGCAGCATTGTTTACGAGTGCTAAGATTACACAATTAGAATTGTTACCACAAGGACAAACAGAAACGAGTAAAAGGGTTATTAATATGGTAAAGCAGATGGAAGAAGAAGGATTTGGGCATTGTACTAATACCGAAGCATGCCAAGTGGAATGTCCTGAAGATATTTCGGTTTTAAATATCGCTCGGATGAATTACGAATACAACAAAGCGAAAATTTTAAATAAATAGTATAGTGTAATACGGAGTGAGGTGTTTAAAACTCAGTAATAATTTACAATATTTCATTACCAATTTTCTCATAGATAACAGGAGCTAGAAATTGATAAGCTCTTTTTTTTATAGAACTGACTTACGTCATAACTTATCATTGTAGAGAGGTGTATTTTTGTGTTACTTATGTATATAATTTGAAACAATTACCTAATAGAATAGGCGCAAGGTTTCAATCTCACGGAAGTAAAATACTCTAAAATTTATAACAAAATGACCTTTAAAAATGTAACTATAGCAGGAAGCGGCGTGCTAGGGTATCAAATAGCATTTCAAACCGCATTTCACGGATTTCAAGTCACCGTTTATGATATTAATGATGCAGTCTTGGAAAAAGCAAAGGCAAAATTTAGTATCATGAGTGATGCATTTAAAAAAGACCTAAATGCAACCCAAAAACAATTAGATAAAACATTTGAAAACTTAAGTTATACGTCAAATTTAACCGAAGCTGTTAAAGATGCTGATTTACTAATTGAGGCTGTGCCAGAAAATCCAAAAATTAAAATTGAATTTTACAACATGCTAGCAAAAGTTGCTCCTAAAAAAACGGTTTTTGCTACGAACTCTTCAACGCTATTGCCGAGTCACTTTGCAGAAGCCACTGGACGACCTTCAAAATTCTTAGCCTTACATTTTGCGAATTCAATTTGGATTCATAATACAGCCGAAATTATGGGACACAGTGCAACTGACCCTAAAGTTTTTAATGATGTTGTTGATTTTGCAAAAGCGATTGGTATGTTGGCATTGCCCTTATATAAAGAGCAGCCTGGATATATATTAAATTCATTATTGGTACCCTTGCTAAGCGCTGCCACTAGTTTATTAGTTAGTGAGGTTTCAGACCCAGAAACCATAGATAAAACATGGATGAAAGCAACAGGAGCACCTGTTGGCCCTTTTGGTATTCTCGATATTGTAGGCATTACTACAGCATATAATATTGATAAAATAGCGGCAGAGAAAACTAAAGATGACTTAAAACTAAAAACTGTGGCCTTTTTAAAAGAAAACTATATAGATAAAAACAAATTAGGAGTTGCAACTGGTGAAGGGTTTTACAAATACCCAAATCCAACGTATAAAGAAGCTGATTTTTTAAAATAATTTGAATTAGGAATAAGACTTAATTTTTAGAACCCTAATAAAAAGTAAGATTGAAGTGGTATTAGTCTCTTTCTATAATTTTATTAGGGCTTTAAAATGTTTAATTCTGTTATTCCTTATGTAAGGTGTATGCTCTAGTTGAAATTATTTAGACATAAATAACATTTTATTTTCTTTAAGAGCAGCTAGTGTAGATGTGTATCCTAAATTAAAAATAGCATCTACATTACTCATTCCAAAAGTGCCAAAACTCACCAGTTCTTGTGGACAGATGACCAAATCACAATCTGGAAACTTGTTCATGGATTCTGCGGCTACTTTAATCTTATAAGCGCGTTCTACAACAGAGAAAGAATGTTTTAAATCTTTTATAGTCACTGCTTTTAGAGGATTAACATACACACCTATAATTATATCGCATTCTTTTTTAAGAGGTTCAACAGGGAAATTATTTAATGTGCCGCCATCAACATAGTATTTTCCATTAATTTCGGTAGGTGTAAAAACACCAGGAAAAGAAGCTGAAGCTATAATTGGTTTTATAAGTTGTCCTTTGCTAAAAATCTTTGAAGTCCCATCAACGATATTTGCTGCGGGAATGAATAAAGGTTTCTTTAAATCTTCAAAATTATCTTTTGGAAAATAAGTTTTAAGATCATCATAAAAATTTTCAGAATTTAAAAATCCAGGTTTATTACGGGCAAATCTTTTAGTATGAAAAAGAGGTATAGTCTTAAAGAAAGTTAGTATTTCGGACCAAGAAACACCTGCTGCATACAAAGCGCCTACAATAGCTCCTGCACTCACTCCAGATATATGTGTAGGAAAGATACCGTGTTCTTCTAATGCCTTAATGACACCGATATGTGCTGCTCCGCGAGCACCTCCACCAGAAAGTACTAAGCCTATATTCATATTACAAATGTACAATGATGATTATAAATGTATAATGATTTTTGTCATTTTAGTATAAAACTAGGGAAAACATGTTTTTAAGAATTGTATCGCTATTCTATTGACTTTGTAACAATTGCTAAGTTTTATCGACCAATAGTAATAAAATCTCAAATCTTGAATCTAACAACAAACACGATATCAGCAGAAGATAAACAAGCTTTAAAACATGCGAAAATGAGCATGCAAAATTTAGGTTGGGCCATACGCAATGTCAATAAAATTGGTAATACTGTAGAAACAGGAATTAATTATGTGCCAGAAAAAGTGTTAGTTAAAGTGCAGAAGATTACCGAATCTGTATTATTAAAAATTATAAAAGCGAATTTATTAACCATTCAAAAGAACAAAACATTTAAAAAGCCTTCAAAAAACACCTATAAAAGTATTGTAACAGGTACAGGTGCATTAAGTGGCTTTTTCGGGTCTTCTACAGGTTTTGGTACTGCTATTTTTGCTTCAGAAGTAACGCTTACGACGAAGTTTTTAATGCGTACTATTATGGATATTGCGCGTAGTGAAGGTGAAGATATTTATACTTTAGAAGGGCAAATGGCATGTCTGCAAGTTTTTGCACTTGGTGGAGATTCTCTTGACGATGACGGTATGGAGGCCAGTTACTACACGACGCGTATGGCATTAAATTCAGCTTTAAATAACATATCGGCAGCTGGTATAAAAATGAGTTTAGATAGTTTAGTTAAAGGAGCAAGTGCTTTGGGGTCTAATGCTATAGGTAATTTTCTGTCTAAAATTGCCACGAGATTAAGTCTTCTTATTAGTGAGAAATTTTTAGCACAAGCGGTACCTATTGTAGGAGCAATTGGTGGAGGTGGTTTAAATTATGTATTTGTAGATCATTTTCAAAAGATGGCAACGGCACATTTTACCATAAGGCGTTTAGAACGAAAGTATGGAGAAGCTGAGGTTAAATTGGTTTATGAGGCAATAAACACAGAGGTTAAAAAAAATTAAGTCTACAATATAAAAAAAACCAACCATGAATTGCTTCATGGCTGGTTCTGCTATTAATAAAGTAAAACAAGGGCCTTAAGTATAGGCCACTAATTTGACCAACTATTTAGTTACAATTGTTGTTTTTAAATTCTAGTTCGTCGTCTTCTCCTATTTCAAAGCTTACTTCAGTTTCGTTATCATCTTCGTCATCATCATCATCATCATCATCATCATCATCATCGTTATCGATTTCATGTAAAATCCAAGTATCATTGATATCGTCAAACCCTGGAATATCAAAAGTTACTGTGATATTGTTTCCTGTTTCGCTAGTTGTCCATGTTCCATTGGCAGTGTTTCCAGTCCAAGACACTGTAACTGTATTATCTGCAAAGAAATTAAAAAGATAACCTGTATAGTTGTCTTCTAAATCATTGTCGTTGCGTTCTAATTCGTCTATATACCAATCTGAACAACCTGTTAAAATAGATTCTAATTGGCTTGGTGTGCAGTTTGTGCAATCGTCATCATCATAGTCGTAATCATCGTCTTCATCACAGTCATCACCAAAATCATCAATAGCATCATCAAGCTCATTAAAATTATTAATTACAATTACGTTACCATTAGCAATTACAATACTTATAGGAAATTCAAAACCAATTAAATCATCTTCATCTATGTCGTCTATAAATTCATAAAGATCATAATCGTTAGTAAATGTGAGTGTTTCAATAACTTCGTTGTTGGTATTAAAAATAGAAGCTGTAATTGGATATACAAAATCTAAACATTCAATATCATCATCAAATTCATTTTCATCATTACAATCATCAGCATAATCTTCTAGCTGATCTAAGCTGTTAATTTGAACTTCGGAGTAATCTGCAAAAATAATAGTGATAGGAAAATCGATAACAACATTGTCGTCATCGTCGTCAAATTCATCTAAAATATCTTCAAGATCATCATAATCATTAATGTTGGTAATGGTTAATTCTGTTCCGTTAATAGTTACGGTTATAGGCAGTTGAATGGTAAAACAATTGGCATTGTAAACTATATTATCAACAGAACCATCGTTCATAGCAACTCTTTGAATTTGATTTGTCAAAGTAGAATTAGCTTGTAAGGTAGATTCTGCCGGAGGGTCAATACTTAAATCATCCTCAGTTCTACAGGATGTCATGGTTAAGAATAAACCTAATAAGGCAAAAAGATAAGGTTTGATAGTTTTCATAATTAATTTGTTTTTTTAGTTTTTCAATTAATAAGGCGTTTTAATTACCGTCTTTATACTTAGAACAACTCACTAATTAAATGTCCCAAGAAATGTATTATTTTTTTATTTATTTAATTGTAATTTGAGTTGTTTATAGGTGTGAATCATTGTTTTTTTATTTTCATTAGATGGATTTATATGTTGTGTAGTTTTAAACTGGGCTTATAGTTTTAAAACAATTACATGTTAAAATAGCCTCAATTATTTTATTGATTTTTATGGCAATTTTTAAAATATAAATTTGATGTTTTAGTAACATTATCTTTTGTACGGTCTTTAAAAAAAAGCATACTTTTGGTGTTCAAATTTCAAAACCCACTTTTAATTGCCTAAGTCGCTCCACAAAGATATCTGTGATAAATTGCGCTTTTCTAAACTTTACGAAAAGTATGCGCAAAGCATGAGTACGATTTTATATTACAAATATGGTGATTTATTAAACCCTTCAGATAAAGTGCAAGATGCCTTTATTAAATTATGGGAAAATTGTGCTAAAGTGGCACCTGAAGCTGCAAAATCTTATTTATATACGGTTGCAAATAATATGATGCTTAACGAGGTGAAACACCAAAAGATTGTTTTTAAGCATCAAGAAGTAAAGCCTAAGGATTACACTAATGAGACGCCAGAATTCATGCTGCGTAAAAAGGAATTTTTAAAGCGTTACGAAACAGCCTTGTCAACATTAAAAGAAGAAGAACGTGTGGCTTTTCTTTTAAGTAAAGTCGATGGAAAAACCCACAAAGAAATAGCAGAGCTATTAAATATTACCAAAAAAGTAGCTGAACACAGAATTTACGCCGCCTTAAATAAGTTGAAAGATCAATTGGAAGAACTGAATTGAAACTAATTTTGGGACAATTGAAAGTTGAGTTGTTTTAAAAGTATAGCATCAAGTTATGGACAAAGAATATTTACTAAAAAAATGGTTGGACAACAACTTATCTGAAGCAGAGGCGGAAGCTTTTAATGCTTTAGATGATGCGAAGCTGTATAATGAAATAGCAGAAGAAGCACAGCGCTTTAGTGGTCATCATCATGCAAAAGTGCCTGCGTTTGAAGCTTTAGAAAGCCAGTTGCAAAATAAAAAGGCTTCGTCAATTAATTGGATGAATATAGCATCACGATTTGCAGCTGTTTTTGTTATTGGTTTAACCTTATTTTTGTTTTTAAATAGAGATAATACCAATACAATTGCAACCGATTTAGCACAAAAAGAAACCATTACACTTCCTGATAATTCTAGAGTAGAACTTAATGAGTTGTCTCAGCTTACATATAGTCCTTCAAATTGGGAAAACGAAAGAACCTTAAATTTAAAAGGAGAAGCTTTTTTTGATGTCGAAAAAGGAAAGCAATTCGATGTCAATACTGAATTTGGAAAAGTAACCGTTTTAGGAACAGAGTTTAATGTGTTTACAAAGGATAGCATTTTTAAAGTAACCTGTTATGAAGGTTTGGTGCAAGTCAGTTATAACGATGCGGTTACAAAAGTACCAGCCGGTTCAGAGTTTATTTTAAAATCAGGAACTGCTAAAAAATCTAACATTGCTATAGCAGAACCGTATTGGCTTAAAAATATGAGTGTATTTAAAGATGCGTCTGTACAAGCAGTGCTTTTAGAACTCGAAAGTCAATATAATATCACAATTACCGATTCCATTACTGCAAATACGTTGAGATTTACAGGCGCATTTGAGCACGATAACCTTAATAATGCTTTAAAAGCAATTACACAGCCGCTTGGTTTGACCTATGAAATTATAAATAATAAAGAGGTCGTCATACACAATGCTAAAGATTAAGTATATAACTTTTTTAATAAGTGTATTAATTTGCTTTTCAGTAAAAGCACAAGCTAATGATGGAAAAATGTCTATCATACAAGTGCTTAATGAGATTTCTAAAAGTCATAATGTTAATTTCAATTATAAAAGTGACCTTCTAAAAGAGATCTATGTCATTCCTTTAGCTGACGATCTAAGTCTAAATACAAAAATTGAAACCTTAGAACAACAGACCAATTTAATTTTCACCAAAATTAGCGACGTGGTCTTTAGTATCACTAAACCCATTACAATTTGTGGTTATTTGCGAGACAACCTAGAAAATCCGCTTTATGGAGCAACCATCAATACTAAACACAATTATACAGTAACTAATGATGATGGCTATTTTGAAATTAAAGTCCCATCATTAGCGACGCTTCTTACCATCCGATTTATAGGTTTTAAAACCATAGAGCGCCAAGCCCAATTTTTTAAATTAAATAGTTGTGAGGCTATTACTTTAATTGAAGAAGCTGAGGTGTTTAGTTCTGTAGTGCTCAACGGCTATATTGTTAAAGGTATAGACAAGCAACAAGACGGAAGTATAGCTATTGATTATAGCAAGTTTACCTTATTGCCAGGACTTATAGAGTCTGATGTGTTACATACGGTTCAGGCATTGCCTGGAGTATTAAGCGTTGACGAAACCGTTTCCAATATTAATATAAGAGGAGGGTCTCACGACCAAAATCTAATGCTTTGGGATGGGATAAAAATGTATCAATCCAGCCATTTTTTCGGACTTATTTCAAGTTTCAATCCACAAATCACACAAACGGCAACCGTAATTAATAACGGTACAGATGCGTCTTATACCGATGGTGTTTCAGGAACTATTGATATGCATTCTAGTAAAACCATCGAATCCAATTTTAAAGGTTCCTTTGGAATTAATCTTCTTAATGCCGATTTATTTTTAAATGCACCAATTGGTAAAAAGTCTTCAGTTCAAATTGCAGGACGTAAATCTATTGATGAATTGGTAAGAACACCAACTTATAAAACGTATTTTGAACGTGTGACACAAGATACAGAGGTCGCAGAAAACACCTCTAATGTTAGTAACTCAAATCAAGCCTTCGATTTTTATGATGCGTCTTTAAGGTGGCTTTATAAGCCATCGGATAAGGATTTTTTACGATTAAATTTTATGCTAGTTCATAACGATTTAACCTTTGATGAATCGGCCCTTTTTAATGGAGTAGAAGAAACTCGAGAAAGTAGCATTTCTCAAAATAGTATTTCGGTAGGCTTAAATTATCGTCGGCAGTGGAATGATAAATTAAGTACTGTGCTCAATGTTTATAATACAGATTATACATTACAAGCAGTAAATGCTAACGTTATGGCAGAACAACGTTTTTTACAAGAAAATCTAGTGTCTGAAACTTCAGCAAAACTAGAAGGGTTTTATACTCAAAACTTATGGCAATTCAATTTGGGCTATAATTTTATTGAATCGGAAATTACAAACCTAAATGATATCGATGTGCCAAGATTTGTACGACGTGATTCTGAAGTTTTAAGAGAACAAGCGGTTTTTGCTCAGACACAGTTTGAAAATGACACGAAAGATCTTAGCGTTAAATTAGGAGTTAGAGCGAATTATCTAGAAAAGTTTGATGAATTGATTGTAGAACCGCGTTTAAGTATTCGAAAAGCTTTAGGAAATCATGTTGAATTAGAAGCATTAGGTGAGTTTAAACATCAAAACACCTCGCAAATTATCAATTTCCAAAATGATTTTTTAGGAGTAGAAAAACGTCGATGGCAACTCACAGATAATGATAGTATCCCAATAATTAAAAGTAAACAAGCCTCATTAGGATTGCTTTATAAAAACAAAGGTTGGTTAATAGATGCCAAAGTGTATTACAAAAAAGTTGATGGTATCACCACACAAAGCCAAGGATTTACCACCAAGTATGAATTTGAAAAAGAAAAAGGAAGCTACGATGTTTTAGGAGCCGAATTTTTAGTCCGAAAAAATTTCAATCACCTAAATACATGGTTGAGTTATTCATATATAAAAAACGATTATACCTTTAAAACGCTTGAAGAAATTGAGTTTCCTAGCAATTTTGATATTACGCATGCCTTTACATTGGGTACAACCTATAGTGATGAGTCGTGGAGCATTTCTGCCGGATTAAATTACAGGCTAGGGAAACCAACATCGATACCATTAGTAGAAAATGAAGTTACAGGTAATGCTATCAATTTTGATAAGGCAAATAACGAAAGGTTACAAGATTATTTAAGAATTGATGCTTCAGCGCTTTATAAATTTAAGATAAATAAGGTATTCCGCTCAGAAGTTGGTATGTCTGCTTGGAACATCTCTGATGTTAAAAACCCAATCAACAACTATTACAGAATTGATGCAGATGATAATGCGATAAGGTTTTCCAGATATTCATTAGGAATTACGACTAATGCGGTTTTACGTGTTTATTTTTAGATAGTTATTCGGAATTTATTACGATTGTTTGTGAATTTTAGGTTAAATCTAGGATTAGATTCGATGCTGTTAATAATTATTAAAAATATGTATTATATTTGTCGCTGAAATGGGTTAAAAATGTAGCTAACTTCCCTAAATAAAGTTCATTTTTAGCATTTCGTCGGATAAATTTACCGTTTAAGGATGTTTTTTAATCGAATAAATTTTGTTAGCTCAGTTTTTTTTATACTTTTACACCTTATTTAGCAGAATGCAGAACAAGTATATATTAGCCTCAATATCAGTTTTTTTAGTAGGTTTCGTTTCTATGGCGCAGAGTAATACACCTCCTCCGCCATTACCGCCACCACCACCTGGTCTTCCAATAGATGGCGGAATTATTGCATTGTTTGTTGTTGCTCTAATCTATGGTATTTACAAAGCTTACAAATTATCTGCCAAGCAAAGGGCTTAATGTCTGAGCTCATTTAGTCTCTTAACGTATTTTCCAATTACATCAAATTCTAAATTTACTGTATCTCCAATTTTTAAATTTTTAAAAGTGGTATGGTTATATGTATACGGTATTATTGCTACCGAAAACTGATTTAACTTTGAGTTTACAACGGTTAAACTAACTCCGTTTACAGTAATAGAACCTTTTTCAATTGTAATATTATTAAGGTTTTTGTCATATTCAAAAGTAAAAACCCAACTACCATCTTCGGCAATAATATCAATACAATTCGCTGTTTGATCGACATGCCCTTGAACAATATGGCCATCTAGTCGGTCTCCAAGCTTCATCGCACGTTCTATATTTACTAATTCGTTTTCTTTTAGAGAGCCTATGTTGGTTTTATCAAGAGTCTCTTGGATAGCAGTAACAGTATATGTGTTTCCTTCAATACTGACAACGGTTAAACAGACACCATTGTGAGCAACGCTTTGATCTATTTTTAATTCATTTGTTATAGAGGTATGCATCGTAATATGAAGATTTCCGCCATCCCTATCTAATTTTTCAATTGTACCTAAATCTTCTATAATACCTGTAAACATAATTTGTACTTTATTTAGTTAAATTTGCAGTTACAAAGTTAAAGACAAAAAATGAAAAAAGACGAAAAGATAATTGTAGGGATTTCTATTGGTGACCTCAATGGTATTGGTGCAGAAATTATCATTAAAACCTATGAGGATCCAAGGTCGTTAGAATTGAATACACCTGTTATTTTTGCTTCGGCTAAAACCATGCAATTTTTTAAAAATCATTTTAGTAGTAAAATTAATTTTTTCAATATTGATTCAGTTGAGAAAGTAGCTCATGGAAAAGTTAATGTGGTTGAGGTTTGGAGCGAACCTGTAAAAATTCAATTTGGCACTGAAGATAAAAAAATAGGAGAATATGCTATAAAATCTCTTGAAGCAGCGACTGAAGCTTTAAAAGAAGGTGCTATTGATGTATTGGTAACAGCTCCAATTAATAAACACAACATTCAATCTGAAAAATTTAATTTCCCAGGTCATACAGATTACCTGGCAAAAGCCTTAAACGGAAAAAGTTTAATGTTTATGGTCTCAGATGAATTGCGAGTTGGCCTTCTAACAGATCATGTTCCGCTTAAAGATGCTAGTAATGCGATTACAGAAGGTCTTGTTAAAGAAAAAATAACAACAGTAACAAAATCGTTAATACAAGATTTTGGCATAAGAAAACCAAAAATTGCAGTTTTAGCCATAAATCCACATGCAGGAGATAATGGAGTTATTGGTAATGAGGACGACACGATATTAAAACCTACCTTAGAAAAAATTAAGGCAGATGGTACGTTGGTTTATGGTCCCTATTCAGCAGATAGCTTTTTTGGTTCTAATACCTATAAAAATTTTGATGCCATAATTGCTTCTTATCATGATCAAGGTTTAATTCCTTTTAAAACTATTGCTTTTGGAAAAGGAGTAAATTACACAGCTGGTTTAGATAAAGTAAGAACTTCTCCAGATCATGGTACAGCATATGAAATCGCAGGAAAAGGGATTGCAGATGAAAGCTCAATGAAGCAAGCAATCTATACGGCAATCGAAATATTTAGACAGAGAGAGAGCTATAATTACTACAGTAAAAACCCCTTAAAGAAAGGATCTCGATAGTTATAAACAAAATTTGTTGATATCTAGGCTTTAAGTAAGGAAAAATTTATATATTTGCACGCTCAAATTGAATGTGATAATGAAGGCATTAAAATCTTATACTATCCCTTTTGTAGGATTAAAAGAAGGAATGCACCATTTTGATTTTCAAATTGATAATACGTTCTTTCAGCATTTTGAATATGATGAATTTAATGCAATTGACGTTAAAATTGATCTAGAATTCGAAAAAAAATCAACACTTTTAGAGTTGAATTTTTCGGCAGAAGGCTCAGTAAATGTGAATTGTGATATTTCAAATGAACCCTATAACCAAGCTATTAACGACAATTTTAAATTGGTAGTTAAGTTTGGTAACGAGTATAATGACGATAATGATGATATCTTAATTGTACCACATGGAGAATATGAAATTAATGTAGCACAATATATATATGAGCTTATTATTTTAGCCGTTCCTATTAAAAGAGTTCATCCAGGTATTGAAGACGGTTCATTAGAGTCAGATATACTTTCAAAATTAGAAGAATTAAGTCCTAGTGAGGATCATAAAACAAAATCATCAGAGGATATTGATCCTCGTTGGAATAATTTAAAAAAACTATTAACGGATAAATAACATTTAAAATGGCACATCCAAAGCGTAAAATATCGAAAACAAGAAGAGATAAAAGAAGAACACATTATAAAGCTTCTGTACCTCAAATAGCAACTTGCCCTACAACTGGTGAGCCACACTTATACCATAGAGCACATTGGCACGAAGGTAAATTATATTACAGAGGTCAAATACTAATTGACAACTCTGTAGAAGAAGAAAATGTAGCATAAGTATTATGCATGCATACAAGAAAACGCTCCATTGTGAGCGTTTTTTTTGTTATTATTTTTTCAATAGCGCAAAAACCACTTACTTTGCGTTAATATTTGCCAAAAAATGATGAAAATTGAATAAAACACCTCAGTTTTTACCAATTTTGCATACTTTTAATTATCTAAATCTTAATAATGAGTAAAATCACAGCAGCAATTACAGCTGTAGGAGGCTATGTTCCTGATTATGTTTTAACAAACAAAATCCTCGAAACTATGGTTGATACCAATGATGAGTGGATCACTTCAAGAACAGGTATTAAAGAACGTAGAATTCTTAAAGAAGAAGGAAAAGGAACATCGTTTTTAGCGATAAAAGCGGCAGAAGAATTAATTCAAAAAACAGGATTAGATCCAAAAGAAATTGATTTAGTTATTGTTTGTACCGCTTCCCCAGATATGAAAGCTGCTTCAACGGCCGCTTACACAGCAAGTCAAATAGGTGCAGTAAATGCTTTTTCTTATGATTTAGAAGCTGCGTGTTCTAGTTTTCTTTTTGGAATGTCAACAGCATCTGCTTATATAGAGTCTGGCCGTTATAAAAAGATTCTATTAATTGGAGCAGATAAAAATTCATCATTCATTAATTATAAAGATAGAGCAACATGTATCATCTTTGGTGATGGAGCAGGAGCTGTACTTTTTGAACCTAATGAAGAAGGTTTAGGATTGCAAGATGAATTATTAAGAAGTAATGGAGAAGGTAGAGAATTTCTTCAAGCTACTTATGGTGGTTCATCGTATCCAATCACAAAAGATACATTTGACGAAGGAAAACATTATGTGTTTCAAGATGGAAAAACAGTATTTAAAAATGCCGTTTTTAATATGGCAGATGTCGCAGAGAAGATAATGAGCAGAAATGATCTTGTTAACAATGATATTGCATGGTTAGCAGCACACCAAGCTAACAAGCGTATTATTGATGCAACTGCAAATAGAATTAATTTAGAAGAAGATAAAGTAATGATGAACATACAAAAGTATGGTAATACAACATCTGCAACTTTACCTTTATTATTACATGATTATGAATCACAACTTAAAAAAGGTGATAAAATAATATTTGCCGCTTTTGGTGGTGGATTTACTTGGGGCTCAATTTATCTTAAATGGGCTTATAATTCCTAAATAAAAAACTAACTAACAAATATCTAAACATTATGGATTTAAAAGAAATTCAGAACTTAATAAAATTTGTAGCTAAATCTGGCGCAAGTGAGGTTAAGTTAGAAATGAATGACGTTAAAATTACCATTAGAACGGGTTCAGAAAGTGAGACGACAATAGTACAGCAAGTGCCAATGCAAGCAGCTCCTGTAATGCAACAGCATATGCCAGCACATCAAGCAGTAGCGCCAGCAGCAGAAAGTCCTGCGGCACCAGCAGCAACAGAAGATTCAAAATACATTACTATAAAATCACCAATAATTGGTACCTTTTATAGAAAGCCTTCTCCAGACAAACCAGTTTTTGTTGAGGTTGGTACAGATATTAAAGAAGGCGATGTGCTTTGCGTTATTGAAGCAATGAAGCTATTTAACGAGATTGAATCAGAAATTTCTGGTAAAATTGTAAAAGTATTGGTGGATGATGCTTCACCAGTAGAGTTTGATCAGCCACTATTTTTAGTTGATCCATCATAACCAAATTTAAAATTCCAAAACATAAATCCCAATACGTTGGAATTTGGAATTTGAAATTTTAAATACTTAAAAGTTATGTTTAAAAAAATATTAATTGCCAACAGGGGAGAAATAGCGCTTAGAGTTATTAGAACCTGTAAAGAAATGGGCATTAAAACCGTAGCGGTATACTCTACAGCAGATGCAGAAAGTCTTCATGTTAAGTTTGCAGATGAAGCTGTTTGTATTGGCCCACCAGCAAGTAGTGAATCTTATCTTAAGGTCGCTAATATTATTGCTGCTGCTGAGATAACAAATGCAGATGCGATACATCCAGGTTATGGATTCTTATCTGAAAATGCAAAATTCTCAAAAATTTGTGAAGAACATGGTATCAAATTTATTGGTGCTTCTGAAGAGATGATTGATAGAATGGGAGATAAGGCAAATGCTAAAGCGACCATGAAAGCAGCAGGAGTTCCATGTGTACCAGGAAGTGAAGGAGTAATTGAAACGTTTGAAGATTGTAAAAAAGTAGCCAAAGAAACAGGTTACCCAGTAATGCTTAAAGCTTCTGCTGGTGGTGGTGGAAAAGGAATGCGTGCCGTTTGGAAACCTGAAGACCTTCAAAATGCTTGGGAATCTGCACGTGCAGAATCTAAAGCTGCTTTTGGAAACGATGATATGTATATGGAGAAGCTTATTGAAGAGCCTCGTCATATCGAAATACAAATTGTTGGTGATTCTCGCGGAAAAGCTTGTCACCTTTCAGAACGTGATTGCTCTATACAAAGACGTCATCAAAAACTAACAGAAGAAGTGCCTTCTCCGTTTATGACAGATAAATTGAGAGCCAAAATGGGTAAAGCTGCAGTAAAAGCGGCTGAGTTCATTAAGTATGAAGGTGCTGGTACTGTAGAATTCTTGGTAGATAAACATAGAAACTTCTACTTTATGGAAATGAATACACGTATCCAAGTAGAACATCCTATTACAGAACAGGTTATTGATTTCGATTTAATTCGTGAACAAATTTTAGTGGCTGCAGGTGTGCCAATTTCTGGTAAAAATTATACACCAAATTTACACTCTATTGAGTGTAGAATTAATGCTGAAGACCCATTTAATGATTTTAGACCTTCACCAGGAAAAATCACTACACTTCATGCACCAGGTGGACACGGTGTGCGATTAGATACGCATGTTTATGCCGGTTATAGCATTCCGCCTAATTACGATTCTATGATAGCAAAGCTTATTACCACAGCTCAAACAAGAGAAGAAGCTATTAATAAAATGAAGCGTGCTCTAGATGAATTTGTTATTGAAGGAATTAAAACAACAATACCTTTCCATAGACAATTAATGGATCATCCAGATTATTTAGCAGGTAACTATACTACTAAATTTATGGAAGACTTTGTAATTCAAAAAGAGATTGAAGAATAAAAAAAAACCAAGCTAATAAGCTTGGTTTTTTTATATATGATTGTCGTTAGGATCTAAATAGATGTAATATAGAAATTGATTATTACACTTTTTTAAAATTATAAAAAAATACCTTAACTTTAAGGATTATAAAAAAAACTAACTATGAATAAGAATTACGTAATAAAAATTGCGACAATTGTAATGGCATTTGTCTCATTATCTGCTACTTCACAAAATTCAGATGAATTGTGGACAAATGTTAATGCTGTAAAGGCTAAACAAACAGAACAAATTTTAAGAAAAATAGAACTTAAAACAGAGAAATTTTTTCAACTCAATATTGAAGGCTTAAAGAATGCCTTACAAAACGTTGGAACCAGAGAAAATACGGGTAACACTGTTATATCTTTTCCTAATTCAGAGGGCAAGTTAAATAGGTATAAAGTATTTGAAGCGTCGTTAATGGAACCAGAGCTTCAGGCTAAGTTTCCTAATATGAGAACATATGCTGGTCAAGGTATTGATAACCCAACAGAAATAATCAGATTTAGTATCACACCAAAAGGTTTGCACGCGATGTTTTTAGGAACATCTAATGGCACTCAATTTATAGATCCGTTTTCAGTTGAAGGTAACATCTATACCGTTTATGCTAAGAAAGATTTAGAAGCAAGAAATTTTGATTTTGAATGTGCTGTAATTGATGATTCAGAATTATTAGAAAGATCGTATGAAGATGTTGCTGCGGCAAGAGATGCAGACGACGGAACGCTAAGAAACTATCGTCTTGCAGTAGCTTGTACAGGTGAGTATGCGTTTTTCCATGGAGGAACTGTTGCTGGCGCAATGGCAGCAATAGTTGTTACAATTAATAGAGTTAATGGTATTTATGAGAGAGATCTATCAATAACAATGACCTTGGTTGCAAATAATGATAGCCTAATTTTTACAAATGCAGCAACCGATCCTTTTAATAATACTAATCCAAATATTTTAATAGATCAAAGTCAAAGTGTAATTAATACGACTATTTTACCTTTTAATTATGATGTGGGACATACATTTAGCACAGGAGGTGGAGGTCTAGCTCTTTTAGGTTCTACTTGTAATGCTAATACTAAAGCTAGTGGCATTACAGGTTCGCCTCAACCAACAGGAGATGCTTATGATATAGATTTTGTAGCACATGAATTAGGTCATCAATTTGGTGCACCACACACATTTAATGGAACGGTTGGTAATTGTTCTGGCCCAAACAGATCAGCTTCAAATGCGTACGAGCCAGGAAGTGGAACTACTATAATGGCTTATGCAGGTATTTGTGGTTCAGATAACGTACAAGGAAATAGTGATGCTTATTTTCATCAAAATAGTTTAAATCGTATTTGGTCACATGTTACAGGTACAGGTTCTTGTCCTGGAAACAGAATTGTTACAGGTAATACAGAACCAGTAGCAGACGCAGGAGCAAATTATACCATTCCTCAAGGAACACCTTATAAATTAGATGGTAGTAATTCTACAGATGTAGATGGAACAGCAACACTAACATACACTTGGGAACAATACGATTTAGGGTCGGCAGGATTACCAACAGAAACTACAATATCTGGTCCATTAGTAAGATCTTTTGAAGGCACCTCAAGCCCTGTTAGATATGTACCAAGACTTTCAGATGTAATAAACAATGGTGGTACATCAACGACATGGGAAAAATTAGCAATGGTTAACAGAAATATAAATTTCAAATTAACTGTTAGAGATAACGATGCTGTTGGTGGGCAAACAGATTCTGATCAGATGACAGCAACTGTTACTACTGCGGCCGGACCATTTATAGTAACTTCTCAAAACGTACCTGGACAAACTTGGGATGTAGGTACAACACAAACCGTTACTTGGGATGTTGCAGGAACAACTGGAAATGGAGTAAATGAAGCTAATGTTAATATATTATTATCTACAGACGGCGAAAACTTTGATACGGTTTTAGCTTCTAATGTAACCAACGATGGCTCACATGATATTGTAGTGCCTAATGTGTCCTCTAGTACTTGTAGAATTATGGTTGAAGCAGCAAATGGTATATTTTTTAATGTCAATAGTAATAATATCCTAATTGGTGCTAGTATAGATTGTACTACTTATAGTGATGAGAATGCCAACGTTGCAATAGACGATGGTTTAGGTGAAGGAGGAACACCTTCTAATGGGGACCCATTGGTAAGAACGATTAACGTTCCTGATAATTTTACTATTGAGTCTCTTAAATTTAATGTAGATATAGAACATACCTTTGTTGGGGATTTATTAGTAAGATTAATCCATCCTAATGGAGGAACTACATTAGTTAATGTTTGGTCTGGAAACTGTGCAAGTAGTGATGATATTGATATAGAATTTGAAGATGGTGCACCTGCAATAGATTGTGATTTTACTGGAGATGGGAATACTTATAGCCCATTTGAGCCATTATCTACATTTGAAGGTTTAAGTTCTCAGGGAGATTGGACAATTCTTATAGCAGATTTCTTTGCTGGAGATACAGGGATATTAAAAAGCTGGTCATTAGAATTCTGTTCTGAATCTTTAAGTGTTAAAGACAGTGAATTAGACAACTTAAGCATATATCCAAACCCAAATAATGGCACGTTCAATATTGGTTTTAATCCAAAATCTGGAGAAGCTATTACGGTAGAAGTTTATGACATAAGAGGTAGAGCTATTTACACTAATATATATAGTAGTGTAAACCGATTTGAAGAAGTTATTCAGCTTAATAATGCACAATCGGGTGTTTATTTATTAACTATAGCTGATGGTTCTCAAAAAGTAACTAAGAAAATTATAGTTGAATAAATATTAAATTATATTTAAAAAAGCTCCTAACTTTAGGAGCTTTTTTTATGCTATGAATCTATCCTATTGGGAAATACAAACGTGGTTATCTAACGTAGACTACACCATTATTGGAAGTGGTATTGTGGGACTAAATTGCGCATTACAATTAAAAAAGCGTTTTCCTAAGGCTAAAATTGTAATTCTTGAGAAAGGGATTTTACCTCAAGGAGCAAGTACAAAAAATGCTGGTTTTGCCTGTTTTGGAAGTCTCAGTGAGATTATTGATGACTTGAAGCAACATTCTGAAGCTGAGGTTTTAGAATTGATTAGAAAGCGAATAAATGGTCTAAAGATACTTCGTGAAATACTAGGAGATAAAACGATAAACTATCAAAATTTAGGAGGTTATGAATTGTTTTTAGAATCTGATGATACACTATACAATTCATGTTTAAATACAAAGGATAAGATTAACCAACTCTTATATCCCATATTTAACACAGATGTATTTTCTTTTAAAACGAACAATTTTGGTTTCAAGAATATAAAATCAGACTATAGTTTTAATTCATTTGAAGGACAAATAGATACCGGTAAAATGATGGATGCTTTACTTAATAAAGTACAATCTTTAGGTGTGAAAATATTAAATAACACTGCGATTGACGCTTTTTCGGAAGATATAAGTACCGTAAAAATCAAAACGAAGCATTTTGAATTTTCTACACAAAAGTTATTTATTGCCACTAACGGATTTGCAAAACAACTCAAGATTTCTGAAGTTAAGCCAGCCAGAGCACAAGTTTTAATTACAAAACCTATAGAGAATTTACATGTTAAAGGTACGTTTCATTTGGATGAAGGTTACTATTATTTCAGAAATATAGACCATAGAATATTATTAGGAGGTGGACGCCATCTCGATTTTAGAACTGAAGAAACTACTGCGTTTGGAGAGACACCAATCATTCAGAATAAACTAGAAGAGCTTTTAAAAACGATTATTTTACCAAACACTGCCTTTGAAATAGACCATCGTTGGAGCGGAATAATGGGAGTTGGCAAACAGAAAAAAGCAATTGTAAAACAAATTTCTAACCATGTGTTTTGTGGGGTGCGTTTAGGAGGAATGGGAGTTGCTATTGGCAGTTTAGTAGGTAGAGAATTAGCAGATTTAGTAGAATAAACCATGAAGAAACTGTTTCGTTTTTTTGGTAAATTATTGTTATGGAGTATTATTTTATCCATTGGCTTTGTGGTTTTATATAAGTATATACCCATTCCGGGAACACCCTTAATGGCAATCCGTTATTTTGAAGATAATGAATCTAAAATGTGGGAACACAATTGGGTGCCAATTGAAAATATGTCAGAACACATACAATTAGCCGTAATTTGTAGTGAAGACCAGAAGTTTTTAGACCATAATGGATTTGATATTGAAGCTATTGAAAAAGCTTATGAATACAATAAAAAAGGAAAACGGATTAGAGGAGGCAGTACTATTAGTCAGCAAACAGCTAAAAATGTATTCTTATGGCCAGAGCGAAGTTGGTTACGCAAAGGGTTAGAGACCTATTTTACATTTTTAATCGAAAACATATGGAGTAAAGAGCGTATCCTAGAAGTATATTTAAACAGTATAGAAATGGGGCCAAATATTTATGGTGTTGATGCTGCCGCACAACATTGGTTTAATAAAACAGCAGCTAATTTAAGTGCTTATGAAGCTGCTGCAATAGCTTCAATATTGCCTAATCCAAGAACATACCGTGCTAATCCTGCTACCAATTATATACAAAAACGAAAGCAATGGATTGTAAAGCAAATGCAATTCTATGGTGAATTTAACTTGAAGACTCAAAAATGATTATTAAAGAAACCTTATACAATCGTTGCTTAAACTTTATTGATGAACGATTAATTACCGTAAATAAAACCATTTCTGATATTCAAAATTCACTTCAGTCTGAAACCAAAAGTAGTGCAGGTGATAAGCACGAAACAGGACGAGCAATGCTACAATTAGAACGCGAAAAAGCAGGTCATCAACTAGCCGAAATTGAAAAACAAGAACACATTCTTCAAAAAATTAATATCGATACTAAACACCAAAAGGTAACATTAGGTTCTGTGGTAATAACAACACAGGCTAATTATTTTATTGCGGTCAGTGCTGGTGAAATAATTGTAGATAATACGGTTTATTTTGCTATTTCTGCGGCAACTCCAATGGCACAATTATTATTGTCTAAAAGTGTTGATGATGAGATTGTTTTTAGAGGTAATGGGTTTAGAATTTTGAGTATTTTGTAATGTGAATTCGTCTTATTTTACTTCAAATCCAAGCTGTTATTTTGAAATCTCTATGTAGATGATTTTTTCTTTTTTAAGTTCAAAATCATGCTCAATAAATATAGATATAGTATTATATTTTGCTTCAATTAACCAAGAATTACCATTAAAATAGGCCATTTTTACAATTGCTTTTAATTGAGATTTTGGAACAATTTTAACTTGATTGGCGTAAACAATCCCATAGGGTTCTATCACATTAAATTCTCCAAAAAAAGATGCAATTAATGGTAATTTTGGATTCTTGTATAAATTTTGAGGAGTGTCTTTAGCAATTATTTCAGCATTATTAAGGACTATAATTTGGTCTGCAAAGCCAAGCGCATCATTCCTGTCGTGAGTCGCAACAATACAAGTTATGTTCTTTACTTTTAGATAATTAAAAACATTACGTCTTAAGCCTTGTTTTTGAAAATTATCAATATGACTAAAGGGTTCATCTAACAATAAAATTTCAGGTTCTTTTGCTAATGCTCTAGCAATGGCAACCCGTTGTTTTTGACCGCCACTTAATAGTTTTACTTTGGTTTTGGCAAAGGCTTCGAGTTCTACAACTTTTATTAATTCTTCAGTACGTTTTTGCTTATCTTCAGGATAAAATCTAGAGAGGTATTTACTGATGTTTTCTTCAACAGTTGTAAATGGCATTAAGTCAAATTCTTGAGTTACGTATTTCATAAAATCGTAACCTATAACAAGGTTGTGCTTTGGTCCTAAAATTTCTTCATCTTTCCAGTAAATCTGACCATGTTTTAAATCATATTCACCATAGATTAATTTTAATAGTGTGCTTTTTCCGGAGCCGCTTTCTCCTATTATGGCAATGTTTTCTCCCGCTTCAACATTAAAGTCAATAGCATTTAAAACCTTAGTTTTTGTATATCCAAAAGTGACGTTTTTTACTTGAAGCATTTTACAAAGATATAGGTTTCAAAAAAGTAATTAGCATAAAAAAACCGCTTGATTTCTCAAACGGTTTTAAAATAATTATAGTCTTAAATTAGTTTTTTATAAATTTTCGTTTCATTGTTTTTCCTTCAGATTCTAATCTTAAAAAGTATATACCACTTGTTAGATTTGAAACATCTATGGTGTTTGACTTAAGTTTCATGTTAAGAACACGTTTCCCATTCATATCAAAAACAGTTGCTATTTTGTTAATTACATCTGCAGATGTTTTAATTGTAAGCTTATTTTTAACAGGATTAGGATATATAGATACATCAGACAAAGTTTCGTCTTCAATACTTAAAGTAGAATCTTCTACTATAGTATGTGTTGTATTTATTTCTGGGTTAGCAATATAATCTACAATTCCAGACGGCCAGTAAATTGTAATGCTATTAATTGTTGTATCAGTACCAATACCAAAATGAGTATTTAACGAACTCATAAATTCAAAACCTTCGCCGCTTCTTACGTCTCTAATTTGTTTTCCTGATGGTGTTAGTATTTCCACTCTAGCACCAATACCATTAATATTGCTTTCTGTGCCTACGGTATTGATTTTTATCCAATTATTAGCGTTGGCGTTATTAATGTGAATATTACCGCTGCGAAAAACGTCTAAAAAACCATCATTATTTGCATCTCCTATGGCACCACTTGGTGGCATATTAGAGTCATAGTTTGTAAATGTAAAATCACCATTATTAAATAAAATATCACCATTACTTAAGATGTCTACATAGCCATCATTATCAAAATCTGCAGGTGCATTTTCTATTCCCATTTGTGCATCTAAAACGCCAGAACCCGCTGTTACATCTGTAAATGTACCATCTCCATTATTACGCATTAATTTAGAGTATCCGTTAGTAGAACTACTTGCTCCAACATAAACATCCATATCACCATCGTTATCAAAATCGGCCCAAGCAGAAGACCATGTTTGTACGTTGTCTCCTAAATTAGAAGAATTATTATGTCCAACTCCTGGGTAGTTAGTATTGTACCAACCATTACTATCAGCAACATTTGTAAAGACACCGTTTCCGTCGTTTCTCCATAGCTCATTAGTACTAATTGTTGTAGAACCACCTCTACATTTTGCGATAAATAAATCCATATCACGATCATTATCAAAATCTATCCAAACGGTTCCATAATTTCCACCTCCTGGTGTTAATCCTAGACCATTAGGTACCACTCCTGTACTTTGTCCTTGGTAGTAGTTTAAGTTTCCAGAACCATCGTTAATATAATAGACATTGGCTTGTATATCGTGACAAACAAATGCATCTAAATGACCGTCATTATTAATATCTACAAAATTAGAACGTTGAGAGAAAATATCTTCAGGTCCCGAAATTTCGGTATATCCAGTGCCTGTTTCATTTGCTTTCATAAATGTGACTCCATTACCAGAGCCGTATAAAAGGTCATTGTAACCGTTGCGGTCAAAATCTCCAGCAGCTAAACTCCATGTTGGCAAATAGTTGGCGTTAGGTGTTGTGATATTTACAGCATTAAAACCTCCTGTGGTTAATTGGTAGTGTACATTGATGTTATTTGTGCTTACAGAAACAACATCATCTAAAAAGTCTCCGTTAAGATCAACTAAAGCAATATCATACGATCCTGTAGTATTGATTGTGTTAGCTGTGAAAGTTACAGGATAGCTAGATAAGTCAGTGCCAGTTGTAAAGCTTGTGGTTGTCCAAAGGCTATACCCTTCTGAGCCACAAATGGCTCTAACATAAATGATATAATCAGTCTCTTGTGTTAAGCCAGAGAAAGTGTAAGATACATTAGTGGTTGTTGTACCAGAAGTAGGAGGAGCGTCTGAAGCTAATTGTACAACTACTTCCCATGATGTTTCAGAATCTCCAACATTCCAATTGGCTTGAGCGCTATTAGCATTAACATTGCTCGCTGTTAAATTAAGTACACTAGGACATGCAGGAGGCTCAGAAGATATTATTGTTGGTGAATCCATACAAAAACCCCAGCCATAAGTTGTATTGTCATTATAATAAATACGGTATCTAAAGTTTTGTAATTGATTATTTGTAAAAGCAGTAATATCTAACAATTCACTTGTAAAAGTTGTACGTGGTCTATTACAAAAATTCGAACCTTGATTCGTGTTGTCTTCAATTGCATTACCCCAATTTGTCCATGTACTGTTATCTGCATTCCAATATTGTAATCTAAATTCTTCAGTACCAAAAATATTGTACACATATTGAAATGTGACTATAATTTCAGTTTCATCTGAGTTAAATGCAGAAGAAATATCAATTATTGGTGATTCAGCAGCGATATTATTATCTGATGTACCACCGGCATCGTCATCGTCAAAAGAAAATGAAGAAGAGTTCTCTGTTGGGTTTTCATAAAAGAAAGCTACGTCGTAACTACCCGAAATACTCCAATTAGCGTTAGGCCAATTTGCCGATTGGTTTAATACTTGTGCTTTAGCAGTAAAACAAAACAAAGTACAAAGCAATGTGATAAGTAAAGTTTTTTTCATCATTAATTAGTTTTTAGTTGCAATCTATATTTAGGGAGTTTATCCATTCTTCGATGAGATTAACTCCTTCATTATGTCTTAAGCTTCTTCCAAGAAGTGGCATTCTTGTAGAGGGTTCTATTGAGTTTAGTCTATAGTGCAAAACAGAGTTTCTAGGATCGCCAGGCTCAACAATATGACCAAGATCTTCTCCAAGGTCTGTGTCTGGATCTACACAGACTCCAATGTTACTATAATCTTGAGTGTCATTAAATCCAAAACGCATAGGTCTATATGAGCAATGTGTTTCTTCTGAATGGCAGTGTGCACAATTAATATCTAAATAAGCTCTAACTCTTGATTCTAATGATTCAGAGTTATCACTGTAATTTGGTAAACGCGAAATTGTTTCCGGTAATGAATTGTCTAGATAACCCAAAGATACTAATTTATTGAGTTGATTTTCAGGTCCATCACTGTAATCATATTCCAAATTTAAGTTTCTTGGCTTTGGACCTATAGGTTCAGGTATTTCTAATATTTTATGACATGTAAAACATTTGGCTTCAGAAGGAACTCTATATTGAACGGTATTTATTTCTCCATTTTCTTGCCATTGTAAATCAACATAGCTTCCATTAAGATCAAAAATAGCTTCATTTTGTGCTTCGTTCCATACATAACTAGCAAATACCCAACCTTCGTTTTTTCTAATCATTAAGCGTGTTTCAATGAGCTGTGTTTCGTTATTTGGAAGTACATTATCATAATAGAAATTTTTAATTAAAACGGCACCAACAGGAAAATCTAAAGAAACATCATCGCTAATATATGTTGCCTTTGTATTGTTTGGCAGCCATATAAATCGCTTCTTTTTTGCATAATCTGTAAATAAAACAGAGTTTAAATTATATGGAACAACTCCAAAGTTTGGGTTTAAATCCTTAAGGTCACCTTGAAAAAAGTTATATTCTGAAAGTGTTTGATATGGAACATTTTCTAAATCTAAAGTAATATTTGATTCAGAAACGATGGTTATAGTTATGGTTTCTGTTTTACAATCACCCGAAACAGTACATATCGTATATTCAAAATTATCTACACCAATTTCATTAGGGTTTGCTGTGTATTTTACAATATCATCACTTGGGTTATTAGGAGTACTGTTGTCAATTATAACAGCATTTCCTCTTGTGGGATTGCTTATTGTTAGTTGGCCACTTGAGGGAATATTGGAATCATTTGAAAAAATAAAAATTTCTGCTTCCGAGTTTTGAACTATAGTTAAGGCATCTGAAGTTGTTTCTATACTTAAGGGCGTTAGATTATCATCTGTACCACATGAAAAGATGATAAGAATTGAAAATAAACCGAAAAATTTAGTGTAGTTTTTTTTCATGTATTAACCCTATATTATTAATAAGACAATCAACTTTGCTAAAACCCTACCTTTTAGATAAAAAAATAGGATTAAATCTAATATTTATTTAGTCAAATCGTTAATAATTTAAAATACCGATTATGACTTATTTGAAAACATTGTACTTTAAAAGAAAAAACCGATTCAATACTTTAAATCTAACGTATTTATTGAATTTAAAATACAGGTAAATAAGGTACATAGGTACAAAGAAAGCGACTAACTTATTCTTTTTGTATAGCGCGGGTTTTAACTTTACTAAATACCTAAAGTACTTTTCTGGGGTCATTAAAAAGCTAATGGCATATTTTATTGGATTTTCAATTTTTGGAGCTTTATAAGTAATTCCAACTTGGTTATCTCCTACATTTTGATAAAACCCATGACTTAAAGTGTCTAAAAACTTTAATTTTTTTGTGTTTTGAAACAAACCAACTTTAAGGGCCATTTTAGACATTGAGTTTTGCATATTCTCTTCAGAGTAACATAACGTGTCTAAGCGTTCTAAAAGTTTTTTATGCAAACCAAACATTTCTTCTTGGTGTGCTTTTATATGGTTATCATACAACCATTTTTCTTCGGGTTTATGGTATTCTAAGGTATAGTCTTTTGCCTCTAAACTATAACCCAAGGCGCTTCCATGGTCTGCAGCAGAAAATTGCTCATAGAGTTGCATATTTGCCATTATAATGCTGTCATTATAATCTGTATATGGTAATAATGAAAAATTAAGCCCGTAACGTTGTGTTTTTGGTTGAATATCATAGATTTCGCCTAGTCCAAGATAAAAACCTGTAACAGGAATTTTATAATCAAAAAACTTGTAAATAGCTTCTTGCATTGTACCTCCCCAACCAATATCTACAAGGGCAATACCATTGGCTTCTATATCAGAATTAAAAGAGTTAATATAAGTTTTAAATGCCTCGTGATTTGCACGTCTATGCGTATCATAATACGTTTTAAACGTAGTGTTCTCTTTTAATTTTTGAAAATTAGAAGATGTAAAAAAGCCTTCAATAGTCGTTTTACTTTCTATGTTTAGTTCAGATACGATTTGAGTTTTTAAATCATCAGGGCAGTTAACAGCCGTTAAAAAATCAGCAACAGAAAGATTGCTGTATTTTTTTCTTAGATAACCAAATTCTTCAGATTCTAGATCCTTTAATGCAATTTGAAGTGATGCTTGTCGAGATATTTTTAAATAATGCGTATTAATTTTTTTGCTCTTATCGATAAGGGTAAATTCTTGATAAGAATCAAATAGTTTTTTTAAATATTGACCTTCTCGAGACAAAAAGAATAAATCTTTAAGACCTTTTCTTTTTGCAGTTTCATACATGCGCTCAATAAACGTATGATAAAATACAATATACTCTGTGTAAGGGATTGCAGACGCTTTTTTACAGGTTTTGTACACATCATTAATGATGCTGTTTAAGTGTTTTTTATCGTTTCCAAAATTATTGCGTTTATTTTGCTTTAAGTATTTTTTATGTGGTAGTTGGAAGGCATTAAGTCCCTGTTTTATGGCATTGGTATAATCGCTTCTTAAATTATCTCCAATCATCATTACATGCTTTGCTTCAATAGCTAAGTCTGAAAGAATAGGACCGTAAATTGTTCCTTTATGTTTACTTTTTTCTAATTCGGCAGAACTATAAATACCATCAAAGATATCTATGATGCCATGATGCGTTAATAATTTTTCGAAAAGCGTTTTTGAACCGTAAAAATCTGAAACTAAATATACTTTTCCTCCATTAGCTTTAAAGTTTTTTAGCGTATCTAATACCTCTTGATTTAAATACTGAACACTTGCTTCTGCTCTTGCATCAGCAGCTTCAAAAAGAGACAGAAAATCGTCTTTTGTATCTATTGAGACGATATCTGCATTTATAAGGCGTTTACAAATTTCTTCTTTTAACGCTTCGTAAGGAATTTCAACATCTTCTTTGCCTAAGGTTTCAATAAGATAGTTAACAGATGCTTGTCTTGTAAAATAAAGCTCGTCAATAGAAGTGGATAAGCCCAATTCTCTAATCATAAGTTTTGCCCAAATACGTTGTGTATAATTGGGGTGCACTTCTCTGTGAACAATAGTATCGTAATAGTCAGTAAAAAGAAATTTTATATGCTTTTCTTTAAGTTGACTTTGAAGTTGGTTAAGTGACAAATGATTTAATTTGGTTAATATCTAAAAACGTGTTACCCTTTTATTTTTTCTTCAATTTTGGTTGGTAAGACTTCAAATCCCATATTATAAAGTGTAAAACCAAAAATATCGGCATATTGTTCAATGGTTTTGCTTACAGGTGTACCAGCTCCGTGGCCAGCATCTGTTTCTATTCTTATAAGTGTTGGATTGTTACCTGTTTGTTTGCTTTGTAATTCGGCTGCAAATTTAAAACTGTGTGCAGGTACCACACGATCATCATGATCTCCAGTAGTTACCATTGTTGCAGGATATTCTACACCTTCTTTTACATTGTGAACTGGCGAATACCCTTTAAGATAGTTAAACATTTCTTTACTGTCTTCTGCGGTTCCGTAATCGTAAGCCCAACCAGCACCAGCAGTAAATGTATGGTAACGTAACATGTCTAAAACACCAACAGCAGGTAGTGCTACTTTCATTAATTCTGGGCGTTGTGTCATAGTTGCTCCAACTAATAAACCTCCGTTAGAGCCACCTCTTATGGCTAAGTAGTCTGAAGAGGTGTATTTTTCTGAAATTAAATATTCTGCCGCAGCAATAAAATCATCAAACACATTTTGTTTTTGAAGTTTAGTACCTGCATCGTGCCATGCTTTTCCGTATTCGCCACCACCTCTTAAGTTTGGCACAGCATAAATTCCGCCTTGCTCCATCCATACGGCGTTTGCAATACTAAAACTAGGAGTTAAGCTGATATTAAATCCGCCATAACCATAAAGAATTGCTGGATTTTTACCATTGAGATTTATTCCTTTTTTGTGCGTAATAATCATTGGTATTTTAGTGCCATCTTTAGATGTGTAAAATACTTGTTTGCTTTGGTAGTCTTCTGGGTTAAAATCGATACTTGGTTTTTTATACAATTCTGAAGTACCATTTTCTATATCATACTTATAGATGCTTCCTGGTGTTACATAATTAGTAAATGAATAGTATAATTCTTTGTCTTCTTTCTTTGCGCTAAAGCCACTAACAGTTCCTACACCAGGTAATTCAATCTCTCTAATTAGTTTGCCATCATAATCGTACTGAAATACTTTAGATACCGCATCTACCATATAATTAGCGAAAAAGTAACCGCCTCCTGTTGATGGACTAAGTACATTATCAGTTTCAGGAATAAAATCTACCCAATTTTCAGGACTTGGATTTGAAGCATCAACAGTTACTATTTTTTGATTTGGTGCATCCAAGTTTGTCATAATATATAATTTAGAACCTACATTTTCTATAATGTTAGAATCTGAATTTGTATGACCTAATATTTCAACTAATGGTGCATTTGGAATCGATAGGTTTTTAATATAAAGTTTGTTTCCTGACGTTGAAACTCTAGGAGTAATCACTAAATACTGATTGTCTTCTGTAACATTGGCATATATATAACGGTGTTTTTGCTCTGAAGTTCCTCCATAAACAAGTTGATCTTCAGATTGCTTTGTGCCCAATTTGTGATAATAAACTTTATGTTGATCTGTTTTTGCAGACAACTCACTACCTTTTGGTTTGTCGTAGCTAGAGTAGTAGAAGCCTTCGTTTTTGTACCAAGACATCCCACTAAATTTTATATCTACTAAAGTGTCTTCTACAATTTCCTTAGTTTCTGTATTCATTACTAAAATCTTTCTCCAATCACTTCCTCCTTCAGAAATAGCATAAGCTAGTGTCTTGCCATCTTTTGAAAAACTAGTACCTCCTAAAGAAATTGTACCATCTTCTTTAAATGTGTTGGGATCTAAGAATACTTCAGCAGTACTTGGGTCTGCATCCGTTTTATATCTATAAATGACATATTGGTTTTGTAAACCGTCATTTTTATAAAAATAGGTATAATCACCTTCTTTAAATGGAGATCCAATTTTTTCGTAATTCCAAAGTTTGGTTAGGCGTTCTTTTAATTCTTCCCTGTAGGGAATGTTGTCTAAATACCCAAACGTAGTTTCATTTTGAGATTTTACCCAAGCTTCAGTTTCTTTGCTTCTGTCATCTTCTAGCCAACGATAAGGGTCCGATACAGTTTCGCCAAAAATAGTGTCTGTAACGACAATTTTATTAGTTTTAGGATAATCTACAGTAATTGTTTTCAAAGCTTCGGTTTCGTTTTTACATGAAACAAAAATACTCAGTACTAAAGCAACGAGAAGTAATTTTTTCATAATTAGTTTTTTTTGAAATAAACAGCATTTACTTCAAATATAAGACTTTCGTTATTTGACTGATGTCAAAAAACTAAAAACTTAAGGATGAAACGGAGGGCAATATAGAGACTATAACAACTAACTAAATAATTAATTAGTTGAAATACACAAATTAATCGCCATTTTGAAAAATCTACAACTGTGCTAAGTCGCTTTATACTAAAGCATTATCGATAAGGAATTCTGCTATTTGTACAGTATTGGTGGCCGCACCTTTTCTAAGGTTGTCACTTACAACCCACATATTTAAAGTATTAGGTTGTGACCCGTCTCTTCTTAAACGACCAACAAAAACATCATCTTTACCGTTAGCATACATTGGCATAGGGTATGAATTAGTTTCTAAATTATCTTGAATTGTAATGCCATCTGTAGCATTGAGAAGTTGTCTTACTTCTGCAATATCAAAATCATTTTGAAACTCTACATTTATAGATTCACTATGTCCTCCTGCAGTTGGGATTCTTACAGCAGTTGCAGTTACGGCAATTGTACGATCATTTAATATTTTTTGAGTCTCATTAACCAGCTTCATTTCTTCTTTAGTGTAGCCGTTATCTTCAAAAACATCGCAATGTGGAATGGCGTTTTTATGAATTGGGTAAGGATAAGCCATGTCTCCTTTTTTACCTGAGATTTCATTTTCCATCTGTTCTACGGCTTTAACGCCTGTACCAGAAACGGATTGATACGTAGAAACAACAATACGCTTAATTTTATAGTTTTTATGAAGTGGAGCTAATGCCATAACCATTTGTATGGTAGAACAATTAGGGTTGGCAATAATCTTATCTGTTTTAGTTAGCTCTTTAGCATTTATCTCAGGAACAACTAATTTCTTTGTTTGATCCATTCTCCAAGCTGAAGAATTATCGATAACTGTTGTTCCAACTTCTGCAAATTTTGGAGCCCATTCTAAAGACGTAGAACCTCCTGCAGAAAAAAGTGCAATATCTGGTTTTGCTTCAATAGCTGTTGGAATACTTATCACAGAGATATCTTTTCCTTTGAATGTAATTTTTTTGCCAACAGAACGTTCCGATGCTACTAATAATAATTCATCTAAAGGAAAATTACGCTCTTCTAATACTTTGAGCATTACATTACCTACCAAACCTGTTGCACCTACAATTGCTACTTTCATGTGTCTGAATTTATTGTTTTCCAAAGGTCACACGTTACTCGCTATATATTATTCCCTTAGGTAATAGCGTTTTTAACATGCTCATTTCGTGAGTTTAAATTTATAATATCAAAATTATAGCTTTTGTTTAATTAAATCAGTCAATTTAGTCTTAAATATGTGATAAAAATTGCGCTTATATTTTATTGATTTTGCAATAACTAAGGTTTATATAAAAAGAAAAACCCAGGCTTTTTAGCCTGGGTTTAGTTAAAAATAATAGTGTAGCGATGACGCTATACGTGTTTTATTTTTTTAATGAATCTCTGATTTCTATTAATAAATCAACTTCAGATGGTCCTGCAGGTGCCTCAGGTGCAGGTTCTTCTTTCTTCTTCATTTTATTTACTCCTTTTACTACAAGGAACATTACAAATGCGACAATGATAAAGTCAATAACATTAGTTAAAAATGTACCGTATTCTAAGAAAACGTCTCCAACTATTTCACCAGCATCATTTAATGTGCCTTCTTTTAACTGGTATCTTAATGCTTTAAAGTCTGAGTCGAAAATCATACCAATTAATGGAGAAACAATACCTCCTGTAAATGCAGTAACCACCTCTTTAAAAGCAGCACCCATTACAAAACCAACGGCAATGTCTATAAGGTTGCCCTTCATTGCAAATTCTTTAAATTCTTTTAACATAATTCGTGTTTTTTAATAGTTAGTTAATATGTTGATAAGACCCTAAGTTAGTTAAAAAAGTCACATTATGTTAAAAAAAAAGTTATTCAGGCAGAAAAACCCGTTTTACACGTTGTGATATGGCAGTTAGAATTTCATAAGAAATTGTATGTGCTGATTCTGCTAAGTTACTTGCAGTATAGGTAGCATCGAAAATAATAACCTCATCTCCTTCTTTACAATTAATGTCTGTAATGTTTACCATAATCATATCCATACAAACATTACCAATTATTGGTGCTTTTTTACCATTTATAAAAACATAACCATTTTCATTTCCATAAATACGGCTTATACCATCTGCATGACCAATGGGTATGGTTGCTGTTTTTTCATGTCCTTTAGACGTATATGCTCTATTATAACCTACGGTTTCTCCTTTTTCAATCTCATGAATTTGAGAAATTACTGATTTTAAACTCGCAATGGGTTTAAGGTTTTTGTCTTCTTCAGCAGAATTTCCAAAACCATAGAGTCCAATGCCGGAGCGTACCATGTTAAAATGAGCTTCAGGGTAATTGATAACACCAGAAGTATTACAAAGATGTAGCCAAGGTTTAATACCTGATTTTTCTTCAAATATTTTAGCAATAGTTTTAAATCTTTCGATTTGTAGCTTAGAAAAATCTAATTCATTTGCGTCTTCACTCGCTACTAAATGAGAGAATATAGATTTTACTTTTACAACTGAGGTCTTTTGAAGTGTTGAAACAATAGTTTCAATATCATTTTCTTTAAAGCCAAGTCGATTTAAACCTGTATTAAATTTTATATGAACAGGATAGTTGTTTTGAGATAGTGCTTCGGCAGTTTTTATAAATTCATTTAAAACATGAGGACTATAAATACTTGGTTCTAAACAGCGCTCTATAAGTATTTTGAAATTTATAGATTGTGGATGAAGGACTAAAATGGGTGTTGTTATTCCTGCATCTCTTAAGGCAATACCTTCATTTATATAAGCGACAGCAAAATAATCTATGTTTAATTTTTGAAGATGCTTTGCAATTTCTACAGAATCACTTCCATAAGCAAAGGCTTTAACCACGGCTAAAAATTTAGTTTGTGGTTGTAATTTTGATTTTAAGTAGTTGAAATTATGAGTAAGTGCACTTAAATCAATTTCAAGAACGGTTTCTAGAGCTTTAGGCATTCCGATTTTGGTCTTTAGAGTCTATTTCTTCAGCATCGTTTACCTTTAATAATCTTACTTTATCGCGTTGCATACTCTTATAATAGGCCGCTCTGCTTAAAGGTTCATATTCATCAACCTCACCAAGTAAAACGAGATCGTCACTTAGAGCTTTTCTGTAACTGTATTGTGCTAAATTTCCTGTTTTTGTACAAACGGCATGTACTTTAGTAACATACTCTGCCGTTGCCATTAAGTTTGGCATTGGTCCAAACGGATTACCTTTAAAATCCATATCTAAACCAGCCACAATAACACGAATACCTTTGTTGGCTAAATCGTTACAAATTCTTACAATTTCATCATCAAAGAATTGTGCTTCGTCAATGCCAACCACATCGCAGCCATCTGCTAAAATTGGAATATTAGCAGCAGCAGGTACAGGAGTAGAGCGGATTTCATTAGCATCGTGAGAAACTACCATTTCTTCATCGTAACGTACATCTACAGCAGGCTTAAAAATTTCTACTTTTTGTTTTGCAAATTGCGCACGTTTTAAGCGTCGGATTAATTCTTCGGTCTTACCTGAGAACATGGATCCGCAGATGACTTCAATCCACCCAAATTGTTCTTTCTGATTTACTGTATTTTCGAGAAACATTTTGTAATTTTAGCACTAAATGAAGTCGGACTTCGTTTTTTTATAAAGGTCTCGCAAATTTATTAAAAATCAAAAGTAAAACTCAGGAAAAGATGAAAAAGAAATTAGAATCAGAATTAGTTAGTATTGCACATAGGATTCTGAAACTGACAGGTAGAGAAGATATAGATCAATTACACAAGGAAGTCTCTGTACTTTACGAAAAATTGACTGTTTTAAAATTTGCTCAAGAAAATTTTGAGGATAAAATGCCAACTATTGGTCACGACTCTTCATTCTTTGATATGTTGGATACAGCTTTTAATAATAAGGTGAGTGACAATGTTGAAGTTGAAGATAGAACTTACATTAATTTAGATGAGGTTGAAGATGATGGTATTATGGAACCTGTGATGACAAAAATAAAGGATATGTTTGAACATATGCCTAAAGAAACTGAGCCGGTAGATACCTTATTAAAGAATGCTTTACCAGAAGATATAGAAACTTCATCGTCAACAGAATTTGAATCTATTACATCTGGTTTTGAAGATATTCCAGAATTTGAACCTATTGAAGAGGCTCAAAAACGTGAAGCCGAATCAGAAAAAAAATCCCTTAATGATAAACTTAAAGGAAAGCGTTTAAATATAGGTCTCAATGATAAATTAGCCTTTATTAAACATTTATTTGAGGGTAGAAACGAAGATTACGATCGTGTAATTTCTCAAATAAATACAACAAATTCTTTGAGTGAAGCACGAACGCTAATTTTAGAAATGGTAAAGCCAGATTATAATAATTGGGAAGGTAAAGAAGAATACGAAGAGCGTTTTATAGAGCTTGTAGAAGGCCGTTTTAATTAATAATTTAAATAAACATAGCCCACAAAAGCATCATCAAAACCATTAATTTCTAAAATATAGAAATACGTACCAACGGGTAGTAATTTTGAACTTTGTAAGAGTCCCATATTAGCTATACCACTCCAAGTATTCAAATAGTTTTTGGCTTCGTAAATTTGCGTGCCGTAACGGTTGAATATTTTAAGAGTGTTTTCAGGATAATCCTCTATGCAAGGAATAAAAAACACATCATTCTTTCCATCGTTATTAGGGGAAATACCTTCAGAAATTGATAAACAATTAGAAATTTCTACAGTAGCATTATCTTCATTATTTGTAAGATCTCTATCGGGTTCATTAACGCTATTTAATCTTGCAACATTAGTTAAATTTTCTGAAGAGACCACTTTAGCCGTTAAGGTTAACGTTTCAAAATTATTGGCATCAAGGTTGGGGATATTCCATATAAAAGTTGTGTCATCAAAAACACCAGAACTAGTGGTTGCAGAAACAAATTCATAACCTTGCGGTAAGGTATCAATGACTTCAATTAAAGTGGCGGTTGTAGTTCCTAAGTTTGTCGCTGTAATGGAGAAATCAACATGTTGTCCCAAAACAGCTTCGGTAGGTAACGCGGTTTTAATGATTTCAATATCAATATCAGAGGTGTCAATAATAACATTAAGTGTCGCATTGGTTTGAGATGTATCTATGTTATTGTTGTTTGTGAAATTCAGAAAATTATTAAGATAAGTACCTGCAATTTCAGAAGTCACTAAAACTGAGAATGTGCAACTCACAACGCCTTCTGGAAAGACCAAATTTTCTATACCAACAAATGTATCATTAGTGGTTCCTATAAATGTTGCTGTACAACCGTTAGCTTGAATCCAATTAGGCGCACTTAAAAGTGTTACTCCATTTGGTAAATTATCGGTAAATGAAATATGACTTTGTGTAGGGTTATTCGCTACATTAAAAACAGTAAATGTTAATTCGCTTTCACCTCCCTCGATAATCACCTCTGGCGCAAATGATTTTTGTAAAACAGGCGCAATGACTAGAACGCTATTAATAGAAATATTAGATTCTGGTGTTAATTCTTGGTTGTTTGTAGGGTCAGGAATGGCTTCTGCAATATTATTAAAAGCGCCACCAACACTAGGCGCAGTTACAGGAATACTAACTCTAACGGTAGAGCCCGCTTCCATTGTAGGAATGGTTCCTGATATAAAATTACCAACAGTATTAAAGTTAGTAATGCAAGTTGCATTTCCAGAGGTAACTGTACAGGTTGGGTTTCCGACAATAGTAAAAATAGGATTAACTGTGTTTTCGAAAATAACATCTATAGCATCAGCACTTGTAGTACTATTACTAATATCTACAATCCAATTAAAGGTTTGATTGACGTCGACTTGAGTAAACTCAGGATAGGTTTGCACTATTAAATCTAAACATTTTGCAAAATATGTATTTACAGAATCTGAATTATTCTCTGGGCTAGTGTCCTCTAAATCATTTGCAAAATTTACGCTGACCATATTGGTTCCTATCATTGGGGCTGGCGAACATTCTAACATCCAATCTATGGTTACATTAAAGCTTACCGAGCTATTTGGAGGTAATGCCCAATTCTCTTCTGGCGTAATTTCCCAAAAAATATTAAGTTCTCCATTTTCAGAGCTACCATCTAAAGGAATTCCGATATTAGCATTTTCAATGTTAAAACAAGAAGCTGTTCCTGTTGTAGCAACGCATTCTACATTTGTTAATATTGCAGATATTTCAGGATCGTCATCACCTATTGTGGGCATATAATCTTGTAATTCAATAATTGCATCTTCTTCACTGGCATTTGTAACTGTAATTTCATAGGTTACCAAACCCCAAGCAGCTGTGTTTTGAGGAGAACTTCCTATAGGTAATTCTGGACTTATTTGTGTTTTAGTAACATGTAAATCTATTGAATCTTCACTATCACATGGTTCTACAGAAGGCAAAAGTAGTTGGTTAGAGAAAAAATTATTATTAGGATTAGAGTCTACCAATTGATTATCTAAAATATTAGTTGCGCTTCGTATTACGGCTACAATTCCGGTGGTACTATCGTTACATTCGGGTTCTAAATAACTCAAAACTGTTTCAATAGTTATCGTCGTATTGGGTTGCAAAACAAAATCATTACTCACCCATATTTGATTACCTATATTTAATGAGAAGTCATTGCAGGTAACAGGTCCGGTTGTCCCTAAGCAAGTAAGCGAACTTATACTCCAATCTAAAGGAGATAAGTTTTGAAAAAAGAAACGCATAGGTGTAGCTGCAGGACCGTTATTGCAGACCGTTGTTATAAAAGTAATGTCTTGCCCATAATCTAAACTTTCAGAAATATCTGGATTTGTTTGTGTTGTTTCAATACAAAGATCTGTTTCTGGGCAAAGTTCTGCCAAAAGGAGTTCTGTGGTTACGTCGTTTGAGTTAACAACAGCAGTATTAGCCGAATTTAATAGAATCGTAATATTGCTGTCAACAGTAATAGGCATTGGATTTGGTGAACAAGATAGATTTGTATATCTGTAAATCATTTCAAAGGTTATACTGCCTCCTGATGTGATATTAATTGCATTATTAAAAGTAAATAATGAGTTAGCAGATTGAATAACACTTGAACTTCCTGCAACATCAGTTAAATCTGGACATAGTGTTCCGTTTGTAGAGTTAATACAAGCTAGCGAGATAAACTCTGCAAAAGGCTGTCCGTTAATAGAAGGAGAACTTAGGTTTAAGTTGCCAATAATAGTAGAAACAGGAAAGTCAATATCACTATTGTTAGTAATGGTAAATTGATAGGTTACTGAATCTCCCCAAGCATTAATTGCTGTGCCTTCCAAAGGATTGATTTGCGTGTGCGTTATCGAAAAATCAATTATAACATCTAATACATCAATAGATATTATGGCTTGATTATTACTTGTGTTAATGTCTTGAGTATTTGTGGACGGGCTCACAGTACCATTTGCAGTAATACCACCCAAATTAGTTGGTGCTGTTACCAAAACAAGTAATTCTACACTGGCGTTATTGGGCATTGTCGCAATGGAGGCTGTTAAAACATTATCTGTAATATCAATGTTAGAAAAATCCGAAGCTCCAGCATTATTGTTCTGAGAATTATAGGAAATGATTGAAAGGTCAGTATCAAAATTTATGGAAATACTTGCATTATCAACAGTGTTTCCTGAGTTTAAAACGGTTACTACATACTGAAAGTCTTCATAAATATCCACTTGAGATATCGCAGTACCACTTAAGTTTTGTGCTTCAATAGCAATAGACAAATCTGTAGTTTGGCTATATGCTTGCATACAGAATAGAAATAAAAACAATAAGCGGAATTGTTTTCCAACCATAAAATAGTAGTTTTGATTAATGCAGTGAGAAAATAAATAATCTCAACAATATAACAAGCGTAGGAGGAATTTCCCTACCAAACCCTTAATTTATAAGAAAGATGCCAAATATCATAAAGGCTTGTGTTGATATCATTAAAAACAATGTAAATTTGAAAAGAAACCGCCTAAAATGAGTAAACTTTATCTCGTACCAACGCCTATAGGAAACCTAAAAGATATAACATTTAGAGCAATAGATGTTTTAAAAGAAGTAGATTTAATCTTGGCTGAAGACACCAGAACTTCAGGAAAATTGTTAAAGCATTTTGAAATTACCACGCAAATGCAAAGTCACCATATGCATAACGAGCATAAAACGGTGAATCATTTAATCGAAAAATTAAAAGCAGGAATGACTATCGCTGTCATTAGTGATGCAGGAACTCCCGCAATTTCAGACCCTGGTTTTCTATTGGTAAGAGCCTGTGTAGAAAATAATATAGAAGTGGATTGTTTACCAGGTGCAACAGCATTTGTACCAGCATTAGTCAATAGTGGTTTGCCAAATGATAAATTTGTGTTTGAAGGCTTTTTGCCTGTAAAAAAGGGCAGACAAACACGATTATTACTCTTAGCTGAAGAAACTAGAACCATCATTTTTTATGAAAGTCCACATAAGCTTATAAAAACTCTTGGTCATTTTTGCGAATATTTTGGAGAAGATCGTTTGGTCTCTGTATCAAGAGAAATAACAAAATTGTACGAAGAAACTATTAGAGGAACAGCAAAAGAAGTTTTAGAACACTACACAAATAAGCCTCCTAAAGGGGAAATTGTGATTGTTGTTGATGGTAAAAAATAATTGTAAACGAGTTAAGTTTTAAACCTACCGCATCAGTCTTTGCCAATTAGATTTCATAATTTCAATTTTCAATCTAAAATTATGAAGACTAAACATTATAATGTATTTGTTATTGGTAGCGGTATTGCAGGTCAAACAGCAGCAAAAGCGTGTATAGCCTCAGGATTATCAGTGGCTATTTCAGATAAACGCGAATTTGGGGGCACTTGTGCAACACGAGGTTGTGATCCTAAAAAAATACTAATGCAATTTGCAGATTTAGTACAACACTCCAACCAACTCAAAGGTTTCGGAATTAAAAAGTCACCTAAAATTAATTGGAAAGCTGTTCAGAAATTTAAAACGTCTTTTACTAAACCTGTGCCATCTTCAACCGAAAATGACCTTACGGATTTAGGTATAGATTTATACCATCAATCTCCAAAATTTATCAGTAAAAATGAAATTACAGTTGAAGGTAAAACTATTTCTGCGGATAAATTTGTAATCGCAACAGGTTATGTCCCAAGAACTTTAAAACTTGAAGGTTCAGATTTATTAAAGACTAGTGATGACATTCTCAATTTGAAAAAAATTCCCAAATCAGCTATATTTATTGGTTCAGGTTATGTTGGAATGGAGTTTTGCTATATGCTTTCAACGTTGGGATGTGACGTTACTATGATTGAAGTTGGAGATAGTCCGTTAACACAGTTTGATTCGTTTTTGGTTGAAAAATTAACCAAGGTTTTAGAAAAGAATGGAGTAAAATTTATGTTTAATACAACACCGATCTCCATAGAAAAATTGAAGAAAAACTTAAAACTGACGTATGAAAAAGGCGGTAAAACAAAAACAATAAAGGCCAGAAAGATATTTAATACAGCAGGTCGTGTGCCAGCCGTAGAAAAATTAGATTTAGAAAACGCTGGTATAAAAGCTGATGAATCTGGGGTTTTAGTTAATGATTTTATGCAAAGTACGAGCAACGAAAATGTGTACGCTTGTGGAGACGTTTCTAGTAAATCTTTACCATTAACACCCTTATCAGGATTACAAGGTTATATTGCAGGCCATAACATTATAAATGGTAATTCTAAGGAGTTTGAAAACCCATTAGTACCTTCCGTTGTTTTTACTAAACCGCAATTGGCGAGTGTAGGTTATTCTGAAGAAGAAGCTAAAAGCAGATACAAAAATGTAATTGTTTATAAAGGAGATGCTTCTGATTGGTACAGTTCTAAAAAAGAAAATGCCGATGCTTACGCTTATAAAATTATTGTTAATGAGCGTACTCAAAAAATTGTGGGTGCTAATTTATTAAGTTCTCAAGCGAATGAAACAATTAATATTTTGACTCTAGCCATGAATGAAGGTTTAACAATTCGTGATTTAAAAAAGCAAATATTTACATATCCATCTTATACGAATGATTTAAAGAGTATGTTGAAGGATGAAGATTAAAAAATGAAAGAATTACTCCATAATATCAGTCAATGCACCATTTGTAAAGCACATTTACCATTAGGGCCAAGACCTGTAGCAACTGCAAACATAAAATCTAAAATTGTAATTATCGGTCAGGCACCAGGAACAAAAGTGCATCAATCTGGAATTCCGTGGGACGACCAAAGCGGAAAGAAACTTAGGCAGTGGCTTAATGTTACAGAAGAACAATTTTATAACACTGAGAATTTTGCCATTATACCAATGGGATTTTGCTATCCTGGAAAAGCAAAAACAGGCGATTTACCACCAAGACCAGAATGTGCACCACAATGGCATCAGCAATTATTAGACAAAATGCCTAATGTAGAATTGATTATTTTAATTGGAGCTTATGCGCAGCAATATTATTTAAAAGAAAGCGCCAAACGAACCTTGACAGAAACTGTTGGTGAATACAAGTCTTATTTACCAACCTATTTTCCAATTCCGCATCCATCACCAACGAATCGGTTTTGGAGAAGTAAGAATCCTTGGTTTGAGGAATTGGTTGTGCCTGAGCTAGAGAAGAAGGTAAAGGAAATTTTATAAGAAAACCTCACCATTTATGGTAAGGTTTTTTATAAATGTATTAATCAAGACTTTTAGCTTCGTAATAATGATAATCTAATATTGTGACCCATCATGCTTACCAACTTCATAACCGTGTTTCCCTAAATACTTATTTCCACTTTCTACAGCGCCTTCTTCAATATCAGTACCCATAGAATCATTCCAACGGTTTAGGTAACCAAATAATGAAATTACACCTAGCATTTCAACAATTTCACCTTCGTCCCAATGTTGATATAAGCGTTCTTTTATCTCCGCATTCACAGCATTTGGTACCATTGAAGCTGCTAAACTAAAGTCGAGAGCTGCACGTTCTGCTTCAGAAAAAGCAGGGTGCGTTTTATATTCCCAAATATTATCTAATTGTTCTTGTTCTGCACCATAGCGTTCTGCTGCTCTAATGGCGTGTGCTTGGCAATAACGACAACCTGTAGCATTACTACTCACCCAAGCAATCATACGTTTTAAAGCTGAGGTTACTTTGCCTTCATTGGCCATAACCGCTTTATTCAAATTAATAAATGCTTTGCTAATTGCTGGTCGGCGTTGCATGGTTAGAACCGAATTTGGACAAAATCCAAGGGTTTCATTAAAGAATTCTGCTAATTCTTTGGTTTCCAAATCGTGGTCTGCAGACAAAGGTGTTACTAGTGCCATAGTTATTTTTTTAGTAGTATTTTTGAGCTAACAAGATAGTACTTCTAACTTTTAAACTTAAAAAATGACAAATAAAATCACAACCCAATGGAAAGGTGGCTTAACCTTTGAATCTGATAATCCAAGTGGAAAAACTGTAATAATGGATACCAATATTGAAGGTACAGATAAACGTAATGGTCTATCACCAAAAGCCATGATGTTATCGTCACTAGCTGGTTGTTCTGGCTTAGATGTTATTTCTACGTTAGATAAAATGAAAGTAGAAATAGATGATTTTAAAATGGATGTTACAGGTGAATTAACGGATGAACATCCTAAATATTACCACACTGTAGTAGTAGATTATCATTTTTATGGTGCAGACTTAAATCAAAAAAAATGCGAACGTGCTGTAAATTTATCTGTTGATAAATATTGTGGAGTCATGGAAATGTTTCGTCGTTTTGCAACTGTTAAAACTAATATTTATTTTCACGAAAGCACAAAGTAATAATCGCGATATAAGACATTATGCGTTGGACATTAAAACCAAAACCAGAACCATCAAAAGTTGAAGAACTAAAAAAAGCACTTCAAGTAGATGATATTGTTGCCACATTATTATTGCAAAGAGGCATCGATACTTATGATGCTGCTAAAACATTTTTCAGACCTAGTTTTAAAGAACTTCACGATCCATACCTCATGAAAGATATGGATAAAGCGGTTGCTAGAATCGAAAAAGCAATTGATCAAGGTGAAAATATTATGGTTTATGGCGATTATGATGTAGATGGTACAACCTCCGTAGCTTTAATGTCATCCTATTTAAAAACAAGAACAGATGCTATTGCCACATACATTCCAGATCGTTATGATGAAGGCTATGGTATATCGTATAAAGGAATAGACTTTGCAGACGATAATGATATTTCACTAATTATAGCGCTCGATTGTGGTATAAAAGCCATAGATAAAGTGGCTTATGCTAAAGAAAAAGGGGTCGATTTTATAATCTGCGACCACCATAGACCAGGAGCTGAAATTCCAGATGCGGTAGCTGTTTTAGACCCTAAACGCGACGATTGCGATTACCCATTTAAAGAACTTTGTGGTTGTGGTGTGGGCTTTAAATTAATTACTGCTCTAGCATCCAACCAAGGGCAAACGGTAGAAGATTTAACCGAATATCTCGATTTGGTAGCTACTGCCATTGGTGCAGATATTGTACCCATTGTAGATGAAAATAGAGCTTTGGCTTATATGGGTTTAAACATTATAAATACCAACCCAAGACCTGGAATGAAAGCGATTATCGCTGAGGTTAAAAAGGATATTCTTACCATAACAGATGTGGTTTTTATTATCGCACCTCGAATTAATGCAGCCGGACGAATGAAACACGGCAACCACGCCGTAACGCTTTTAACAGAAACCGATTTTAACCTTGCTGCAAAATATGCCGTAGAAATCGACAATTTTAATACCGATCGTCGCGAAACCGATAAACGTATTACAGAAGAAGCCTTAGTTCAAATTGAAGAGAATAACGAGCAAGAAGGATTTACCACTGTTGTTTATGACGAATCATGGCACAAGGGAGTGATTGGTATTGTAGCATCACGTTTAATAGAAACCTATTACAGACCCACACTCGTTTTTACCAAAAGTGGAGATAAACTAGCAGCTTCAGCACGTTCCGTTTCAGGTTTTGATGTGTATAATGCATTAGAAGCATGTAGCGAAC
This sequence comes from Winogradskyella damuponensis, assembly GCF_039538385.1. Lineage (NCBI taxonomy): Bacteria > Pseudomonadati > Bacteroidota > Flavobacteriia > Flavobacteriales > Flavobacteriaceae > Winogradskyella > Winogradskyella damuponensis. The sequence goes on along the minus strand of NZ_BAABCB010000028.1, from coordinate 30,922 downwards.
ACATTGAACAATTTGGAGGTCATAAATATGCCGCAGGCTTAACTTTAGATCCCAAAAATTACGACGCCTTTAAAGCTAAATTTGAAAGTGTGGTTAAGGAAACCATTGACCCAAAATTGTTAACACCAGAGCTTAAAGTTGATTTAGAAATAGAACTTGGTCAAATCAATGATAAACTCATGCGAATCCTAAAACAATTTGCACCATTTGGCCCTGGGAATATGTCACCCACCTTTATGTCCCAAAACCTAAAAGATACTGGCTGGGGAAAATGTGTTGGTGAAGATGATAAGCACATTAGATTAACAGTGACGCAATCCTTCAATGATAAAATTGTCTGTATTGGTTTTGGCTTAGGCGATAAAATTGATATTATTAAAAGCAAACGACCATTTAGTGCTGCCTATGCTATTGATGAAAATCATTGGAATGGCAACGTCAGTTTACAGTTGAAATTGAAGGATATAAAAGAATAAAACTCATAACTCTTCGTTGATTGTATATGAAACAACCAGTCGTATTGCTCTTCTTTCTTTGTGGCTTTATTTCAAATAGTCAAAACTTAGTTTTAAATCCAAGTTTTGAAAACTTCTATGATTGCCCTAGAGATATGAGCTTATTTCATAGGAATGTAAAAGACTGGACGATTCCCAATAATGGCACAACGGATTATTTTAATTCGTGTAGCGAGAAAATGGGTTTCCAAAACTTCAATGGTTATCAAAAAGCCAGAACCGGAAATGGTTATGCTGGTATATATGCGTATTTCAAGAAAGACTATAGAGAATATGTTCAAGGTACATTAAAAACTACCTTAGAGCGAGGGAAGAAATATCAAGTTAAATTCTATATCAGTTTAGCGGAAAACTCAAGATATGCCCTCAAAGAATTGGGGATTATGATGACGTCTGAGAAATTCAATGCATCCAAAAGTAAAACGAATATCAATGCAAAACACTTTGCAAAACGAATTCCTAATTTAACATTTCGTCCAACGTTCAGCAAAGAATTCTACGATAATGATAAAGACTGGATGGAGGTTTCCTTTCTATATACCGCAAATGGTTTTGAAAATTACTTTGCTATAGGAAATTTTAATACAAATACCGACACTAAAAGAAGTAAAGCTAGACAAACTAAATATGAATCGTTTTCCTATTACTATATCGATGACGTTTCCATTGAACCCTTAGAAAAAGAAGAAGAGAACATCAAAAAAGAAACCCTTAAAACGCTTGAAGAACCTATCATTAAAACTAATGAGATTTACACCTTCAAAAATGTATTATTCGATTTTGATAAAGCCGAATTGTTAGCTGTTTCAAAAGAAGAACTCAATCAACTTTACAAACATTTAGAAACTAATTTTACATTAAAAGTTGAAATCTATGGTCATACCGATTCCATTGGATTAGAAGCTAGAAACCAAGAATTATCAGAACAACGTGCCAAAGCGGTTTTAGACTATTTTATTGAAAAAGGATTGAATGCAACTAGGATTAAATCATTTGGTTTTGGAAGTACGCAACCTATTTCAGATAATGACACAGAAGAAGGACGCCAATTAAATAGACGTGTTGCTTTTAAATTGATTGAAATTAGATAACTTTAGGGCATGTATATTTTAGAAAATTTACCGTTAAAAACAGATTTTGAGACAAAAAGAGTTTTAAAAAAACTACCTAACGCTAGAGCTGCTTTAGCAGAACTAAAAGGTGTTGCAGCTACAATGCCAAATCCATCAATTTTAATTAATACACTTGCTCTTCAGGAAGCCAAGGATAGTTCTGCTGTAGAAAATATTATTACTACACATGATGAGCTTTTTAAGGCAGAGCTTAATATGAATTTAGTGAAAAATATTGCGGCCAAAGAAGTTCAGAATTACGCTTCTGCACTAAAAATAGGCTATGAATTTGTATACAAAAACCGACTTATTACTAATAGTAGTATTTTGACGATACATAAAGAGTTAGAACAAAATAACGCAGGTTATAGAACCTTACCTGGTACGGATTTAAAAAATGATAAAACAAAAGAAATAGTATATACTCCACCTCAATCTAAGTTAGTCGTAAAAGATTTAATGAGTAATCTTGTTGATTATATTAATAATGATGAGTTAGACGACTTAGATCCTTTGATAAAAATGGCTATAATACATCATCAATTTGAAAGTATTCATCCTTTTTACGATGGAAATGGGAGGTTAGGAAGGATAATTAACATTCTTTATTTAGTAAGAAGAAATTTATTAGAATATCCTTCTTTATATTTAAGTAGGTATATTATTCAAAATAAAGCTACTTACTATTCATTGCTGCAGGATGTTCGAGACTCAAATAATTGGGAAAGTTGGATTTGTTTTATTTTGGATGCAGTTGAATCTGTCTCAATTCAGGCTATAAAGCTTATAACAGATATGAAAAGAGAAATGCAAAATTATAAGTTTTTCATTCGAGATAACTTTAAATTCTATAGCCAAGATTTAATAAATAACCTATTTAAACATCCTTATACAAAAATTGAATTTTTACAAAAAGATTTAAAAGTCAGTAGACAGACGGCTTCAAAATATTTGAATGAGTTAGCAAATAGCGATGGTAATATTTTGACTAAAGTTATAATAGGAAGAGACAATTACTTTGTAAATAATAGTTTACTAAAACTATTTTCTGAATATGACTATAAGTTATGATTTCTAGATTTCATTAACATTTACGTGAAACATGTTAACAAAAACGAATTTCATTAACACATTCTCAAAACATGTTAATAAATAGGTGTTTTGTTTACATATCATCTAAAACCTTATTTATTAAACCAAATTGGCGAAAAACGATCCATATGCAGCATTAAGAATCAGGGAATTCAACATCTTTTTATTGGTGCGTTTTGCATTGGTTTTTGGTTGGTCTATGCAATTTATTGTCATCGAATGGCAAGTGTATGCTTTAACTAATGATAAATTAAGTCTAGGCATTATTGGGCTTTGTGAATTTTTACCCGCATTTTTATTCGCCCCTTTTGCAGGTCATATTGTTGACAAAAAAGAAAAACGAAACTTGTTTACACTTTGCATTGCCTTATTCTCATTAATCAGTTTTGGCTTGTTTTGGCTCACTTCAGAAGCTATTGAAAGTTCTTGGACTGTCAACTATATTCTATATGGCATATATAGTTTAGTGTTTTTTGGTGGTGTTTTAAGAGCTTTTTTTGGACCTACTATTTTCTCGCTTATAGCCTTAATTGTACCTAAAAAAATATACCCAAATGCAGCCACATGGAGTAGTAGTACCTGGAAAGGGGCTAATGTATTTGGTGCACTTTGTGGCGGATTTTTAATCGCATGGATTGGTGTGCATTATACGCTTGGAATTATATTTTCTCTCGTGATGTTAGCATTAATATTAGTCTTTGGTATAAAAAAGAAACCTGTTTTAAATAAAAAAACGAATGAATCGGTGATGGACAGTTTAAAAGTTGGACTACGATTTGTGTTTAACGATAAGGTTATTTTAGGAGCACTAACCTTAGACATGATTGCTGTTTTATTTGGTGGTGCCGTGGCCATATTTGCTGTATTTGCAAAAGATGTTTTAGGCGCAGGCCCAAGAGGTTTTGGATATTTAAATGCAGCCCTTTCTTCGGGAAGTATTATTACTATGGTGGCAACCACCTATTTACCAATCACAAAAAACACTGGAAAAAAACTACTAATTTCAGTCTTTGGCTTTGGAATATGTATGATTATTTTTGGCGCTTCTAAGTTGTTATGGCTAAGTCTGGTTGCTTTATTTTTATCTGGTGTGTTTGATGGTGTGTCTATGGTAATTCGTCAAACCATTCTTCAGCTTAAGACGCCAGATGATATGAGAGGACGGGTTGGTGCCGTTAACTCTATGTTTGTTGGGTCTTCTAATGAGCTTGGAGCGCTTGAAAGTGGAGTCGCTGCAAAACTATTTGGAGCGCCATTGGCTGTAATACTTGGAGGTACCGTAACACTTATTACGGTGACAACAATGCATTTTAAAAACAAATCATTACGTGAACTAGATCTTACTAAAGATATTGAAGAACATCAAAAAGATGGAGTATAAAATCACTTTTAAGGCTTATCATTTTTATTACTTTTGCCAGCAAAATATTTAAACATTTCATTTAGTATGATTCTAAAACTGCTTAAAATAGCTTTAGAAAAAGACATCGTCATCTCTTCGATTAAAGTCGCTATAGTGGTTGGTTGTATTTTAAATATTATCAACCAAGGAGACCTTTTATATCATTTGAATTTTGAAAAGGTAAATTGGTTAAAGCTTGGCTTGTGCTTTGTGGTGCCTTATTCTGTGTCCACTTACGCTTCTGTTAAAGTAAAAACAGGAAGAAATTAATATGTCTTCAATTCAAAATTTTCACCGTCAAAAACTCCGTAGGTATAATACTGAATCCAGTCGCCTAAATTAATGTACTTAGACGTTTCATTCAAATCAATTTCTAAAGGCAAATGTCTATGACCAAATACAAAATAATCTCGGTGTTTATCTTCGAGTTTACGTTTGCAATATACCGCTAACCATTCATTGTCTTCTCCTAAAAATTTTGCATCATCATCGCCTGAAATCATTTTGTTTTTTACAGACATATATTGTCCGATTTTAACTCCAATATCAGGATGCATCCATTTGAATAACCATTGAAAAAAGGGACTCGTAAACACTTTTTTCATGCGTTTATAGCCTTTATCTCCAGGTCCTAAACCATCACCATGACCAATAAAGACAGAGATGTCATTAAACGTGAATTCTTTAGGCTTATGATAAACAGGAATACCTAATTCTTCTTCAAAATAGCCATTCATCCATAAATCGTGGTTACCCACAAAATAATGAATCGGAATTCCGGAATCACTAATTTCTGCTAGTTTCCCTAAAGTTCTTGTAAAACCTTTAGGCACTACGGTTTTATATTCGAACCAAAAATCGAAGAGATCTCCCATCAAAAAAATAGCAGCAGCATCATGTTTGATCTCATCTAACCAAGCAACGAATTTTTTTTCTCGAGGTCGAGAGGCTTCACTTGTAGGTGCTCCTAAATGATTATCTGATGCAAAATAGATTTTTTTTCCGTCGGCAATATGTATGTGGTTAGGTTTACTCATTATCACTAGCATACCATTCAGCAAAAGAAGAAGTGGTTTCTGAAAGCCTTAAAGAATGTAATTTTATAGTTTCTGGTAAACGCTGTTTTATTTTTTCCGCAAAATCAATCACCATCATTTCACTTGTTGGCTGATAATCTACAAGCAACACATTATGCTCTCTTGCTTCTAGTTCCTTGGCCAATTCCACATGTGGTGTGTTTTTATTAAAAACCGTAGCATGATCAAAAACATCTACAATTTCTTCTTTTACTATTTTCTTTAAGTCACCAAAATCGATGACCATTCCAAATTTTACATTGTTGGAATCGGCTATTGGTGTGCCTATTACGGTAACAAAAAGGTGGTAACTATGACCGTGGACATTTTTACACTTTCCGTCGTAACCGTATAGGGCGTGACCTGTTTCAAAAGAAAATTGTTTTGTAATGCGAATTTTACTCATGCGATTTTAAATTATAGTGCAAAGATATTATAAATGTAAAAGGAATGGCTTTTTAGATTACATTTGCGCACTTTTTTTAAATTTTTAAAAAATAATGAAAGGATTAAATTTCTTTAAAAGTCACGGTGAGTAGCCTTTTCGAAGCTATTCCGTTTGTTGAAAATCCGCTTTATGAGCGTGTTATTTCAGACATTTCATCACAAAAATATAGTATTGTTGATGATTTTTTTTCAGAAGATGAGGTTGTTGCTCTACGGCATTCATTGCTTTTAAAGTATGAAGAAGATGCGTTTAAAAAATCGGCTATTGGGAATAAAACCAATGCGCTTGTTAAAAAAGCAGTACGCGGAGATATTATTCTTTGGATAGATGAAAACGTTATCAATTCTGCGGAGCAATTATTCTTTAATAAAATCAATGACTTAAAAGATTATCTCAATCGCACCTGTTTTCTTGGTATTAATCAGAAGGAATTCCATTATGCCATTTATCCTAAGGACACCTATTACAAACGACATTTAGATACATTTCAGAATGATGATAGACGTAAATTATCTTTTGTTTGTTATTTAAATAGTGAAGATTGGAAACCCGAAAACGGAGGTGAATTAGTCCTTTATTTAGACGGTGAAGACAAGGTTATTTATCCTTTTCCTGGCAAAGTTGTTATTTTTGAAAGCCAAGAATTAGAGCATGAAGTAAAACCCGTAAATACACAGCGATTGAGTATTACAGGTTGGTTAAAAACGCGGTAAATCTATATTAACGTCTTTTATATTTGTTGTAGAAAAATATAATTATAAGTACTAATCCTAATATAAGGAATAAGCCGTTTCCACCTAAAAAGCCAAGAATATCCATACTATTCGTCTTTATATCTGTTTTTGTTATATCTATAAATCGCAAAAGCGATGAGAACTAAAACCACAAAAGGTAAGAGTGTACCAATAAACACGCCAACACCATAACTGCTGTCTGGTGCATTTTTAAGTTTTTCGTCTATATTACCGTCTTGTAGTATTGTTATTAATAAGCTCATTATAGAAATAAAATTAATAATCAAATTTAAGTGTTTTGCGCTAGAGGAATAAATGTTTTTCTAAATTTTATAATTAATGGTAAGCCTCGAGCAATCATCCACAATGTAAAGGCGATAAAAATACCATAGAGTTTATAATCTAGGCGATCTACCCAAAATATAACTGGAACAAAAATTACAATTGTAGAAAATAACAAAACGTTTCTAAGATACTTCATCTTGCCTAGCCCTTTAAAAACACCATCAAAAATAAAAGCTAGAGCACATAAAGGTTGCATGGCTAAAACAATCCAAAACACGCTGTAGAATTCCGTTAATACAGCTTCGTCATTACTAAATAGATTGCCTAAAGGATAATAGAATACAGCACCAATTACTCCAATAAAAAGCCCGACGAAAATGCCATATTTAATCAGTTTATTACTTAATTCTAAAAGGTTTTTATAATCTTTTGCTCCAAATAATTTTCCTGATAAAATATTACCCGCACTTGCGTAGCCATCAATAAGAAAAGCCCCTAAAAACCATAAATTAATAGCAATGGTATAAGCCGCAATGTAGCTTTCACCATATTTTGTGGCAAAACTAGTTCCAAAATACAAGGCGATATTTAAGGCAATCGTTCTAATAAATAAATTGAGAATCATTAACGCGAAACGTTTCATTTCAGGATTAAAAGGCAATTTTGCGATTAACGGAATATCTGTTTTTTTAAGTAAATAATAAGCCGAAAGTAAAGCCATAATTAATTGCGCAATAACACTTGCATATGCAGCACCTTTAATATGCATAGCAGGAATAAAACCGTTAATACCATAGACAAGCACAACATCGAGAATAATATTGGCCAATGCACCAGAAATAGCAATTAGCATAGGGAAATAGGTGTTTTGAAGACCTCTAAAGGTTCCAAAAACAGCGATGGTAAACAAGGTAAAGGGAAATCCAAAAACCCGAATTTGATAATAGTCTACACTATAATTTAGAATGTCGCCCGAGGCATTGTAAAGTTTAAAAATAGGCGAAGCTAAGGGATAGGTAATAGCTATAATTACAAGACTGAGTGTTGTAATTACAAAAATAGCTTGGGCTGGTAAATTCTTCACGGCTTCCACATTTCCGGCACCTAAGTATTGCGAAATAATTGAAGAAATGGCACTTCTAGTTTGGCCTAAGACCCAAATTAGCATGGATAAAAATGTCGTTACAATACCAACTGCTGCCAAAGATGTTGTAGCATTCTGTTCCATATTACCAATGATTGCCGCATCAGTTAAAGATAAAATAGGCTCAGACACTCCCGAAATTAAAGCAGGAATCGCCAATTTATTAATTTGTTTTAAAGTTATAGCTGTGCTCACAATACCAATTCGTAACAGTAAAAAGGAAATTCACTTTGCTTTGGAAAGTAAATATCTCCTAATCGTTTATAACCGCGAAGTTCGTAAAACTTTTGGTTTCTTTTGTTCTGCGAAAAGGTATCTAATCGAATAGAACTATAGTTGTTATCAATAGCAAATTGCTCTGCAAAATGCATCAATTGTTGTGCATAACCTTTGCCTTGTAATTGAGGATGAACAGCTAAACGATGAATATAAATGTTGTTAATATTAGGTGTTAACCATTTGATAGGCTCATATTCCGAATCCATAAATGCAGAAATCACAATACAAGCTTTAATTGCATGATTAATTTCTAAAACATAAAGTTCTTCGCGTTTAATGTCCTTTTGAAATGCAGACGTATTGGGATAGTGCTCATTCCACTGATAAATACCGCTAGAAATCATAGATTTAGCACAAGCTTTTGTGATTTCTAAAATGGGTTGAATATCTTTTTCTTCTGCTATTCGAATCATTTATAATGTTTACTTTTGTCCTAATGTTAATCTTAATTTTCTAAAGATGAAAACGCTATTAGTTCCTGTTGGTTCCTCAAAAAACGCAAAGTCGCATTTACAATATGCTATAGATTTTGCGCAAGCTTTTGGTGCTAAGGTTTATGTGGTTCAAATATATGATGTTTATAGTAAAGCAGGCACCATGATTAAGATAGATGATATTTTAGAAGCCGAGTCTAAATCATTTTTAGAAAAACATGTAGCATCCATAGATACTAAAGGTGTTGAAGTCATTACCAAAACGTATAAAGGGAAGTTGGTAAAGACCTTAGAAAAAATCTGTAAAAAATTAAATGTTGATTTAATCCTTATAGAGCCGCGTACCAATTCTATTAAAGACGAAGTGTATTTAGGAAAAACGTCTGGTAAGATTATTAAACAAACACAAATACCTGCATTAATTGTTCCTGAAAACTGCGTGTTTAAGCCTTATTCAAAAATATTTATGGCCGTTAAATCTGCGACTGTAAAAAAAGATAAGGTCTTGCTTCCTTTAAAGTATTTAAAAACACAATTTGAATCTGCATTAACCTTACTTTTAGTAAAGACTCCTCATCATAAAAAGCGTGACTTTGAAATTAATGACGAGTTAAAATCAATGATTACAACCACAATAAACGTTGAAAGTCCTAATACATTCTTAGCGCTTTTAGAACATTATAAAGAGAATGACCCAGATTTATTATGTGTCGTGCGTCGAAAGCGAGGTTTTTTTAATAAATTATGGGAAAAGGATACAATCTTGAAAAAAGATTTTCACAGTTCTACATTGCCGGTTTTGGTTTTAAGTGGACTAAAATAATATCGAATAATTTGGGGATGTAGCTCAGTTGGCTAGAGCGCTTGACTGGCAGTCAAGAGGTCGTGGGTTCGAATCCCATCTTCTCCACAAAAAGCATGCTTAAGGCATGCTTTTTTTTATATTATAAACTGAATAGCCGTTTCGACAACAGTTTTTAATTCCTCAGAAAGTTCACTTTTACTCCAAGGATGTTTCGTATTAAACACATGATCTGCATTTTCAATAACCTTTAGTTGACTCTTAGGATTCCATTGCTGTAACGCTTCTGCTTCACTGATATTTACAGAAGTATCGTTATCACCATGAATAATGAGCATTGGGATGTCTATTTGTGTTGTAGCGGCTTTGATATCAAGCTTCGCTTTATGAGTTTCAAAATCTTCAAAGAATTGGTAATAATGTGGCATTTGTTGTTTCGTTCTACCATTCTCTACGTATTTAACACCGTCTTCTTTCCATGTTTTAAGTGCTTCTTCAGAGCCAAACCGACTCGCAAAATCACTTACACTAGCCAAAGTAATCAGTTTAGTGATTCGTTGATCTTCCGAAGATTTTAGTAGCGCAATACCTCCGCCGCGACTATGACCAATTAAGCAAATAGTGTTGGTGTTTATTTTTGAATTCGATTTGAAATGATTTTGAGACCAAGTTATAACCGCATCTAAATCGTCTAGCTCTTTCGTGTAATTGTTATTTCCGAAAGCTTCCAAATCAGGAAAATCAATAGGATTTTCCATCGTGCCGCCATTATGTGAAAAATTGAATTTTATAAAACAAAATCCAACAATGGCAAATGCTTCTGCCATAAGGTCCCATGCTCCCCAATCTTTAAACCCTTTATAGCCATGACAAAAAATGACTATAGGTTGATTTGATTTTCCTTCAGAATAAAAGGTATCAATTAAGATGGGTTTTTTACCATCTCTTTCTAAAATTATATGTTTATCAATTGTCATTAGTCCAGTTCTTTTTCAGTAAAATTAAGCTTTGGATTACAGATTTCTGTAATGAGTTTTTTGAGCTCTATTTCAAAATTATCTAAGGTTTCATTCGTAATTAATTGGTCTTTTGTTCTCGCATGAGATGACGCCTTTTTTCCGAATTTCAATAAACCTTCACTTAAATTTTTAAACGAAATAATACCTGCTTCAATTGGTAGCGCTATTAGATTTTGTTGTCGCATCATATAAGCATAGCATAAAATTTGAAACGATTTACTGTACTTTGTGTAATCTGTAGTTAAGTCTTCCCAATTAACGATTTCTACTTTATTTTGTTCCACCTTACCCGATTTATAATCGATAACTCTAGTTATACCATTAAAGCTATCAATTCTATCCACTTTCCCTTTTAACTTAATAGGGAAATCTAAACCTTCAATTTTAATATCAATGGCTTCATCAGCTTCAATCGAAAGGATTTTAATTTCATTTCCTTGTTTAAGGCTCTCTAATTCTAAATTTAAAAAATTTGAAATGTAACGTTGGGCAATTTCAAAAATGATAAGGTTTTTACCTTGAGAAAAACCACCTTTGTTGTAGAGTTCTTCAAAATGCTTAGTTACCATTTTCTTAGTACGACTTTTAAAATCTTTAAGATGCTCAATAGTTAAAATAGAACCTTCTAAGGGTTTATAAAAATCTTCAAGTGAATTGTGAATAACGGAACCTAAAGTGTTGGCTGCAATATTTTCTTCGACGTCTTCAAACTCTTTTATTCCGAGTATTTTTTCATAATAAAAATCTATCGGATTTCTGATATAATTGGTTAAGGACGAAGGTGAATAGCCTTTTCCAGATAATACTTTTATTTGTTCCATAACCGATGGTGTTTTTGTTATTTCGGTCAGTTTTTGTTCTACAATGGGAACATCTGGAGATACTATGCTATTTTTTATTTCATGAATCCCTTCAACTTCTAGCTGTGTTAAGAATCTACTTTTTTCACCACCTTTTAGAGCATCAATTTCGGTGTTGTATAAAATATAGACGTTTTTAGCGCGTTGCAAAAGTCTATAAAAGTGATAGGTGTAAACAGCGTCTTTTTCTTTAAAAGTGGGTAGGTTATTTTCAATTTTTACGTCGAAAGGAATAAAGGAATTGTTCGTTTTTCCTGAAGGAAGAATCCCTTCATTTACAGAGCTTATAATCACCGTTTCAAAATCTAAAACACGCGATTCTAGCATTCCCATAATTTGAAGTCCTTCTAATGGTTCTCCTTTGAAATCTAGGGTTTCTGAGCTTAGGAGTTCTTTGTAAATAGACTGTAATGCAATTATTGACTCAAGGTATTTATAGGTTGTATCTAATTTTGATAATTGATTAAATAGGGTGTTAAAGCGATATAGATATTCTAATTCTAAACTGTGATGTTGTTTATTGCTATCAAAATTGGTTTTCATTTTTAAAATCAATTCAGAACAATTTTTTAAAGCGGTTTCTGGATTGTCGTTCCAAGACTGAAATAATAATGCTATAAGTTCTTTATGTGAGTTAGCAAGTTGTTTAAGTTCCTGTACAGTAATATAAACCGTATTATTTTTTTGAATATCTGCGACTATAACACTTGAAACATTTGTTGTTGTAGTTTCAAATAAAGGATAAACGGAAGGGTGCGATAGTAATCCTATAACATCTTTGTAATAGAATTGCTTCGGATTGTTTTTATGAACATTAAATAGTTGCTCAAAAAACGAGGCTAAGGGAACAAACTGTAACGGCAAACCCATAGTAACATTGAGTTTGGTTATGTTTTTAGGAATAGAATTTAATACAGGAAGTAATAATTGTTCTTCTCCTAAAACAACTGCAATATTAGAAAAGTTAGTTTTGGTTTCTGTTAGTTCCGATAATATTTGACCAATATATTTTGCTTGTCCAACAAGTTTGGGGATGCCAATGGCTTTAATATTCTTTTCTTCTTTGTAATGCGATGTGACCCAGTTAAAAGGATGCGTTTTAAAATAACTCCATTGTTTTCTGTGTTGTCTTGTAAACCACCCAGCATCATGTATAGTGTCATCAATAAAAGAAGTGTCAATATCCCAATAAATTTCAGCTAAATCATTTTTAAGTAAGCCTTGTATAATTTGAGATTCAGCAGTGTTTAAGGCATTAAAACCTAAAAAAATATGTGTTTTATGGGTAGAATTTTCAATATACGATTCTAAGTTTTCAACGGCTTCTCTATAAATTAGACCTTGATAACCTTGTTTGGACTGTAATAGGTTTTCCGTAAAAGCGGTGTAATACATTTTAAGTCGTTTCCAGAACTTTAAATGATTTTTAATAAGATTGGTTTGGTTCACTTCTAAAGACCAATGATGAAGCTCTTTTATAGCATTTAAGTAATCAAAGATGTGTTCTTGTGGGATGAGATAACGATCAATCTCGTTAAAATCTTGTAATAAGATTTGAGCCCATTTAGAAAACGATTCAAAAGACTCTTGCTCTTCTTCGTCAGTTAGCGCTTTATAGGATTCGTAGAGCCTAAATAATAAATCTGTATTAGGTAGGTTTTGTAAACCAGATAACTCTTCTACAAATTCTTCACTGCTAAGTATTTGAGGAGCAAATATAGGTTGATCTATTAATGTAGAAAGATGGTGTTTAAGAAAAACACCAGCACGTTTACTTGGTAGAATGAAATAGAGGTCTTCTAGTTTTAGGCCTTTCTTTTGAAGATCTATGAGAACCGATTTTATAAAACTTATCATTTTATAAAAATAAAAAACGCCCCGAATATCGGAGCGTTTTTTTAATATATTTTAGATGTGATTAGTTTTTCAACTTCACCTCTACACGTCTGTTTTCTTTTTTACCAGCTCTTGTTTTGTTGCTAGCGATAGGATTAGACTCACCGAAACCAGCAGCAGTTAATCTGTCAGCACTAATACCATTAGCGATTAAGTAATCTCTAACTGCATTAGCTCTTCTTTCAGATAAAGCTTGGTTCATTGATTTAGATCCATCAGAATCAGTATGACCTTCTAAAGAGAAGTTAGCTTGTGGGTATTCTTTAAAGATAGCTACCATTGACTGTAATACTTTGTCAGTTTGTTTCTGGAAAGTTGCTTTACCAGAGTTAAATAAGATAGATCTTGAATATTCATTTAAAGTATCCATTACTTCTTCAGTTGGCTTAACTTCAGGACAACCGTTGTTTGCCACTGTACCAGCTTCGTTAGGACATTTATCGTCTTTATCTAAAACACCGTCACCATCAGTATCTGGCCAAGGACATCCGTTGTTTGCAGCAGGACCAGCTTGGTTAGGACATTTGTCATCACCATCAGCAACACCATCAGCATCAGCATCTGGACAACCAGCTAAAGATTTTAAACCAGCAACTTCAGGACAGTTATCATCTTTGTCCATTACACCGTCACCATCAGTATCAGGACAACCGTTAAACTCAGCTAAACCAGCATCGTAAGGACAATCATCTTTAGAATCTTGAATACCATCATTATCAGAATCAGGACAACCGTTAAAGATTTCTAATCCAGCTTCTTCAGGACATGCATCATCTTGATCATAAATACCATCACCATCAGTATCAGTACCACCAAACTTGAAAGTAAGACCAACTGAATGTTGGAAATGTGTAGGTAAATAATCTTCAAAAGCATGCTTATAAGTAGATTGAACATCTAAGCCTAAGTTTTCAGAGAACCAGTATTTTAAACCTAAAGTTCCGTTTAAAGTTCCAGCTCCGATTTCATCAAGCCAAGTGTAACCACCACCAACACCTAAATAAGGGTCGATTGTTTTAGACTGTACAAGATCCATAAAACTGTAAGATACAGCACCATCTAAACCATAGTAAGTTAAATCGTCAATTTTGTTTGTAGACTCTTCTCCTGTAATAGGATCGAAGTTTGAACCAAATTTGTCAATTCTATTTATAGAACCTTTAGCAGTAAAAGTAAAACCATCACTAAGGTATCTAGATACAGAGACTGTAGATAGCGAAGGAAGAATGTTCCAGTGATCTTTCGCATTAAAGTACTCGTCAAAATAGTCACCTTGAGGTGTGTCTTCTCCTACAGGGTAAAAGTCAACTGCGTTAGCTCCAATTGTAATAGCCCATGGATTGTTCTTGTCTTGAGCATTAGAAGTGCTAAAACTTGCGATAAGCACTGCTACAAAAAATAATCTGCTAAGATTTTTCATATTCTAATTAATTTTAATTTTTAAGTGTTAATTGTTAGCAAAAGTAAGTTGTTAAACTTTATTAACAAAGACAAATATATAAAATTATTGGGATATCGCCCTAATATAGAGTGTTTGTGTTAAGATTTGTAGTATATCAGATAACATTTAATGATTTCCCCACTTTAATGAAAGCTGAAATGGCCTTATCTAGCTGATTCTTATCATGTGCAGCAGAGAGTTGTACCCTAATTCTAGCTTTATCTTTTGGGACTACAGGATAAAAGAAACCAATAACATAGATGCCTTCTTTTAATAACATATTTGCCATATTTTGAGATAATTTAGCATCATATAACATTACTGGGACAATTGCAGAATCACCATCTACAATATCAAAACCAGCTTCCTTCATTCCTTTCTTGAAGTATTTGGTGTTCCAATCTACTTTATCTCTTAATGTAGTGTCATTTTTAAGCATGTCAAATACTTTAATAGAAGCACCAACAATTGCTGGAGCTAGAGAATTTGAAAACAAGTAAGGTCTTGAGCGTTGACGTAATAACTCAACGATTTCCTTTTTTGCTGTGGTATAACCTCCCATGGCTCCACCAAGAGCTTTTCCTAAAGTTCCTGTAATAATATCAATTCTGCCTAAAACACCCTTTTCTTCTAATGTTCCAATTCCTGTTTCTCCAATAAACCCTGTGGCGTGACATTCGTCAATCATTACCATAGCATCATACTTGTCTGCTAAATCACATATTTTATCTAAAGGAGCAACAAGGCCATCCATAGAAAACACACCATCAGTTACAATAATTTTGAAGCGTGCTCCATTAGCATTGGCTGAAATTAATTGTGTTTCTAAATCTGCCATATCATTATTTTGGTAACGATATCTAGCTGCTTTACACAATCTTACGCCATCTATAATAGAAGCGTGATTTAAAGAGTCTGATATTATAGCATCTTCTTTTGTTAGTAAAGGTTCAAAAACGCCTCCATTAGCATCAAAGGCTGCAGCGTATAATATCGTGTCTTCTGTTCCGTAGAAATCGGCAATTTTTTGTTCTAATTCTTTATGAATATCTTGAGTACCACAAATAAAACGTACTGAAGACATCCCAAAACCATGTGTGTCCATAGTGTCTTTTGCCGCTTGGATTACATCTGGATGTGATGATAAACCTAAATAATTGTTAGCACAGAAATTTAATACCTTCTGTCCTGTATTAAGCGTTATTTCTGCACCTTGGGGAGACGTAATGATACGCTCTTCCTTAAAAAGACCAGCTTCTTTTATAGACTCTATTTCTTGTTGTAAATGGTTTTTTATATCTCCGTACATAATTTAAATTTTGTTGTTTAAGCAAAGATACTAGGAAAAATTAGACTTCAAGAACTTCAATTGTGTCATTTATATAAACCAGTAATTTATGGGTTACAGTTAAATTCATCTCATTTAAAATAACCTCATAATTGTTAAGCTGATTTGCATAAGACTCTTTGGCCTCTCCGGTTTTGTAATCTATAAGAATAGCTTCATTTTTTGAATTAATGTTCAGGCGGTCTGGACGTAGAATTAAACCTGTGCTTGTAATAATATCACGTTCATTGTAAATGGTGAAATCATTGTGAAAGTACCTTTCTAATTTAGGATGTTTTATAACGTTTAAAACTAGAGATTTTAATGTATGGCTATGTTCTGTTGTTATTTCTCCTGAAATCAATAAATCATTAAAAGCAAAATCGACATCTTCAACAGTTTTTATTTTCGATAAAATTAAATGTACCAAGTTACCACGTTCAATGGCGGCTTCTTGTTGTGTGTCCCAAAGTAATCCGGATTTGGTGACAATTTTTAAATTGTGCTCTTCTTTTGGAACTGAAATTAATTTTAAAGGATTAGAAGTTAGTGTTTTTTCCGAAATGTTTTCATTTGGTTTTAGTAATCCATAGCTGTAGGTTAATTGATTTTCGTTCCATTTATTTTCGTGCTGCAAAAAATTAATAAATAGCCCTGCATAAGTATTTGTGTTTATCTCTCCTTTTGAATTGATGTCTTTTTTAGAAATAATATATAATTGATCTACAGCTCTAGTTAAAACTACGTAAAGCAAATTAATGTTGTCTAATTCTAATTGCGATTGGTGTGTGTTGTAAATTTGATTTCCGATGTCTCCAAAATGTTCAACATCTTTATTGTAATTAAGTAATAGCGTTTCGTAACCATTATAATCTTCTGCTTTAACAGGAAACCATACTTTTGGTTCTATTTCTCTATAAATATCTAGATCTGCATAAGGAAATATTACCACAGGGAATTCTAAGCCTTTTGATTTATGGATGGTCATAATTTGAACCGCACTCATATGCTCAGGAGTTACCACGCTTAATTTATCTGCTTTCTTTTCAAAATAATTGATAAAAGCAGCAACATCTGCATTTTGCTTTTGTGTAAATTCTAAAACAACATCTAAATAAAACTGAAGGTATGCGTCTGAGGTTTCATTTAGATTAAAAAGTCTAACCACATGTTCTACCAATTCGTATAATGGTAATTGAAGGCATTGGTTTTTGTCTATATAAATGTTAAGCTGTTTTAATTCTGAAAACATCTCATCAATGTTTTTTCTGAGATAAGAGACAAAAAATAGATGTGTATCTTCAATTTGATTTTGTGCTGCTAAATAGGAGAGGACTTCAACTTTTAAACTGTCGTTATTCGGTTGAATAAGTAACTTTAAAAACGAATTAATAAAATTAACTTTATCCGAATTTTTTAAAAGCAAGGTTTCCGAGGATGTAATCTTAATCCCATTTTCATTGAGGTAATTAGCAATAGCGACTCCTTCTTTTCGTTTTCTTACCAAAACACAAATATCATCTAATGGAAATCCATTAGCTTGACATGCTTTTATAGTTTCTAAAACCTCGTTGGCATATAACTCGTGGATATCGTCTTCCTTTTGAATGTCTAAAAAATTAAGGTTCACATAACCCTCAGATTTGTTATGTGTATTTTGTTTCGCCTTTTTGTAAAGATCTGCATAAGCGGCTTCACTAAAAGTAGTTTCACTTAAAAATTCAAAAAACGAATTATTAAACTCAATAACAGCTTTTGAGCTTCTGTAATTGGTGTCTAATGGTAATACTTCGGCTTCAATCTGAAATGGATTATCAATGGTATTATAAAGTTTAATAAACTGTTCTGCTTCACCACCTCTCCATCTGTAAATGGCTTGTTTGGCATCTCCAACGAGCATTGCCGAACCATTGGCGGCAGAAAGAGCGTTTTCTAGCAAGGGAACTAAATTTTCCCACTGCATTTTAGAGGTGTCTTGAAATTCATCTATAAAATAATGTTTGAATTTTTCACCCAAACGTTCGTAGATAAAAGGTGTTGGTTGGTTTTTAATCTCTTTAGCAATAATAGTATTGAATTCTGAAATCAACATCTTGTTTTGGTCAGCCTTTAAAGTGTCTAATTCATTTTTAATGGCATTTAAAACAGAAAGGGGAGTGACATTCCTGTAAAATCCTTTTTTTAGCTTTATGTTGAAAATTGACGTTTTTGAAGCCACAAAATATTCCGATAATTTTGGTTGAATACTTTCAATAGTTGATGCAACATCATCAGAAACACGTTTAGGGTAAAGTGTATTGCCTTCAATTAAATCGTTTTGCCAAGCAGAATCAAAGCCAACCGAAAATTGCTTGGCAGCTAATTTTTCAAAATGTTTTGGAAGCGAACTTCTATTGAAGTCATTAAATTGTAAACCAGATGCTTCAATTAGAGTTAAAGCGTTAAGTGCTATAGTTTCAATTTTTTCTTCAAGCAGAATAATTTCTTTGGCTAATTGTTGTTTTAAAACTTTAAAATCATCAAGTGTTTTTTCTTTTAAAGTATTAATGGCAAAAAGATCATTTTCGTTAACTAATAATTTTGAAATCTTATTAAAATCAAAACTGATGTCCCAACTTTTGTCTTCGTCTGCTTTTTCTATTGCAAAATCGACCAAGACTTTGGTTAAGGTTTTGTCACTACCAGCTTTAGAAATAAGACTGTCAACAGCTTCATTTAAAAGGCGTTCTTGGTCTAGTTCAACTTCAAAATTTACAGGCAATTTTAAATCGTGCGCAAAAGTTCTAATAACTCTATGCGTAAAGCCGTCAATGGTAGAAATGTCAAACGCACCATAGTTATGGATTATGTGTTTTAGAATGTGTTTAGATTTGTTGTGAAGAATTTCGGGCTTAATGTCTAATTCACCACAAATAGCTTCAAACATTGGATGTGGTTTTGTTAGACTTTCTTCCGACGAAAAAGATTTTAGCATATCAACAATTCGCTCTTTCATTTCACCTACCGCTTTGTTAGTAAATGTAATAGCTAAAATAGATTTAAATTGATCGTAACTTTTAGATTGAATTAATATTTTGAGATAAGCTTTGGCTAGTGTAAATGTTTTACCACTACCAGCTGATGCATTATATATTTTGAAGGCTGAATTTTGCAAGAGATAATTTTTATACCAAAATAGGGAATCTTAATAGTTTATTAAGAAAAAATCTCAGACAAAATTGTAAATTTGAGTGCAAACAAAATATTAACTAATTAAAAACAATAATATTATGGCTTTCGAATTACCGAAATTAAAATATGCTTATGATGCTTTAGAACCAAATATTGATGCTCGTACTATGGAGATACATCATACTAAACATCATCAAGGCTACACAAATAAATTAAATGCAGCAATTGAAGGAACAGATTTAGAAGGAAAGACTATTGAGAATATCCTTATCAATCTAGATAAAGAGAATAAAGCTGTTAGAAATAATGGAGGTGGGTTTTATAACCATTCATTATTTTGGGACATTATGAATCCTGAAGGAAAAGGACGATTATCTGGAGAATTAAAAGATGCTATTGAAGCAAAATACGGTTCTTTTGATGTATTTAAAGACGAATTTTCTAAGGCAGCGGCAACACAATTTGGTTCTGGTTGGGCTTGGTTGTGCGTGCATGAAGGTGGAAAAGTTGAAGTTTGTTCTACACCAAATCAAGATAATCCATTAATGCCAGGAGTTGGTTGTGGTGGTACACCAATTTTAGGTTTAGATGTTTGGGAACATGCTTATTATTTAAATTACCAAAACAGAAGACCAGATTATATTGAAGCATTCTTTAACGTAATTAATTGGAATGAAGTTGAAAGACGATATGCTGAAGCTAAATAAGCTTAAAAGTATTTTAAATTAAAAAAAATCCGAGTCTTTATATATAGACTCGGATTTTTTTATGGTTAAATTTTTGATTCTTTTGTTTGGGAATTGGGCATGAAAAAGGATGAACAGTTGTTCATCCTTTTTGCCCCAAATCTACCATAAACTTAACCTACTTATGTTATGGTGAGTCAAATATAAGGGGACATTGTTTCTCTAATCAATTTTTTGGACAAACGACCTATATATTAGTCTAAGAGTGGAAACTACTATGTTCCGGACTTGTTTGAGAGATGAATTTGTATCTTAAATGAAGATCTGACTTAAAGTAACACTTTAAATTAAGTGTATAAAAAAAGGTGAACGAAGTTCACCTTTTTTTGCCCCAAATCTACCATGAACTTAACCTACTTATGTTATGGTGATACCAATGTATATTTAATTTGTTAAAGCGAATGCATGAATCCGACGAAATGCATTTTTCCTAGATAAAATACATAATTTATCGGATTAAAAGTCGTTTAGAGTCGTTGTTTAGTATGCGCGCTCTTTATTTCCTTCATAGAAGTTAATAAAAGCTCTGTTTACAACTCTGTTTCCACCTGGTGTAGGATAATCTCCAGTAAAGTACCAATCACCTAAATTTTTAGGACAGGCTTTATGCAGATTTTCAACAGGTTGGAAAATAATTTTCACTTCGGCATTAACATTTTCATCACTTAATAATTCTGAAATTTTATCAGAAATCTGTTCGTCTGTAAAATTATCGTAAATCTCTTTTACATGGTTGACAACATTTTTATCTTTAATGTTTACTTGCTTAAGACATTTGTGATAGACCTCTTCTACAATATGATATTGATTAGTGTCTTTTAATAATTCTAAAGCCGCCCTAAAAGCAATTAAAGTTTCTAAGTTGGCCATATCTATACCATAACAATCAATGTAGCGAATTTGAGGAGCTGAAGAAACCACCACAATTTTCTTAGGGTTTAATCGGTCCATCATTTTAATAATACTCTTTTTTAGAGTTGTACCTCTAACAATACTATCATCAATAATCACTAAGTTGTCGGTTGGTTTTATAACACCATAAGTAACGTCATAGACGTGTGCTACTAAATCATCTCTGCTACTATCTTCAGTAATAAAGGTTCTTAGTTTTACGTCTTTAATAGCTATTTTTTCAATTCTTGGGCGTTCCGATAAGATTTCGGTGACCTTTTCTGCTGATAATTGACCGTTACCATTTAATATAGAGGCTGTTTTCTGTTCGTTGAGATGATCTTCAACGGTTTCAATCATGCCGTAAAATGAGGTTTCCGCTGTATTAGGAATGTACGAAAACACGCTATTTTTGGTATCGTTATTAATAGCTTCAAGAACTTTAGGCATTAATAAACGCCCAAGCATTTTACGTTCTTGATATATTTCAGCATCACTACCACGAGAAAAATAGACACGTTCAAAAGAACAAGCTTTGCGTTCTAAAGGTTCTAATATTTTTTTGATTTTTGTTTCACCAGATTTTTTGGTAATAATAGCATGTCCTGGTTCTAATTCTTTTACGGCTTCAAAAGGCACGTTAAACACGGTTTGAATTACAGGGCGTTCTGATGCTACGACAACAATTTCATCATCTTCATAGTAGTAAGTTGGTCTTATGCCGGACGGATCTCTTAATACAAAAGAATCTCCATGGCCTAATAAACCAGCCATGGCATAACCACCATCCCAGTTTTTGGCAGCACGCTTTAAAATTTTTCCAACTTTTAAACGTTCTGCGATTAAAGGAGAACATTCATTTTTATTGTAGCCTTCTTTTTTGAGATCTTTATAAATTTTTGAAACAGCATCATCTAAAAAGTGACCAATCTTTTCCATTACAGTAATGGTGTCTGCTTTTTCTTTTGGATGCTGACCAATTTCAATAAGATTATCGAAAAGTTCATTAACATTGGTCATGTTAAAGTTTCCTGCGACAATCAGGTTTCTGTGCATCCAGTTGTTTTGTCTTAAAAATGGATGAACACTTTCTACACTGTTTTTACCAAATGTACCATATCTAACATGGCCTAGTAATACCTCGCCTATGTACGGAATGTGTTTTTTCTGTAAATCAACATCGTCTTGATATTCCGGGTGGCTTGTAAGCTCGTGGTTAATACGTTCGTTAATTTGAGCAAAAATATCCTGTATGGGTTGTTGGGCAATAGATCGCACACGACTAATGTAGCGTTCTCCAGGTTTTACGTCTAATTTAATACTTGCAAAACCAGCTCCGTCTTGTCCACGGTTGTGCTGTTTTTCCATCATTAAATACATTTTGTTAACACCATAAAAAGCACTGCCATACTTTTCTTTATAATATTCTAATGGTTTTAAAAGTCTAATAAGTGCAATTCCGCACTCATGTTTTAACGCATCACTCATGATTAATTTTTTCCGCTATTTATTTTTTTTGTGAAATAAAAAACGCGCTCAATTTATGAGCGCGTTAGTTTATGCTAATTCTATATCAAATTGTGTCAGACTCTTAAATTGGTCTAGACGTTTATAAATTTCTTTATCTGTTAAATTTTGCATGCGCTCCGTGCCAAATTTTTCAACACAGAAAGAAGCTAACGTTGAGCCGTAGATGACAGCTGTTTTCATATTCTCAAAAGAGAAGTCGCCTGTTTTAGCTAAATAACCAGCAAAACCACCAGCAAATGTATCACCAGCACCTGTTGGATCAAAGACTTCTTCTAAAGGTAAAGCAGGAGCATAGAATACATTATCATTATGAAACAATAAGGCTCCGTGTTCTCCTTTTTTAATCACTACATATTTTGGTCCCATGTCATGAATCTTTCTCGCTGCAACGACTAAAGAGTATTCTCCTGTTAATTGTCTTGCTTCTTCATCATTAATGGTAATAACGTCTACGTTTTTAATTACAGACAGTAAATCATCTAAAGCGATGTCCATCCAGAAATTCATAGTGTCTAGAATGGCTAGTTTAGGTTTTGTAGTCATTTGGTCTAATACACCTTGCTGTACAAGAGGGTGTAAGTTACCTAGCATAACAACTTCTGAATCTTTATAATCTTCAGGAACAATTGGATTAAAATGCTCCAATACATTGAGCTCTGTAGCTAAGGTATCACGAGAGTTCATATCGTTATGATATTTTCCACTCCAAAAGAACGTTTTACCGTCTTTTACAATTTCTACACCATCGATATTTACATTTCTATTTTTTAAAAGATCTAAATATTCTTGAGGAAAATCGCCGCCAACAACAGAAACTGCTGCAGAATCTACATGGAAATTTGAAGCGGATAAACCTATATATGTTGCTGCACCACCTAGGATCTTATCGGTTTTACCAAAAGGTGTTTCAATGGCATCAAAGGCTACAGTGCCAACAATTACTAATTTACTCATAAAAGAAGTTTGAATTAAAGTGCAAATTTACGTAAAAATAATTCCTTGTGAAACATCAATTAACGCAATGCAAAATAGATTTATTTCCTTCCAAAATCTGCTGGAATTTCTCCCCAAGCCTTAGTCTCCCATTTCACAATAGTTGTAGAATACTCATTAGTCTTTAGCCATTCTACAGCACGATCTACTAAGTCGTAAACGGGTTTGTTCTTGGCATTACGAGGAAGTTTAGAATTACAGGTTTTTTTGCGTACCCAACTCATAGCGGTTCTAGAATCCGTGTACATTATACGGTCGCTATTGTGCTTTTTTAAAAAGGCTAACCCATGAACTAAGGCTAAAAATTCGCCAATATTATTAGTGCCTTGTTCAAAAGGGCCTTGAATAAAGAGCTGTTTTTTTGTCTTGGTATCGACTCCTCTATATTCCATAATCCCAGGATTTCCACTTGACGCTGCATCTACAGAAATAGAATGGTAATTGGGTTGTCCTATTTTTTTTAGCTCAGCTTCTGTGAGTCCACTAGAAAACGTTTTATTTTTCCCTATATAATTAAAGTAATCTCCTTCTAATGCTTTTTCGGCTTCTTCAAGTGTAGGAAAAGATTTGTATTGTGCACCTTGGTAGTCTTTAATTTGAGCTTTACAGGCATTCCAAGTATTATAGACTCCTTTTTTGTGGCCTTTCCAAACAGTATAATATTTTTTTTTCTTTTTACTCATGTTTACTTCCCGTGAAAACGGAAATCTTTTTATGTCATTTTAAAATGAAATGAAGCATCTAGAAAAGATACTTCGACAAGCTCAGTATGACATCTATCTATTTAATATTTTCTCAACCACCTTTGGGAAATGCTCCATTTCTAACAAATGAATCTTTTTAGCAACATCTTCGGCAGAGTCGGTAGGTAAAACCTTACATTTTTCCTGAAAAATAATAGCTCCTTCATCATAATTTTCATTTACATAGTGAATGGTAATGCCAGTTTCTGTTTCTTTATTTTTAACAACAGCGTCATGCACATGCATGCCGTACATGCCTTTTCCACCATACTTTGGTAATAACGCAGGATGAATATTAATGACTTTATTTTCAAATTTTTCTAAAATAAAATCAGGAAATTTCCAAAGAAAACCAGCTAACACTATCAGGTCTGGTTGAGATACTTCTAATATGTTTAAGACATCTTCAGATTTAGAAAATGCTATTCTGTTAAAAGATAAGGCGCTAACATTTAGTTTTTTACAACGGTCAAGCACTTTGGCATGAGGATTGTTAGTTAGTACCTGAATAACAGACGCAGTATCGCTGTTGTGAAAAAACTTAATTAAATTTTCAGCATTAGAGCCACTTCCGGACGCAAAAATTACAATACGTTTCATTTACAGGTATATTTCTTCTTTATTATTCAAACAAAAAAAAGAATAATAATTAACAATTAGGAGTAAATACTAAATACTTTATCTTTATTTTTACTAAATTAAAAACACATTTTATCGGTAAAGATGAATATTCAAATAAAGTTTTTTATTTTTGCCATCTAATTAAAACTTAAAATTAAAAAATTATGTCAGACATTGCATCACGAGTAAAAGCGATTATCGTAGATAAATTAGGTGTTGATGAAAACGAAGTTGTAACTGAAGCAAGCTTCACAAACGATTTAGGAGCGGATTCATTAGATACTGTAGAATTAATAATGGAATTCGAAAAAGAATTCGATATTCAAATACCAGACGATCAAGCTGAGAATATAGCAACAGTTGGTCAAGCGGTTTCTTATATAGAAGAAGCAAAATAATAACTCAATTTTTATGGAATTAAAGCGAGTCGTAGTAACGGGTTTAGGTGCACTTACACCAATAGGAAACACCAAGGATGAATATTGGGAAGCTCTTATTAGTGGCAAAAGTGGTGCCGCACGTGTAACACATTTTGATCCTGAAAAGTTCAAAACAAAATTCGCTTGTGAAATAAAAAACTTTGAAGTTACTGACTTTATTGATAGAAAGTTAGCAAAGCGAATGGATAAGTTTTCGCAGTATGCAATGGTGGCTTCAGATGAAGCAATTGCAGACTCAAAACTAGATTTAGACGCCCTAAACAAATTAAGAGTTGGAGTTATTTGGGGAGCTGGTATTGGCGGATTAGAAACATTTCAAGAAGAAGTGTTAAACTTTGCAGCCGGTGATGGTACACCTCGATTTAACCCTTTCTTCATACCAAAAATGATTGCTGATATAGCGCCTGGAAACATATCTATAAAGTATGGTTTCATGGGACCTAATTATACCACTGTATCTGCATGTGCGTCTTCTGCAAATTCAATGATCGATGCTTTAAACACTATTCGTTTAGGGTCTTGTGACGTGATTATTACAGGAGGAAGTGAAGCAGCAGTTACAATTGCTGGTATGGGAGGTTTTAATGCTATGCACGCCATGAGTACGCGTAACGATGATCCTCAAACAGCTTCGAGACCATTTGATGCTAACCGAGACGGTTTTGTATTAGGTGAAGGTGCAGGAGCTATTGTTTTAGAAGAGTACGAACACGCTAAAGCAAGAGGAGCTAAAATCTACGCAGAAGTTGTAGGTGGAGGTTTATCTTCAGATGCGTATCATATGACAGCCCCACATCCAGAAGGTATTGGTGTTGTTGCGGTAATGAAAAATTGTTTAGAAAATGCAGGTTTAAGTCCTGAAGATGTAGATCATATAAATACACACGGTACATCAACACCTTTAGGTGATGTTGCCGAGTTAAAAGCTATATCTGAAGTATTTGGAAGTCATGCAAAAAACATAAATATTAATTCGACAAAATCTATGACAGGTCACTTGTTGGGGGCTGCTGGCGCTATTGAAGCTATTGCTTCTATATTAGCGATGGAGCACGGTATTGTACCACCAACAATTAACCATGAAACGGTAGATGAAAACATAGATCCAGAATTAAATTTAACGCTCAATAAAGCTCAGAAACGAGACATTAAAGTCGCGATGAGTAATACATTTGGATTTGGCGGTCACAACGCTTGTGTAGTATTCAAAAAATTAGATTAAATCCCGAATGAGCTTCATTCGTAACATATTAAATTCCCGCTCTCACGAGAACGGGAATTTTTTTTTACAACTCAAGGATATTATTGGCTTTAAGCCAAAAACAAAATCAATTTATTTAACAGCGTTTACCCATCGGTCCATGAATATTAAGGACGATCAAGGAAACCCTATTAACTACGAACGATTAGAGTTTGTAGGTGATGCTATCCTTGGCTCTGTAATTGCAGCCTACTTATTTGAAAAAGTACCTCATGGCGATGAAGGCTACCTCACCAAAATGCGCTCTAAAGTAGTTAGTAGAGAGCACCTTAATAAACTGGGAGAGGAATTACGACTTATAGATTTTGTAGAAAGTAAAATACCTAAGTCTAATTTTGGTGACAATATTCACGGCAATCTTTTTGAAGCTTTAGTTGGGGCCATTTATTTAGATAAAGGTTATAGCTTTTGTGAGAAATTCGTTTATAAACGTGTTATTAATCCACATGTAGACATTGAGTCTTTAGAAGGTAAAGTCATTAGTTATAAAAGTTTATTGATAGAGTGGTGCCAAAAAGAGAAAAACACATTTAACTATGAAATTTATGAAGATACAGGCAATGATGAATTAAAGCATTTTTCTGTAAAGCTTATTATTAATGATAAAGTAGTTTCAAAAGCAAGAGCAACATCAAAGAAGAAAGCAGAAGAAAAAGCTTCCAAACGCGCTTTTTTTGCATTTCAAAACCAAATTTCAAAACTTCACTAGATTAAACCCTCTTTATTAAAATTAAATTAATCCTACGATAACGTTTTCGTAGATTTTTTGGATTAATCTTAACTTATTCTTATTAAAATAAATCTTTTAATACACTATATTTACCGTTCAAAGTTATAATTGTATGGCTTTACACAAACTTCAGGTAGATGATTTCTATGATGATTCATATAAACTAATTGCTATTCATTGTAGATTAGAAGATTATCGATTGGCTTATTTGCTCAACAAGCATTTAGAGCTTAAGTTAGAACGTAAGGATAAAGATATAGACTTTAAGTATTTAGAGTCCTCATACAGTATTTTTGAATGGGATAACGAAAAGGAATACGTCTTTTGGAATTTAATTTCTAATACTTGTAAAAAGGAAGAAGATGGTTTAAGTAGTACAGGAACATTATTTAATGGTAGTGAAAAAGTACTTAAAACATTTCATCTAATTTCGGAGTTTAAAAAGGTTGATTTTTTTCTAAAAATTTCAGACGAAATAGAAAATGTAGATGAAAAAGAGATCTTATTTAAATTACAAGCTATTCCACAAATTATAACAAGTTATGCGGTAGATCCGTTAAAAATAAAGTCGAAAGACCATTTAATTTTTTGAATTGATGTCAAACAAGAAAACAAAAATAGTAGCCACATTAGGTCCAGCAACAAGTACAAAAGAAGTATTAAAAGCAATGTTGGATGAAGGCTGTAATGTATTTAGAATTAATTTTTCTCACGCCGATTATAAAGACGTCGAGGAACGTATAAAAATGATAAGAGAGCTCAACGAAGAGTTTGGCTACAATGCCTCAATTTTAGGAGATTTACAAGGTCCTAAATTGCGTGTTGGCACCATGAAAGGTGAAGTAATAGTCAATGAAGGAGACGAAATCATTTTTGCAACAGGAAAGCGTTTTGAAGGAACAAAGGAACGTGTTTACATGACTTATGATAAGTTTCCTCAAGATGCAAAACCAGGTGAACGCATTTTATTAGACGATGGAAAATTAATTTTTGAAGTTGTTTCTACAGATAAAAAATCTGAAGTTAAAGCAAGAGTAATACAAGGAGGACCTTTAAAATCTAAGAAAGGAGTAAACCTTCCAAATACCAATATTTCGCAACCAGCGTTAACAGAGAAGGATATTGAAGATGCTATCTTTGCTATTGGGCAAAAAGTAGATTGGATCGCTTTATCATTTGTGCGTCATGCAGAAGATTTAATGGAATTAGAACGTTTAATTTCTGAACATAGTGATCATAAAATTCCAATTATTGCTAAAATTGAAAAGCCAGAAGCAGTAGAAAATATTGATAAAATTGTCGCGTATTGTGATGGTTTAATGGTAGCTCGTGGTGATTTAGGAGTTGAGATTCCTGCTGAAGAAGTGCCATTAATTCAAAAGCAATTAGTGCTTAGAGCCAAACGCGCTAGAATTCCAGTAATTATTGCAACTCAAATGATGGAAACCATGATTACAAGTTTAACTCCGACACGTGCAGAGGTAAATGATGTAGCCAATTCTGTTATGGATGGTGCAGATGCTGTAATGTTATCCGGAGAAACTTCTGTTGGGCAATATCCTGTGCAAGTTATTCGTCAAATGGCAAATATTATACGTAGCGTAGAAGATTCACCTTTAATTGAAGTGCCTCAATCTCCTCCTCATATTCGTACTAAAAGATATATTACAAAAGCAATTTGTTATCATGCAGCAAACATGGCAAACGAAATTAATGCGAAAGCCATTTCTACATTAACAAATAGTGGTTATACGGCATTTCAAATTTCGGCATGGAGACCTTCTGCTCATATTTTAGTGTTTACCTCAAACAAACGTATATTAACACAGCTAAACCTTCTTTGGGGAGTTACAGCATTTTATTACGATAAATTTGTAAGTACAGATGAAACTATTGAAGATGTAAATGCTATAGCTTGTAAAAAAGGTTATTTAGATGTTGGTGATATGTTAATTAGTTTAGCAGCAATGCCAATACAAGAAAAAGGTATGGTAAATACACTAAGAGTTACTGAGATAGAAAGTTGTAGTTTTTAAAAACAGACTTTAATTATTATAGAAATAGCGTTTGAATTTTAAATTCAATCGCTATTTTTTTATATCATTATTTTGGTGCTGAAGCAAATTAAAGAATAAAGCTGAGTTGTTATTATTTGCAAAAAAACTTCTCACGACTTCATTTAAAATTCAAATTTTAACTGCACGCTAACAGCCGTTTCTTCTTCTTTTTTAATTTTTTTATCATCTGTATTCAAATTAGATAAAGAAATACCTAAAAGTCTAACGGAGTTGTTCAGGGTATCCTGGTATAATAAATCTTTAGCGGTATCTAATATTATTGCTTTTTCACTCACAAAATAAGGTAAGGTTTTGCTTCGTGTTTGTAGTGTAAAATCGCTGTATTTTATTTTTAAGGTTATGGTTTTTCCTGCAACTTTACTTTTTAATAGTCGTTTTGAGACTTCTTCTGCAATATGTTCTAATTTTTCAAACATATAGATTTCAGAGGATAAATTTTCACTAAATGTGCGTTCTGCAGCCAAAGATTTTCTTATGCGGTTGGGTTTTACTTCACTATAGTGAATACCTCTAACGACATCATAATAATAGCGGCCAGATTTTCCAAAATGTTCATCTAAATACTCAAGTGTCTTCGATTTCAAGTCTTTTCCTGTAAAAATGCCTTTTTGATACATTTTTTCTGCAGTCACTTTTCCAACACCATAGAATTTTCGAATGTCTAAGTCTTCTAAAAATTTGAGAACATCTTCTGGGTTTACTGTTTTTTGTCCATTAGGTTTATTATAATCGCTAGCGACCTTAGCGATAAACTTATTAATAGAGATGCCTGCGGAAGCTGTTAAGCCTACTTCGTCATAAATCCTTGCTCTTATATTCTGAGCCAATAAAGTAGCGCTAGGCAATCCTATTTTGTTATCTGTGACATCTAAGTATGCTTCATCTAAAGATAAGGGTTCAACTAAATCAGTATATTCAAAAAAGATTTTACGAATACGTTTAGATATTTCAGTATAGCGTGCAAAATCAGTTTTTACAAAAATTAATTCGGGACACAGTTTTATAGCTAAGCGTCCAGACATGGCACTCTTTACTCCAAATTTTCGAGCTTCGTAACTAGCGGCACTTACCACTCCGCGTGTTCCACCACCTCCAGCAGCAATAGGTTTGCCTCTAAGTTCAGGATTATCCATTTGTGCTACAGAGGCATAAAATGCATCCATGTCTACATGAATTATCTTTCTTATTGGTAAATCGTTAAGCATAGTGTAAATTTAGGCATTAAATGCCTTTTAAAAGGTAATTGTTATTATGTATGATGATAGAAATAGAAAGAAAATTTTTAGTAAACTCTAAAGCTTTCAAGTCAGAAGCCTTTAATAGTTATGCCATTAAACAAGGCTTTTTAAATAGTCACAAAGAGCGAACTGTACGTGTAAGATTAAAAAAAGAATTGGGTTATTTAACCATTAAAGGGAAATCTACGGCTAATGGTTTATCTCGTTTTGAATGGGAAAAAGAAATTTCTATAATTGAGGCTGAAAGTCTTTTAGAATTATGTGAAGCTGGTATGATTGAGAAAACACGCTATGAAGTAAGGCTTGGCAATCATATTTTTGAAATCGACGAGTTTTTTGGAGCTAACAAAGGTTTAATTATAGCTGAAGTAGAATTAAATTCCGAAGATGAAGTTATTGAATATCCAATATGGTTGGGCAAAGAAGTTACAGGTGAACTAAAGTATTATAATTCGCAGTTGAGTAAAAATCCTTTTACGACTTGGTAAAAAAAAGCCTATTCATTTTACAGAATAGGCTTTTTTTATAATTAGTTGTTTTTTATTCAGCTACAGGAGCACCACTTACAATAAGGAACTCTGAACGTCTGTTTTCGGCATGTTGTTCTTTAGTAC
>NZ_BAABCB010000027.1:0-105908 GCF_039538385.1 Winogradskyella damuponensis | reverse complement strand
TTAGAGTAGAGTACAACGAACCAATAACTAATGAACGTAAAGAATACAAAGCGCATTTTACCTTAAAAAAATAACTGTATTTTATTAAGAACATTACTTAAAAAGCTGAATGACAAAAAATAAAATCATTCAGCTTTTTAAGTAAATAGACTTTTAATTCGCGCAAACCAACTCATAAGTTTATTCCGTATTTTTACAAAAAAAATGATATGTCTATCATAGAAAAGTTAAAATGGCGCTACGCTACTAAAAAGTTTGATGTTACTAAATCACTTTCAGAAGAAAAGTTGAATACACTAAAAGAAGCTTTTAATTTAACAGCTTTGTCGTATGGTTTACAAACTTTAAAATTAATAGTAGTTGAAGATAAAATTATTAGAGAACGTTTAGTCGATGTCTCCTATGGCCAACGTCAAGTTGTAGATGCTTCTCATTTATTAGTGCTTTGTATTCAGGCAGAAATTGATGATAATGATATTGAAGCACATTTTGACACCATAAAAGCCATAAGAAATACTCCAGATTCTGTGTTATATCCTTTTAAATCACAATTAAAGTCAACAATTAATCAAATGCCTAGTATTAAAAAGATAGATTGGGCAACCAAACAGGCTTATATTGCGTTAGGAAACTTAATGACAGTCTGTGCTGTAGAAGAAATTGATAGTTGCCCAATGGAAGGATTTATTTCCAATGATTTAGATGAAATATTAGGAATAGATGCTTTAGGTCTTAAGTCTGTGTTACTTCTACCAGTAGGATATAGAGCCAATGATGATATGTTTGCGGACTTTAAAAAAGTAAGAAAGGATTTATCTGAAACCATTATAGAATTGTAATTTTTTTATGAAAATAAAAATCTCAAAACTGTATATTTGTTAGCTTAAATTCAACTTTTAATATTTATTACAATCTATGCCTGGATTCGAATTATTTAGCGATTTAGAACGAAACGAAGTAAATGATGTTTTAGACAATGGTGTTTTAATGCGCTATGGTTTTGATGGTATGAGAAATGGCCATTGGAAAGCTAAAGAGTTAGAAGCTGAATTAGAAAAAACATTTGAATCTAATCATGTACAATTAGTATCAAGTGGAACCGCAGCCGTTTCTGTAGCCTTAGCATCAGCTGGAGTGGGAGCAGGAGACGAAGTGATTATGCCTACGTTTACATTTGTTGCGAGTTTTGAAGCTATTATGATGCTAGGAGCTATTCCCGTTTTAGTTGATATAGATGATACTTTGACACTAGATCCAAAATCTGTTGAGGCTGCGATTACTCCAAAAACAAAAGCAGTAATGGTAGTACAGATGTGTGGAAGCATGGCAAATATGGATGCTTTAAAATCAATCTGTGATAATCATAATCTGGTTTTTGTTGAAGATGCATGTCAAGCTATTGGAGGTACATATAAAGGGCAACCATTAGGAAGCATTGCGGACTTAGGCTGTTTTTCTTTTGACTTTGTAAAAACGATAACTTGTGGTGAAGGTGGCGCTGTTGTAACCAATAATAAAGATTATTATATTAATGCCGATCATTACAGTGACCATGGCCATGACCATATAGGTCATGACAGAGGTGCAGAAACCCATCCTTTTTTAGGTTATAATTTTAGAATTTCAGAGTTGCATGCTGCTGTAGGATTGGCACAAGTGAGACGTTTACCTGAGTTTATAGCTATTCAAAAGCGCAATTATACAATTTTAAGAAATGCATTAGCTAGAGTTCCAGGTGTTACTTTTAGACGGGTTCCAAAAGGGGGAGAAGAAAGTTATGCATTTTTAAATTTTTTCTTACCAGATGCAGAATCTGCTCAAAAGGTTATGGCCGCATTTAAAGAAAACGGCATTGATGCATGTTGGAATTATTACCAAAACAATTGGCATTATATTAGAAAATGGGATCATCTTAAAGATTTAAAATCTTTATTCCCTATATCAAATGAAGTTAGAGACGGTTTAAAATATCTACAAACAAAAACCTTTGAACAGTCTGACCATTATATATCTCGAAATATTTCTTGTTTAATTAAATTGTCTTGGACAGAAGAAGAAGTTAATGAACGTGCTGAAAAAATGGCAAAAGCTATCAAAAGTATTTTTTAAAATTACCAACTATATTTTATTTCCGACCATTTTTACAATTAGTCTAGGTATTTAAACGCTTAATTCTTATTTATATAGCTGTTAAAAAATGAGAGGCATTATTTTTAATCTGCTTTATCTAGTTAAAGTTGGTTGTTGGTGGTGTAAAATCTGTAAGACAGCGTATTATAGAATTTAAGCAAAAAAGTATTATTTAAATATTAGGCCAAGGTTTTATAATGCCAATGAGGCACCTTAATCTTACAATTTAATCGCACATAATATGTATGTAAAACAGCGTACATAAGCTTATTAATTTTCAATTAAGAGTCTATTCTGTGGTAATTATAGTGCTATATCTATAGGTGTAATTATTTGTTTAATTACATTATTTAATGCGGAAAGGGAAGTTAAAATCAAAGTTATCAAACACTAACACTATAGGATAAAATTCCCCATGTTATAAAGCATGTAACAAATCGTGTTACAAATATTATAATCTTAAATTATTCATTTTCATAATATTGCGTATCTTTAAGTGTATAATAATATATTTTATGAAATATCAGCTTTTTATTATTTTCTTACTCATATCATTTGTTTTCTATGGGCAAAACCAAAAGAAGTTAGATTCATTAAAAGTTCTTTTGTCAGACACAGAAATTAGTCAACATCAAGCACAACTTAATTTAAATATTTCAAAACTTATTGAGAATAAAAATCGTGATTCTAGTAAAATATACGCGAAGACTACCGAAAAAATAGCGCTTAGATTACGTGATAAAGATTTATTAAGTAAAGCTTTTTTACAGCAAGGTAAATTGTTTTACAAACAACAAAAAGATGATGTTGCCTTAATTTTTTTCAATAAAATAGATTCATTATATCAAATAGAGAAGGTCATTACTGAGGACTACATAATGACGAAAATTTATCGTGCAGAAATCTCTAAATTCAGATTGACGATGCCAGGAGTTTTAAAGGCTAAGGATTATATATTGGAGGCGATAAATCTTGCGGAGGAGACTAACGACGAAAAATTAATTAACCTTACAAAATATAGGTTGGGTGAGTGGCACGGATTTATGTCCCAGGCAAGAGATACGAAGGAACATTTAGATACAGCAAGGATATACGTTAATAAGGTCCTAGAATATTATCAAAAAGAAAAGAATTACAAATTTATTGCGAATGTGTATTATACATTGGCATCTATAGATGCTTCGAGCAAAGATTATAAAGCAGCTGAGATTAATTATAAGAAAAGATTAGAAGTTATTAAAAAATCAAATGATTCAGTAAAAATCAGTGAAGCTTATTATGGGTTAGGTTCTGTTTTTAGAAGATTTAACCAGCCAGACAAAGGGTTGAAATATTTAGATTCTGCAGCCGCTATTTTTAAAACGCATGGTTTTTCTACCGACGATAGAAGAAAGAATTTATATAAAGATTATGCTTATTTATATGAGTTAAAGAACGATTATAAAAATGCGTTTGTGAATATGCAGAAAGCGTTTGTATTTAAGGATTCTATATTTAAAGAGGAGAATAGTAAAAATGCGATTGAATTAGATGCTAAATATCAAGCGGCTAAAAAAGAGCGAGAAATCATACTGTTAAAATCGCAAAAAAAATTATCTGAAGAACAGAAAACTAATCAGCGCAATCTTTATTTAGGAGGTTTGGGATTAACAACAATAGCGGGATTATTCTTTTTTGTTCTATTTCAAAACCGACAAAAAACCACAAAAAAATTAAAAGAACTCGATGATTTTAAATCAAAATTATTCGCCAATATATCTCACGAGTTTCGTACACCATTAACCCTAATATCTGGACCAATAGATAAGCGCTTAAACAGTTCAAACCTTACAGAAGAAGATAGAACTGATTTTGAAATGATTCAACGTAATTCGGATAGATTACTCAATTTGGTAGATCAATTGTTGGATCTATCTAAGTTAGAGGCTGGTCATTTAAAACTAAAAGTAAGTCAAGGAGATTTATCTGTTTTGTTAAAATCTATGGCATCTTCTTTTCAACATCAAGCCACTCAGAAACACATAAACTATACTATTAATATAGATGAATTAAATAACGTTTGGTTTGATAAAGATGTTATTGAAAAAACGGTTATAAATTTACTGTCTAATGCTTTTAAATACGCACCTGAAAATAGTGCTATAAATTTTAATGCATTAGTTCTAGATGATACATTACAACTGCAGGTAGAGAATAAAGGTAATTTATTAACCAAAAAGCAGGTTGATAATATCTTTAACCGTTTTTATCAAGCAGATGAAAATACAGAAGGAGTTGGCATAGGTTTATCATTAGTAAAAGAGATTGTTAACTTATCTTATGGAGAAATTACTGTAGAAAATACTTCTAATAAAACAATACTATTTAAAGTTTATTTACCCATTCTTAAGTCACAATTTAAGCCCAGTGATTTCGCAGATGCTTTTACCAATCCTCCAATGATTAAACAAAAAGAGGATACAATTAAAGTAGAAAAAGCAGCAGTTAAAGAGGTTATAGATGAGAACCGTCCTATTTTATTGATTGTAGATGATCATGAAGATATACGAATTTTTGTTAAATCGGTTTTTAAAGACAGCTATCAAGTGGTTGAGGCTTCTAATGGCGAAATAGGAGTAGAAAAGGCTATTGCGTTAGTCCCAGATATTATTATATCTGATGTAATGATGCCAAAATTAAATGGCTTCCAATTATCTGAAATTCTTAAACAAGACGAACGAACAAGTCATATCCCAATTATTTTATTAACAGCAAAAACGGAAGATACAGATACGTTTAAAGGTTTAGAAACTGGTGCAGATGATTATATTACGAAACCCTTTAAAACAAAAGCATTAGAAATAAGAGTGAAAAATTTAATCAATTCAAGGTTAAAACTTCGTGAGCGCTATAGTCAAGAATTGGTGTTAAAACCAACAGAGATAGCTATTAATAGTTTTGATGCTCAATTTCTAGAAAAGCTAAACATTGTTATTGATGAAAACATAACAGAACCAACTTTTAGTGCAGCAGATTTCAGTAAAGCATTAGGTATGAGTCGTATGCAATTACACCGAAAATTAAAAGCACTTACAGGTTTGTCTGCAACAGAATTTGTGCGTTCTCAACGTTTAAAATTAGCAGCAGACTTGCTTAAAAAGAGCGATGCAAATGTTTCTGAGATTGGATATTCGGTGGGTTTTAATGACCATTCTTATTTTGCAAAATGTTTTAAAGAAATGTATGGTTGTACTCCAACAGAATTTATTTCTAAGCAATAATTAGTCTTATATTTTTCCATTTATTGAGCTAAATTTAATGCACTTCATGGCTCGTAGCGCTTGTATTCATTGAGATGTTACATAAATTATAGTGTTTGTTACATGTCTTATAGTTAGACAGTTACGTCTCAGCTAACTTTACAATTGTAATACCCTTCCTTACTAATTAAAATTTTTAACCCTTCATTAATAGCTTTATGACTAATGAAAAGCTTGTGGGCAATATTGAAAAATTGTCATCAAATAAAATATATATAAATGTTAACCTTTTAGAAAAAGGTATTTATAATTTAAACATAGTACATAAAAATAAGATTATAAAAAGCACACATTTTAGCAAAGAATAAGTTCACCATCAAAATAACCAACCATGAAAAAAACAGCCATTATTATCAGTTTTTGTTTACTAACAGTGCTATCTTATGCTCAAGTTGGCATAGGTACAACAAATCCAGATGCATCATCAGCATTAGATATTAGTTCTTTAGATCGTGGATTGTTAATACCGCGTGTAAGTTTAGTAAATGTTACCAATGCTACTACGCCAATCGCTTCACCTACAACAAGTTTATTAATATGGAATACCAATCCGACTGTCACAGGAGGAAGCGGAGTAGGTTATTATTACTGGAATGGTATTTGGACTCCTTTATTAGGTGGTGGAAATACCTTAAACCAAGCTTATAATCAAGGAGGTCCAGGTGCTGGTAGAATAATATATGCAACAAATGGTGATTTTCAGGTAAGCTCAGGTAGAGTAGAGTTTACAAATGTTACGGATGCTACTGGAGTTGCAAATACAGGTGTCCTTGAGATAGCTAATTCATTAAGGTTAGACGGAAACGAGGTAATTACAAATTCTAATACAGAATTGTTTCTACAAAACGATAATAATGGAGACCTTAGTGTAGATAATACAACACTTTTTGTAGATGCAAGTACCAATCGAGTAGGTATAGGAACAATTGCTCCAAATGCTGCTTTAGATACAAGAGGGGCTGCTATTTTTAATGAAGACAGTGGTGATTTTGATTTTAGAGTAGAATCTAATAATAACGCTAGTATGTTTTTTGTAAATGGAGGAACAAATAGAGTTGGTATTGGTACTGAGTATCCTGGTGCTACTGTAGATGTTAGAGGTTCGGCTATTTTTAATCAACTTGGTACCAATTCAGATTTTAGAGTTGAGTCTGAAAATAGAGCTTATGCTTTATTTTTAGATGCTGATAGAGATGTTGTTTTCATTGGGTCTAATACTTTTAATCCAGGCGGATTAAACAATAACGGAGATGTCATGCCAAATGGAGTTGTCGTAGATTATGTGGCTTCTTTTTATCAAGGAAGTACTAATGGAACAGCGGTACAATTAGGATCTACGGAATATATTATGGACTCAGGTAACTTGCATATGTCTGTGTATGGTAGTTTTTTGCCATACTACCCAATGAGTTCAACATCTCCTTTTAATCTTGGGAATTCTGCACAACGTTGGAATAGTGTTTGGTCTATAAATGGAACTATTCAAACTAGTGATATAAAGCTAAAGAAAAATATAAAGCCGCTTAATTACGGGCTTAATGAAATCTTACAGTTAGAAACCATAAAATACCAATGGAAG
This sequence comes from Winogradskyella damuponensis, assembly GCF_039538385.1. Lineage (NCBI taxonomy): Bacteria > Pseudomonadati > Bacteroidota > Flavobacteriia > Flavobacteriales > Flavobacteriaceae > Winogradskyella > Winogradskyella damuponensis. The sequence goes on along the minus strand of NZ_BAABCB010000027.1, from coordinate 98,900 downwards.
AATAGTATTGATGATAAGAATAAGATAGGATTCTCTGCGCAACAGCTATTAACCATTATTCCTGAAGTTGTTTCAACATACGATTATGAATATGCAGAAGATGAAAAAACAATGGTTAGAAAAGAAAATGAAAATTTAGGAGTTTATTATAGTGATTTAATCCCTGTGCTTGTAAAAGCAATTCAAGAGCAACAATTACTTATTGAAAAACAAAATCAAAAACTTGACAAAATTGATCGCTTAGAAAGAGAATTAAATGCACTTAAATCCTTAGTAAAAAACAAAAATTAATTTTTTTATAATAAGTCTCAATGTTTGAGAAGTTCTCATATTTTGAGAATATTTAGAAAGTCACTGTAGGGAGTGGCTTTCTTATTTTTAATATTCTACATATTCAACAATCTCTAAGCCATAACCAATCATCCCAACACGTTTAGTTTGTAAGCTGTTGGATATTAATTTGAGCTTGCTTATTTTTAGATCGTGTAGTATTTGAGCACCAATACCAAAATCTTTAGTGTCCATACCAATGCTTGGAGCTTTAACTAATTTTCCTTCAACTTGGTTTTCTTTAAGAATAGAAAGGCGTGTTAGTAAGTTCATAGACTCAGCTTGTTGATTAATAAATATAATAGCGCCTTTACCAGCTGTATTAATTACATTAAACATATCATCTAGCTTTTTGTCTGCATTATTTGTTAAAGTACCTAAAATATCATTGTTTACTAAAGTAGCATTAACACGTGTTAAAATTGGCTCGTCAGATTTCCAAGTTCCTTTTGTTAAAGCAATATGAATTTGGTTATTGGTTGTTTGTAAATAAGCTCTCAATCTAAATTTACCAAAACGTGTTTCAATATCAAAGTCTTCTTTCTTTTCAATTAAAGAATCATATTCCATTCGGTAAGCCACCAAATCTTCAATAGATACAATTTTTAAATCAAACTTTTTGGCCACTTTCATTAATTGTGGTAAGCGTGCCATTGTACCATCTTCATTCATTATCTCTACAATAACTCCTGCAGGTTCAAAACCAGCTAAACGCGCAAAATCTATGGCTGCTTCTGTATGGCCAGTTCGTCTTAAAACACCACCTTCTTTAGCAACTAAAGGGAAAATATGACCTGGTCTTGCTAATTCAAAAGCCTTGGTGTCTTTTTTTACTAAAGCTTGTACCGTTTTTGCTCTATCGCTTGCAGAAATACCCGTACTTACACCATTACCTCTTAAATCTACAGAAACTGTAAAAGCAGTTTCCATTGGGTCTGTGTTATTTCTTACCATCATGTTTAATTCTAAATCTTCACAACGGTGTTCTGTAAGTGGAGCACAAATTAAACCACGACCATGTGTAGCCATAAAATTTATCATCTCCGGAGTTACTTTTTCTGCTGCAGCCAAAAAGTCTCCTTCGTTTTCACGATTTTCATCATCTACAACAATAATAACCTTGCCTTGTCTTATGTCTTCAATGGCTTCTTCTATAGTGTTTAGGCTCATTTTTGTATGTTTGGTTTTAGTTATCATTATGATTTTTTTAGATGAAGTAAAGATACAGTTATTTTATATTTTGAAGACAGCTTAGATAGAAGTCTTGCGAAATTCGGTTTCTTAACATTATATACTTTAAAGGATATAGAGGCAGCGTAAGAATAAGAATTAATGGGTTGATGCGTTTGCCTTTTTGATCAATAGTTTTATAGAATTTTGAATATACAAAAGCATCTACAATAACATAAATAGCAAAAAATAGTAACGCAATAATACTTAAGCTTAATGAGGCTTCTGCAATTTGAGCTAGATTATTATTTCTAAATACAAAATATAATACTAATAGAATGACTCCTATAGAATAGCTAATTAAACTCGTTTTAGAGTAATCTTTATAATCTTTCAATAAAACACGGGCTTTTATAAGTTTATCAGGAATTTCTAGACCTTCAGATTTTAAACTTTCAAGTGAAATTTTACGATTTAATAAACTATGTAAAGCAATCTCTTTTGGTTTTTTATCGATATCAAATTCATCTTGCTTTTTTATAATACTTACCAGTTCTTCAATTGAGTATTTTTTATAATAATTATAAGTTTTGGTATCACTTTCAGAAAGTTGAAGCTCATTTTTTGATGTAAACAAACGTTTTAAAGGAACTAAAATAACGTCAAATTGAAAAACACCTTTGTCATTTGTAGCTCGTGTTGTTAAGTAAATACTTAGAGGTAACATAACGGCCGTCGATAACCACGCACCAATTATGGGATCTAAACCGCCTTTTTCTGCACTGTTTTTAGCGAAAATATTAAAGAAATGATAGGCTAAAAATAACACAATGGCAACAACCATTGGTAAGCCTAGTCCGCCTTTACGAATTAAAGCTCCAAGTGGTGCACCAACAAAGAAGAGTATAACACAAGCAAAGGCTAAAACAAATTTATCGTGTAAAGCTATAATATGATCATTTAGCCAAAAAGAAGATTTTTCAAAAGATTTGGTATTTGCATCTATAATTTGTCTTGTACTATTTGAAGAACTTAAGGCCAAGTTTACAATTTGGATTTTTTGAGTGGTATTATAAAGGTCTAAGATGCTTTCGCCTTTAAAAATAGTATCGGTTTTTGTCGTATTTATATTTGTACCTAATGAGGCATAAGTACTTCTGTTATACAGGGTGTTTGATAGATCTGAATAATCCTTGTTTTTCTTTTTTTCGAGTGTATCAATTTGCCTTAATAATTGACTTACATTAAGCATATTGTACCTATCGTTGTGACTTTTTTCTTCTAAGTCTTCAGAATTTAATATTTCTAAATCTACATTAAATAAATAGTTTTCGAAATAGCTCCTAACATGTGGTTTATTTAGGTTTTTCTTTGAGTTTTTATTGATTACTTCTTCGTAATAATTTCCGTTTATTAATTCAAGTTGAAGAATATTGGAGTCAGGACTACTTTTTAATTCCCCTTTTTCTGCGATAATAACGGTATAATTCCCTGAACGTGCTGGATTTTTTTTATGTATAACAACTCCTTTTAGAAATTGACCTCTGTCACCATACTTTTCTTCGACTTTAATATTAATGTTACCAATTTCATTAAATTGACCTTCAGCAATCGCTAATGCTGGTTTTACTTTTGCAATATTTCGTCTTAAGTTATAGAAGTTATATTCTCCCCAAGGAATAACGTTGTTGGCAAAAAAGAAGCATCCAACTCCAAGCGCAACAATAAACACGCTTAAACTTCGCATGGCTCGTTGTAGCGAGATGCCTGTAGATTTCATAGCTGCGAACTCGTAATTTTCTGCAAAGTTCCCAAAAACCATTATAGAGGATAACAAAATGGTTAGAGGTACCACCAAAGGAATTAGCTTTGGCATATAGTACAAAATAAATTTCGCAGTCACAGTAATGTCTAAATCTTTACCAGCAAGTTCTGCGATATATAGCCAAACACCTTGCAAAATAAAGATAAACATGAATATAATAAAGACGCTAAAAAACGTCTTTAGAAATGTGATAAGTATGTACCTATCTAATATTTTCATTAAACCTTAGTCTATTTTATTGATAAAGTAATCACTGTATTTACTTTTGTCAAATGTAAATAAGGTTTTTGAAATAGGTTGGTCGGTTTTAAAAGAATTAACAGTTAATGTTGTTTTTGTTCCATTTTTACCAACTTCAATCAGATTATATATGTGTTTTGTTGTGGCATCAATTCCTAATAAGACGTGTTTTATTTCAGAATTAGTATCCATAGGATTTAACTTTATGTATTGAATTTTTCTTCCTCTTACATTTTGAATAATATCCATTTTATAAGTATATCCATTTTCATAAAAGGATAACATTTTGCTTGGTGTTATGGTGCTTTCATCTTCGGTATTGTCTGATGAAATTGTTACCTCTTCATCTTCAGGACTTATTGTATATAATGTTTTTCCGTCAAAAATACGCGTAACACCTAAAATGTTAAGTTTGTATTTTTCACCTTCAATAACAACATCGCCACGGGTTTCTTGTTTTACATTTTCGCTAAGATTATTTAATTCGTATTTAAAATCTAAACTGATGTTTTTATAGCTTTTTATTTTAGTGCTCACTTCGTTTAATAAAGCTTCGGCTTTGTTATCATTTTGTGCAAATACAGTAAATCCTAGTGTTAAAAATGTTATTAGAATTAAGTTTTTCATTTTATCTTTTTTAAGTCTATTTAAGTTTTTTTATTGTTTTTCGTTTTCTAGTAATTGATCTAAAGCCACTAAGTCTGGTACTAAAACTTGACGAGCTTTACTACCTTCAAAATTGCCAACAATACCAGCAGCTTCTAATTGATCTATAATTCTACCAGCTCTGTTATAACCTAGTTTTAGTTTTCGTTGTAATAAAGACGCTGAACCTTGTTGTGCTGTTACAATAAGTTCTGCTGCTTCTCTAAACAATTTATCTCTATCAGATATATCTATATCAAGATTTGTGCCACCTTCTTCACCAACATACTCTGGTAATAAATGTGCGTCTGGATAAGCTTTTTGTGAGCCTATAAATTCTGTGATTTTTTCAACTTCTGGTGTGTCTACAAAAGCACATTGAATTCTTATTAATTCGTTTCCTTGTGTATATAACATATCTCCACGACCAATTAATTGATCTGCTCCGGAACCATCTAAAATGGTACGAGAATCAATTTTACTAGTTACTCTAAACGCAATACGTGCTGGGAAATTGGCTTTAATAATACCAGTAATAACGTTAACAGAAGGACGTTGTGTTGCAATGATTAAATGTATTCCAATTGCTCGTGCCAATTGTGCTAATCTTGCAATAGGTGTTTCTACTTCCTTACCTGCGGTCATAATTAAATCGGCAAACTCATCTACCACTAAAACGATATAAGGTAAAAAGGCGTGACCATCATTTGGATTTAATTTTCTAGCTTTAAACTTAGCGTTATATTCTGCAATGTTTCTACAAAATGCATTTTTAAGCATTTCATAACGGTTATCCATTTCTATACAAAGCGAATTTAAGGTGTTAATAACCTTAGTGTTATCTGTAATAATTGCATCTTCACTATCGGGTAGTTTTGCTAAATAATGGCGTTCAATTTTATTGAAAAGTGTGAGCTCAACTTTTTTAGGATCGACCAATACAAATTTTACTTCAGCGGGATGTTTTTTATAGAGTAGTGAGGTTAAAACAGCATTTAAACCTACCGATTTACCCTGACCAGTAGCACCAGCCATAAGCATGTGTGGCATTTTGGCTAAATCTACAACAAAGGTTTCGTTGCTAATCGTTTTTCCAAATGCGATTGGTAGTTGCATTTCGGATTTTTGGAATTTTTGCGATGCAATTACAGAGCGCATTGATACAATAGTCGAATTTTTATTTGGAACCTCAATACCAATAGTTCCTTTTCCTGGAATTGGAGCAATAATTCTAATACCTAATGCCGCAAGCGAAAGTGCAATGTCGTCTTCTAAATTTTTGATTTTTGAAATCCTAATTCCTGCATCAGGAACAATTTCATAAAGTGTAACTGTTGGGCCAATGGTAGCTTTAATACTTGTAATACCAATTTTGTAGTTTAGTAATGTTTCTACAATTCTGTTTTTATTTTCTTCAAGCTCTTCTTGGTCTATTGAAATCCCTTCGTTATCATATTTTTTTAATAGGTCTAAAGTTGGAAATTGATACTTACCTAACTCTAGTGTAGGATCAAATTGCCCAAAATCTTCAACCAATTTATCTGCTAAATTATCAGATTCAGATTTTTCTTCTTCAACAGTTTCTACTTCTACTTTTAACTCTGGAACATCTACTAAATCTGGAACATCTACGGTTTCTTCTTTAGGTTTTTCTGTAACTTCCATCGTAAGCTTTTCAGCTCTATCTTCTGTTTTCGATTTTGGTTTAGAATGTTTATTAATGGTAGGCTCTGTATTTTCTAATGGAATTTCGAAGGCAGATTTAATGGCTTCTGCTTCTTCGGTTAAATTATTGTCAAAGATTACTGCTGGTTCTTTAGTCTCTTTTTCGGATTTTAAATCTTCTTTAATTGAACTTTGAGCGCGTTTAAAACTATTTACAATAGTGTCTCCAGTAATTTTAAATCTGATAGCTAAATATGTAATAAGCCCAAGAAGTAATAAAAGTGCAGTTCCAATTTTACCAATATAATCTTGAAAGAATTGATTCATTTCAAAACCAATTGTACCACCAAGAAGGTCGTATTTATGTGTAAAAAAACCAAAAAGAACAGATAACCATATTACAATGAGTGTTCCCCAAATCCAATGTTTTCTAAGTTTAGATTTTTTTAGGTTTAAAGTAACATAAACGCCAGAAAGAAATAATAACCCAGCAAAAATAAAGGAAGGTAAACCAAAACCTTGAGTTATAAAGAATTCACTAACCCAAGCACCAAGTTGGCTTGCCCAGTTTTTATATTCTGTAGAACGCTCAGGAAAACTATGAAGTACGCTTTGGTCTTCTTTGCCTGTAAAAACAAAAGATAAAAATGAGACAAAAAGAAGTATACCCATTATAATAAGAAAGCTACCCAATATCAGTTTATGCTGATTGGTTAGCTGAAACGAAGGCCTTTTTAGTTTTGCTTTTGCTTTAGGCTTTGCTTTAGTGGTGGTTTTCTTTTTTATTGTTTTTTTTGCCATGTTAACTTTCCTAATACTTCGGAAATCTATTATTTATTTATATTCTTTCGCTTTTTTAGAAATACCATTAATATAGTCTTCTATAATGTTTAAATCTCTAGCAAGTTCTGAACCTTCAAATCCACTAATATCGCTAATAGTGACATTAGTATTGTAAAAATCTAAATACCGACTTGCCAAAGGTAAATAGGACCAATGCCATTTTTCAAGATTACAACCTGTTCTTCCATTTTCTTTGTTGGTATAAACTTGATAAAACCCATAATTATTAGCATTAGCTTGTAGCCAATTATAAGTGGCTTTCCCTTTTCCGCTGCTAAAATACGAATTACTTAAACTATTTAGGTCTAAATCCGTTCCCCAATGATGACGAGATGAAGAAGGCATAGCACTATATTCTAAAATTTTTTGAGCACGTGTAATTGGATCTAGAGTTTTATACTTTTTCCATTTGCGTTCCCAAATGTTTTTTTGTTCATTAAAATTTCGGGTTCCAGATAAAATGGTTAAATCAATACCCTCTTTTTTTGCTGCCTTATACATTTTTATATAATCAGCATAAACCACCTTATTAAGGTATAACGTTTTTGCTGAATGTTCTAAACTCACTTTTGTAAATGTACTGTCGGTTTTATAATTAAATTTCCCTAATACATACGCTTTAGTGAGACTAGACTTAGATTTTTCAATAGGTTTAATAGTGTCTTTTAGGATATTAACGGTCTTAACGCTATTGTCTTCTTTGTTCTTTAAATTGCAACTTACCCAAACTAATACAATAGAAAATGTTGCAAATAATGATTTCATTTTAAGTCTTAAATATGGTGTTGAATTTGAATTGGACAAAAATACAAATATGAAACGTTTATCTTATTGCTTTTGGTATGGAAACGAGAGTAATATTTGAATGGTAATTAGAGGTTCAATTTAATTTCAAGATGTCATATAAAAGAAAAGTTGATCTTAAAGAAACTTAGGAATATAGATTATACCAGCAATAATTACAGAGATTATACCTGCAAAAAAAACAGCTCCAGCAGCAACATCTTTTATTAATCCTATTTTTTTATGGTATTCTGGGTGAATAAAATCTGCTATATATTCAATAGCTGTATTCATCCCTTCAACACTCATTACCATCGCAATCATAACTAATTGTGCAATCCATTCTGTTTTTGATATTTCAAAATAAAAACCAGCAATAGTTATCAGAATAGCAATAGTAAATTGCACTTTGATACTTGCTTCTGTTTTAATTAATATCAACATACCTTTAAAGGCATACCCAACACTTTTAATTCTATTTATTATAAAAGGTTCTTTTTTTTGCATGAGTTAGTAATACTAATTTGTTCCTAGTGCTTTTTTTAGCAACTAAGGGAAATTTGCGAGTGTGATAATAAGATTAATATAGCCTATTTAAGGGCTGCTTAAGTGCTATTTTAAAGCGTCTAAAGCTGCTGTATAATTAGGTTCATCCTTAATTTCAGCGACCTGTTCTGAGTGTGAAATTGTTCCGTCTTTTTCAATGACTACAATACAACGCGATAATAAGGTTTCTAAAGGTCCTGTTTTAAACGTTATTCCGTAATCATTTCCAAAATCACCTGTTTTAAAATCGGAAAGCGTTTCTACATTGTCCAAGCCTTCTGCTCCACAAAAACGAGCTAATGCAAATGGTAAATCTTTAGATATGCAGAGTACTTTTGTGTTTTCTAATTGACTAGCCTTTTCATTAAATGTTCTTACAGATTGGGCACAAGTTCCTGTATCTACACTAGGAAATATATTTAATATTAATCGACTTCCATTATAATCCGTTAAAGACTTTGTAGATAAATCTGTTGCAGTAAGTTTAAAATCAGGAGCTTTGCTACCAACAGAAGGTAGGTTTCCTGAAGTTTCTATAGGGTTTCCGCCTAAGGTTATATTTGCCATTTTCTTTAATTTTTAGTGAATGTTAAAAATAGCAACTTTAAAGCGTAATTATATTAAAGAACGTAAAATATTTGAAATTTATTGATTAGTGTTTTGCTGATATTGAGTTTATGTGGAATAACACATTTTAACGAAGTTATAGACTGTTTGAATAAAATATAGAGTGCTATCATTCAAAAAATATATCTTCGTTAGTTCAATTTATTGATTAAAAATTAATTATTCTTAAGGCAAACTCCCTATTTGTCTAGATAAAACTCATTTTAATATGAAATTAAAGGTAAGAAAAGCTAAGATTCTTAGGAACCTGTTTATTGCGATTGCAATATTAGTAATAGGAAGTTTGTTTTCTGTTTATTTATTATTTAATACATCAGGAATGGATGCTAAGGCGACACGTTTATTAGTAAAACTCTTAAATGTAAATTTAGAAGCTAATTTGCCCACTTATTTTTCTGCTTTAGTACTATTAGGTGATGCCATTTTATTAGCATTTATCGCTATGGGAAATAAAGCTAAAGGCAGCTATTTTTGGCATTGGGTAGGCATGTCGGCTATTTTTGTATTTATTTCTTTAGATGAAATGATACAGATACATGAGCAGCTTAGAGCACCAATGGAAGCTTTATTTAATACGTCTGGTTTACTTTATTTTGCGTGGTTTATACCGTATTTGGCTTTAGTTATTATTCTTGGTATAGCTTATTTTAAGTTTATGATGCATTTACCTAAAAAGATTTTGAAGCTTTTTATTTTGGCTGCTGTCCTATTCATTGGTGGAGCAGTTGGTATGGAAATGCTTGGCGGCATGCATGCAGAAATACATGGCGAGGATACCTTAACCTATGCATTAATGTATAATTTTGAAGAGTTCTTAGAAATGTCTGGTGGTGCTGTTTTCTTTTATGCCTTACTTTATTATATAGAAATCAGTTTTAAAAAGCTTAGACTTAGATTTAAGCCGAAGAAAAAAAAGACAAAGGATGTCATTGATCTTTAATAAAATATGTAGAATATTAAAAAGCCCTTAAAATTTAATTCTAAGGGCTTTTTTTATTGACTTACTTGTGTGTGTTATCGTAACTCAGCACCAAGCTGTTTTTCAAAATTAGCTTGAAGCTTAGACATTATTTTGTCAATTTGTTTATCATTAAGCGTCTTGTGTTCGTCTTGTAAGATAAAGCTAATAGCGTAACTCTTTTTGCCTTCTGGTAAGTTCTTACCTTCATAAACATCAAATAGATTTACACTTTTAAGTAATTGCTTTTCTGTTTGTTTAGCTATAGTGTCAATTTCTTTAAAAGTAACTTTGTTGTCTAATAATAAAGCAAAATCACGTTTAACTTCAGGATACTTAGGAATAGCATTAAACTTAATTTTATTATGCTGTGCCATTTCTAAAACGTTATCCCAATTAAAGTCGGCATATAATACCTTCTGAGAAATACTAAAATGTTTTAAAACAGATTTTTTAACCAAACCAAAATCTACCAATTTTTTCTTTCCAATAGAAAGACTCATCCCTTCACTAAAAATATCAGATGTAACTGGTGCCGATTTTAACCTTGTTAAACCTAAGCGTTGTAAAACGACTTCTATAGTACCTTTTAAATAAAAGAAGTCACTTGGGGTTGTAGGCGCATTCCAACGTTCTTCAGATTTGTTTCCAGTCACAAAAATTGATAAATGCTTGTGTTCTTCTCTGGTCTCTGAGTATTGATGATATGTTTTTCCGAATTCAAACAATTTTAAATCGTCACGTTTTCTATTAATATTGTGAGCTAAAGCTTCTAATCCAGAAAACAATAAAGATTGGCGCATTACTTCCAAATCGTTACTGAGAGGATTTAGCATTTTTACATTATGCGCTTCATTTAAGTCCTCGCTTAGTTCTATATATTTAGGTGATGTTAAAGAATTAGCCATAATCTCAAAGAACCCTTGAGAAGCCAATTGGTTACCTATAATATTTTGAAGTTTATAATCTTCAAATTTAGACGAATTAGATATTGAAGCATTTAATTTAGTTGTTGTTGCTATATTATTGTAACCGTAAACTCTTAAGATTTCTTCAATAATATCAGCTTCACGTTGTACATCATTTCTGAAGGCAGGAACTGTTAATCCTACACCTGCTTCTGTAACATTATTTATTTTAATATCTAGAGAAGACAGAATACTTTTTATAGTTTCTTCAGGAATTCTTTCACCAATTAATTTTTCAGCATTATCGAAACTTAACCGAACTTCAAAATCTTTTATTTTTTTTGGGTAGGCGTCAACAATATCGCTAGTAATTTCTCCACCAGCAATTTCTAGAATTAATAAAGCAGCACGTTTAAGTGCATATTCAGTAAGATTAGGATCTATTCCGCGTTCAAATCTAAAAGACGAATCTGTATTTAAACCGTGGCGCTTCGCCGTTTTACGAACACTAATAGGATTAAAATAAGCGCTTTCTAGGAAGATACGTGTTGTGTTTTCTGTAACACCAGAATCAATACCTCCAAAAACACCAGCAATACACATTGGTTTATTAGAATCGCAAATCATTAAATCGTCTTCGTGTAATTCGCGCTCAACACCATCTAAGGTTGTAAATTTTGTACCAGCTTTACAGGTTCTAACTTCAATTTTTTTATCTGCAATTTTATCTGCATCAAATGCGTGTAATGGTTGACCAAGTTCGTGTAATACGTAATTTGTAATATCTACTATGTTATTAATAGGAGATAAGCCAATAGATTTTAAACGATTTTGCAACCAAGCAGGTGATGTTTCAACTTTTAAACCAGAAATAGTAACACCGCAATAACGAGGTGCTTTTACGTAATCTTTTACGTCTACATCTATTTTAAGTGCTCTAGCATCAACATGATATGAGCTTACTGAAGGAGTAATGAGCTCTAAAGAAATTTCTTTTTGTAACAAACCAGCTTTTAGGTCTCGTGCCACACCATAATGACTCATAGCATCAGCTCTATTTGGTGTTAAGCCAATTTCAAAAACTTGATCATTTTCTACTTTAAAGATTTCAGCGGCAGGAGTTCCAACTTTTATATCGGCATCCAAAACCATTATGCCGTCGTGAGATTTGCCAAGGCCTAATTCGTCTTCAGCACAAATCATTCCATGACTTTCTTCACCACGAATTTTACCTTTTTTAATTTTCCAAGCTTCTCCTTCTTCAGTGTATAATGTAGTACCTATAGTTGCTACAGGGACTTTTTGTCCTGCTGCTACATTTGGTGCACCACAAACAATTTGTAAGGGAGTATCTGTACCAATATTTACAGTTGTTACTTTTAGTCGGTCTGCATTTGGATGTTGTTCGCAGGTTAATACCTCACCAACAACAATACCTTTTAATCCGCCTTTTACAGATTCGAAGGTATCAATACCTTCTATTTCTAAACCTAGATCAGTAAGTAATTCGCCTGTTTTTTCAGCGTCCCAATCGGTTTTTATAAACTGTTTAAGCCAGTTGTAAGAAATTTTCATGTGTCTATTTAATCAGGGTGCAAAGATAGTAATAGTTGATTTGTAATGAAACATCCCTTATTAAAATTTAATCAAAAAATGAAGATAGAATGGTTTTGTAAGCGAGCATTTAGGGTTATAGCAATTTTTTCAAGTATAGCAAAGCCATTTAAGCGCTACGCAAAATCTTTTCCATCTTACGTCCTTTGGCTAATTCATCTACAAGTTTGTCTAAATACCTTACTTCTCGTGTTAATTGAGTGTCTATGTTTTCAATTCTGTAGCCGCAGATTACACCTTTAATTAGATGTGCATTTGGGTTTAGTTTTGCTTTTTCGAAGAAGGTTTTAAAAGTGACTTTTTTTTCAATAAGCTCTTGTAGTTTTTTGTTGTCAAAACCAGTTAACCATTCTATTACTTGGTGCAATTCTTCAATTGTTCTGCCTTTCTTCTCAACTTTTGTGATGTAGTGTGGGTAAACAGAAGCAAATGTTAATTTTGCTACACGCGCATCGTGTTCTGGTGTTGTTATACTCATAATATTTACTTTTATAAAGAAAAGAAAGCTAATAGTAAATTCAATAGTTATTTTTTTAATACGAGTTCTGCTTTGTTAATTTTTAAGGATGGATTATCAGAGGAGTTCAAAATAGCTTTAAATGTATAGTTGCCTGTTTCCTTTATAGTTATATGTTTCATCTTACCAGAAAAACTCCAAGATGTTTTATTTCCTATTGTTTTTCTAAGTTCCATTACTGTTGGGTTTGTTTTTAAAGCATCTAATTTTAATCCTCCTATGTTTACAGAATCTTTCCATATTTCAACGGTATATATAAGAGCAACATCATCTTCATATACAACATCTGTATCTGTCCAAAATGAAATTTTTTCACCTTTTGAAAGGCTAAGAGCGGCTTCTTTTGGGTAAAGTTCGGTATTACTTGTTTTGTTTATTTCTAGTCTGGCGACTTCCTCACCTAATAGTTTGCTACAACCGATTAGCAGAAAGCAGAAGAATATGACGAATGCTATTTTTTTCATAAGAGATAACAGAAAGTATTACAATAAAAAAGTTAGTAGTAAACTTAATAAAAAATTAAGTCAATACTACTAACTAATATAAAAGGTTAAAGCGGAGACTAGTTTTGTTTAGCTGTAAGTTCAGCAATTTTGCAAATAACGTCTACTGCTTTTTGAATACTTTCTACAGGAACATATTCATAACGACCATGGAAATTATGACCTCCAGCAAAAATATTTGGGCAAGGTAATCCCATATAAGAGAGTTGAGAACCATCAGTTCCGCCACGTATTGCTTTTATTAACGGAGTCACTCCAACAGCTTTCATAGCTTCTTCTGCAATATCTACAATATGCATTACAGGCTCTACTTTCTCTTTCATGTTGAAGTACTGGTCTTTAATTTCAATTTTAAAAACCTCACTTTCGTATTTTGTATTTAAATCAAAAACAATTTTTTCTAATAAAGCTTTTCGTGCTTCAAATTTATCTTTGTCGTGATCTCTAATAATATATTGAAGAATTGTTTCTTCAACTTCGCCTTCCATGTTGTGTAAATGGAAAAAACCTTCGTAACCTTCTGTATGTTCTGGCGTTTCTAATCTTGGTAAAGTATTAATAAATTCTGAAGCATAATACATAGAATTGATCATTTTGCCTTTAGCATATCCAGGATGAACAATCTTACCTTTTACAGTGATTTTTGCTCCAGCAGCATTAAAATTTTCGTATTCTAATTCACCAACTTGGCTACCATCCATGGTATAAGCCCAATCTGCGCCGAATTTTTCAACATCAAATTTATGTGCTCCTCTACCAATTTCTTCATCTGGTGTAAACCCAATTCTTATTTTTCCATGCTTAATCTCAGGATGATTAATAAGGTATTCCATTGCAGAAACAATCTCTGTAATTCCGGCTTTATCATCTGCTCCTAAAAGTGTTGTACCATCTGTTGTAATTAAGGTCTGACCTTTATACATTAGTAAATCTTCAAAATAATCTGGAGATAAAATGATATTTTCCTCGGCGTTGAGAACAATGTCTTTACCATCATAATCTTCAATAATTTGAGGTTTTACATTTGCTCCTGTAAAATCTGGAGAGGTATCAAAATGTGAAATAAATCCAATAGTTGGTACCTGATGATCTACATTGCTTGGTAAGGTTGCCATAATGTATGCATTCTCATCAATGGTTACATCGCTTAGGCCAATTTCTTTTAATTCTTCAACCAATTTATTGGCTAAATTCCACTGCTTTTCGGTACTTGGCGTAGTTTCAGAATTTGGGTCGGATTCCGTGTCTATAGTTACATAACTAATAAAACGGTTTATAATATGCTGCATGAAGTTTTTATTATATAATTAAAGTTTAAAGGTGATAACAGGAAGTTTACTGTGATTAACTACGTCTTCAGAAATACTACCTCCAAAGAAATGACTTAATCCTTTTCTGCCATGTGTAATCATTGCTACAGCATCTGTTTTGTTTCTTTTAGAAAAACTTAATATACCGTCTTCAACGTTATGATCTGAAATACGAGCCACAGTCACATCTGTTTCTTTTAGATTGGCTTTGTTGAAAAATGCAGCAATTTTAGCGTCAATTTCATCTGTGCTTAAGAATCCTAAATTAGGAGTATTAATGTGTAATAAAGCTGTTTTTTTACCTAATTTAGATAGTAATTCTTGTGCTTTTTTAACTGCAGGAACACTTTCTTCAGAAAAATCAGTAGCTAAAACAATATTTTCAAAACTTACAGTTGATGGCTTAGATTTTACAACTAGTACAGGTGTGTTACTGTAACGTACTACTTTTTCTGTATTAGAACCTGTAAAAATACCATCATGGTCACTGTGTCCTCTAGAACCCATAACAATTAAATCGGCATTAACATCGGCTGCAACAGCTGCAACTTCTTTTAAAACTTTATGATATTTAACCATTGGTGTTACTTCAACGCCTTCGAGATATGGTTGGTCTAAAAATGCTTCAAAATTTTTGTTAGCAACCATTAGCATAAATGCATTCTCTTCACCGCGTTCGTCACTTGAGGCAGAAAAAATAGATTCTGACATTTCTAGCATGTGCATAACAATTAATTCTGAATTGTTTTGTTTTGCTAATGCAGCACCTGTTTCTAATGCGTATTCTGAGTGTTTAGAAAAATCGACTGGAACTATAATTTTTTTCATGATAATTTGATTATTGTTTGGATTTCAAAGTTAGTAAAAAACTTAAGCATAAATAATGATATATAACAGTTTCTGTTAAAATTAATAGCTTAAATTATGGTTTGTTTTAACGTGGAGTTGTTTATTTTTGTAAAGCAAAATCGTTCTCATGTACAAAGTTTTAGTCAGACCTATTTTATTCCTTTTTGATCCTGAAAAAGTGCATTATTTTACCTTTTCGTTAATTCGAAATGTATCAAAACTACCAGGAATTAAAAGCCTATTCAGATCTTTATACCTAATTGAAGATAAACGATTAGAACGAGAGTTGTTTGGTCTGAAATTTAAAAACCCCGTTGGTTTAGCTGCAGGTTTTGATAAAAATGCGGTTTTATATAATGAATTGGCCAATTTTGGATTCGGTTTTATTGAAATAGGAACGGTAACTCCAAAAGCACAAGAAGGAAATCCTAAAAAACGCTTGTTTAGATTAAAAGCTGATAAAGGGATTATTAACCGAATGGGTTTTAATAATGAAGGTTTAGAAGCTGCAATAACGCAACTTAAAAAGAATAAAGGACAACTTATAATCGGTGGAAATATTGGAAAAAACACACAAACACTTCCGGATGATTATACCAAAGATTATTTAGAATGCTTTAATGCCTTACATCCTTATGTCGATTATTTTGTGCTGAATGTCAGTTGTCCAAACGTAGGAAGCCATGCAAAACTTAACGATAAAGATTATTTGTTAGAACTAATTTCTACCGTACAAAAGGCCAATGCTACATTTAGTAAACAGAAGCCTATTCTTCTTAAAATAGCACCAGACTTAAACAATGTGCAACTGGATGAAATTATAGAGTTGATTGCAGAAACCAACCTCGATGGTGTAATTGCTAGTAATACATCTGTTGACAGAACAGGTTTAAAAGCAAGCGATGCTCGTCTTACAGAAATTGGTAATGGTGGTTTAAGCGGACAACCAATTAAAGATAAATCGACTAAAGTCATTCAGTATTTAGCGAAAAAAAGTAACAAAGCATTTCCAATTATTGGAGTAGGAGGTATTCATACAGCAGAAGATGCTTTAGAAAAAATAGCGGCAGGAGCCGATTTGGTTCAGGTGTATACGGGTTTTATTTATGAAGGGCCGAGTTTAATAAAACGGATTAATAAAGCTTTATTGAAGTAGACTGTTTGTTAGAACTAGCGTAATTTAAAACCATAATCAACACATTCTGAATTACGACATTCTCATATCATTCGCATTAGCGTCATCAGTATTGGCAATTTCGCCAGGACCAGATAATATCTATGTTTTAGTGCAAAGTATTAGTCATGGTAAATCTTATGGAATGGCAACCGTTTGCGGTCTAATTACAGGTTGCATTATCCATACCACCTTATTAGCATTTGGTGTTTCAGCCATAATCGCAGCAAATGAAAACCTATTTTTAGGGATTAAAATTTTAGGCTCGCTTTACCTATTGTATCTCGCTTACAAAGTTTATAAATCTGATACTAGTCTTAATCTTAATTCCGAACATGTGCCTAAGAAGAGCTTAAAACAATTATTTGTTCAAGGTTTTTTTATGAATGTCCTCAACCCCAAAGTGACTATTTTCTTTTTAGCCTTTTTTCCTGGGTTTTTATTTAGTGATTCAATGAATACCATTTGGCAATTTTATATTTTGGGAGGCCTTTTTATGTTGGTGTCATTTCTTATATTTTCAATAATTGCTTTGCTAGCCGGAAAAATTAAAACCTATACCTTAAAACATAAAAACTCAGGTTTCGTTTTAAAATGGCTTCAGATTGTAGTTTTTGTAGGAATTGCGGTTTTTATTTTAACTTAGTGTCATGCTAAGATTCCATTTTCTTCCTAAGTTTTCGCTTGTTGTTTTTTGTTCATTTATTCTATTTACCATTATCGGAACACTTTCTCATGAGTTTGGTCATATTGCTGTAGCTAAATACTTTGGTTATGATATAGCTTTAGATTACGGAAGTATGAATTATTTTCAGAAAGGTTATTTGAAAGATCCTGCATTAAAAGAGCTCAATAATATAGTCGCCGAGTATGACTATAATACTTACGGGTCTTGGCCAACAGATATGAAGTCAAAAGTTGAAGCCCTTAGTTTGGTTTTAGATAAAAAGTATCCTTCTATACCAGATACTCATGCTTTGTATGTAGCTTTAGGAGGACCTTTACAAACCTTACTTACTAGTTTTATTGGTTTATTGATTTTATTTTTTAGGCGAAAAAAAAGGAAAGACCAATTTAAACTTATGGATTGGTTAGCTGTTTTTATGTCATTATTTGCACTTCGAGAAGTGTTTAATTATGCGCAAGCATCTTATAGTGTAATATGTCTTTCTAAGTCGAGTTTTCATGCAGATGAATTTAAAATATCAAGATATTTGGGGTGTAATGAATGGGGCATTCCAACGATAAGTTTAATAATAGGTTTAACAATTTCGTTTTATATTATTTTTAAAATTATTCCTATTAAATATCGTTTTTCGTTTATAGTATCAGGATTAGTTGGCGGAATTTTAGGTTTTGCAATATGGTTTGGCTTTTTAGGAGAAATGCTATTTAATTAATAAAAATAATAGACAGAAACGAAACCTCTTATCAATACTGATAAATACCATTTATATTATAATCAAAGCTTTAAAGTTTTAACTTCAAATTTTATTTCGAGTTCAATTTCAATTTCAATTAATGTATATTTGAACCAATGAATAAAACGGTTAAAATAATAGAATGTCCAAGAGATGCCATGCAAGGCATTAAGGCTTTTATACCTACAGAAAAGAAGGTACAATACATTCAATCTTTACTTCGTGTTGGTTTTGATACTATTGATTTCGGAAGTTTTGTATCGCCCAAAGCGATTCCGCAAATGGTTGATACGGCCGAAGTTTTAGCGCAATTAGATCTGAGTAAAACGGAAAGTAAATTGCTCGCTATTATAGCAAATACAAGGGGAGCAAATGATGCTTCGGTGCATTCTGAAATCGACTATTTAGGATTTCCATTTTCAATATCAGAGAACTTTCAGATGCGTAATACTCATAAAACCATAGCACAATCTGTAGTGACCTTGTCTGAAATTTTAGAGGTTGCAGACAAAAGCAATAAGCAAGTTGTGGTTTATATTTCAATGGGTTTTGGAAACCCTTATGGTGATCCTTGGAATGTAGATATCGTAGGGGAGTGGACGGAACGCTTATCTAAAATGGGAGTTGGTATTTTATCTTTGAGTGATACTATTGGAAGTTCAGATCCAGAGAATATCAACTATTTATTTTCAAATTTAATCCCCGAATATTCAAATATAGAATTTGGTGCACATTTGCATACCACACCAACAACTTGGTTCGAAAAGGTAGATGCTGCATATAATGCTGGTTGCCGACGTTTTGATGGCGCCATACAAGGGTTTGGTGGTTGCCCAATGGCAAAAGATGATCTTACAGGGAATATGCCAACCGAAAAAATGTTATCGTATTTTACTCAGAAAAAAGCTCACGACCTCAATGCGATGTGTTTTGAGAGTTCTTATAATGAAGCAACTAAGATTTTTAGCATGTATCATTAAAAAAAAGCCTTCATTTTTAAATGAAGGCTTTTTTAATATCTATTTTAAAAGTTTACTGTAATAAACTATATACAAATTCAGGATGACCACGCTCACCTTCTGCATTAGTTAAGGCTAAGAATTTTAATTTGTAAAGATTACCATCTGTATCGTTAATTATATAAAAGACGTTATCTTTAAGAGAAGGTAATGAACCTGGTCCACCACCATTTCTCCAACTACTCCCAATGCTTCTTTGGTCGTTAGAGAAATTAGAAGTCGTAACATCACTTAACGTAAAATTGTCATAAGATAGTTCCGTATTTTCTTCAGTATCTATCATATAAACATCTACGTTAGCTAAGTTATTTGAAGCTACAAAATCTCCATAGAAATACGCACCATAACTATCTGCTCCGGCGAAAACTTCATCGGTAAAGGTTGTAAAGTTTAAATCCCAATTTGAAGATGCTGGTTCAACGCTAACAATACTCTCTGTATTAAAACTAAAAAATGTAAAGTTAAAGTTGCTGTCTTTAGAAATTGTGATTTCCTCGTGTGTAGTGGCGTCCAAATCTGCATATTGAAGTACGTAATTATTGGCATCTTGCAGAATACGTATTTTTTTCCAACCTCTCTCTTCGCCTTTTAAAGCAACAGAACCAGTTTCAGGTGTTGTTGTACCAACTTCATTACCAAGATTTATTAAATAGACATAGTTTTCAGAATCTGTAGAAGAGATTGGCGCTATAGCGGTATCATTGATATTACCATCAAACCCATCTACATAAGTTATATTAGTACTGTCAAATGTACCAACTGCGACTGCAGGCTGTAAGTCAATTACTTCTTGTGTGGTAGAACTAATAGCATTAATATCTGTGGTACTAAGTTTAGCAGCTGCCATTTCAATTGAACCGTTTATGGTAACTCTGAAATCTGAACCTGTATAAAATCCTAAGTCCCAAGAATCACGTTGAACAGCTGTCTTTGTATTTGTACTTAAGTCAATATAAACTTGGTTTTGTTGATTAGGACCTCCAACTTCTGGAGTGATAGAAGCACCGTCAATCACAATAGTAAGTGGACCAGAAACGTCGTCGTCGCTACTGCAGCTAGAAAATGCAATAATACATAGGCATAAAGCCAATTTTAAAAATTTATTTGTCATAATGTGTAGTGTTTAAAAATTTAGGTTATACAATAGTTTTAAATAAAAAGATCTTCCGTAGCCTAATAATAAGGCATTGCTGTTAGTTGTGTGTGTGCCACCAGTAGCAGTATTACTTACGTTTACACTAGTGACATCTAATAAGTTGCGTCCACCAAGTGTTATATTGATTTTGTTGTTTAAAAAGGATTTTTTTACAGAGGCGTCTAGCCAACTATATGCGTCTGTTGTTACTTTTGAGAAGGTCGAGTTTCCATCCGTATCAGAACCAGATGCAATGTATTGCTCTTGTTCTCCGTTGTATTTTAATAGTAAGCTGAATGAGGTATTCCAAGGTTCTACAAAATAGGATGCACTAGTGTTAACTTGAAAATTGTACAGAAAATCATCATTGCCATTGACCTCATTGTTATTTATTCTAGAAATACCTTGAAACGTGGCACCTAAATTGAATGCTAAATTGTCGACTTTCAATGTGTTTTCTAATGAAAGACTCCACAGTTTGAATTTATCAATATTTATAAATTGATACTGTAAAGGAGTGGTATTAACCACAGCCAAATCAATTCTATCTGAAACATCGACATAGCTTAATTTTAGGTTGTTAACTAAAGAAAGCTCATTAAGCCAACTTCGCTTTTTTAGATTCACAAAGGCAGAAAAACCATTTTCAGGATTTAAATTTTCATTCCCTTGAACATCATGATTGGAATCTACAAAGTAGTAGTATAATTCTTCAAAATTAGGAGTTCTATAAGAGGTACCAACGTTGGCTCTAAGTTCAAAACCATGATCCATTAAATAACGCGCACTTAAAGAGCCCATTAATTTCGATTTAAAAAGGGAATTATATTCATAGCGTACACCAGGACGTAAAGAGAATTTATTTGAAAAGCTTAATTCTGAAGATCCAAAAATGGCAGAATTAGTCTGTGTGTTGGTTTTATCTTGTTGGGTAACATCGCCTGTAGCTTGCGTGTCAAAGCCTTCTATATAACGCGCTTCATAACCGAGTTGGAAATTATAAAAATCACTTTTTACTAAGTTGTCTATAGTTCCTTTAGAAAATACGACTTTACTAGATTGGTAGGTTTCGTCACTTTCATTACTACGTTCTTTACTTAATATAAAATAGTTAAATTCGTTTAAGTCGCGTTCTTGCTGCTGATAGGAGAGTGCTACGTTATAGTTAGCTCCAGAGTTGAGGTTACCATCAATATTTAAGTTGTTTACAAAGCGGTTGGTGGTAAATATGCGATCTGTAGCCGATGGATTACTCGTTTGATTTTGAGTATCTATATTCGCTCTTACGGCGGCATCATAGTAATTAATTTGCTCGTTAAAGTATTCAAACTTGTATAGTACTCTAAAATTATTGCCTTTATAATTAATTAAAGCATTGGTGTTTAATTGCTGTTTTGGTAACCATTCGTAGCCTCTAAGCCCATCATTTTGGTAGTAATCTTGCCCTTGACGTTGGTTGAAAAATCCGGCAAAATCATTTCGGTTAGCTCCAATTTTAGCCATCCATTTCTCATTTATGTTATGAGCCACACTAAAAGATTGTATATGTCTGCCTTCATCAAACCAAGCATACTCGTCACTTACGGTTTCTTCTTGTATATAGGCTTGAATACGCCAATCGTTAGTTATAGATTTTTTGGTAATGATATTAATTACTCCTGAAACAGCATTCGCACCATATTCAACACCCATGGCGCCTTCAACAATCTCAATACGTTCAATGTCGTCAAGATTAATTTGGGTTAAATCAATATCATTTCCTAAGCCATTGTCACTAACTAGTGGAATGTTATCTACTAAAATGTTGAAATATTGAGAATCTAAGCCAAAAAACGAAATCGTAGAGCGTCCTGTTTGTGCATTAGGAATAATAGTAAGGTTAAGATTGAAATTTAATAAATCGGCCAGATTGTTAGCCGCAACTTGTTCTATCTGCTTTCTATTAATCACAATGACATTATGTACAGATTTTTTTATTGAGGTGGGATTATATTGGCCTGTTACAACAACTTCATCTAAAGATTCTGTTTTGGTACTATCAACTGTGGTTTCTCTTTTTTGGGAGAAAGCCCATGAAAAGAAAATTATTGAAAAATAAATTGTGATTTTATTTTTATTTAGACTCATTCTTGATAAATTTGTCGCA
Source organism: Winogradskyella damuponensis (assembly GCF_039538385.1). Lineage (NCBI taxonomy): Bacteria > Pseudomonadati > Bacteroidota > Flavobacteriia > Flavobacteriales > Flavobacteriaceae > Winogradskyella > Winogradskyella damuponensis. Next base: position 76,672 of record NZ_BAABCB010000027.1, on the reverse strand, counting down.
AATATAAAATCTTATTTTAATTCATTCTAAATAAGAATAGTTTTTTTTTAATAATTTTTAAACACATCATTTATCTTTTAAATATGAAAAAAGTAGTACCCGTTTTAGCCATTGTATTAGCATTTACTTTAAGTAGTAATGCACAAAAGAAGAAAACTCTAGATCAAGAAGCCATTAAAGCGATGTGTGGTTGTTTTGAAGTAACGTTCAATTTTACGGAGACCTTCAACTATAGTAATGATTCGCTTTATAGACCTTCAGAAACCAAAGTTGATAAAGGCTTAGAGTACGCTTTTGCTATAGAAGATGAAGATGATAAAATCTCAATTCAACATTTATTGCAAGTCGGACGACCTGATAGTCCACATATTGTAAAACACTGGAGACAAGATTGGTTATTTCAAAATCAAGAGTTTTATATGTATAATGGAGATAATAATTGGACCTTTGAAAAAAAATCCAAGGATGATGTAAAAGGGCAGTGGACGCAGAAAGTGTTTCAGGTAGATGATAGTCCACGCTATGAAGGTTCTGGTACTTGGGTTCATGTCGATGGTAAGCACTATTGGGAAAATACGACAACAGCACCATTGCCAAGACGTGAATACACCAAACGTAACGATTACAATATTACATTAAGAGGTAACCGTCATGAGATTACAGATTTTGGTTGGGTACACGATCAAGATAATGAGAAAGTGTTACGAGAAGCAGGAAAAGAAGACGTGATTATTGCTAAGGAAAAAGGGTATAATACCTATAAAAAAGTAGACGATAGTAGATGTCAAGCGTCACAAGATTGGTGGAAAGCACAACAAGATAAATGGGCTTTGGTAAGAACAAAATGGGATGCAGTTTATGGCAGAAATAAAGATTTAACCTTGGCTGAAAAAGTGGATAATAAAGTGTTGTTTAAATACTTATTAGATGATGAAATAACAGCTAAAAAAGAAATTAATCGTATTATAGAATCTTTTGTAAAATAAATAAGTTTAAAATAAATCAATCATATATATGAAAACAATGAAATCGATAGTAGTTATGCTTTTTTTAGCATTGTCGTTATCCACTTTTGCACAGAGTAAGAATATCTTTTTAGATCGTGAATTTTGGGGAACTCAGCCAACTGTAGAAACTGTAAAGCAAAAAATAAAAGAAGGCAATAATCCTGCTGAAGCTAATGCTAACAATTTTGATGGTGTGGTTTATGCAACCTTGCAAGACGCACCTTTAGAGACCATTACTTATATGATTTCTCAAAAGGGAAATGATGTTAATAAACTAACTCACGATGGTAGAACCTATGCGTTTTGGGCAGCTTATAAAGGCAATGCTAAATTGGTGGAATATCTATTAGAAAATGGGGCAAAAACTAATATAACAGACGATAAAGGGAATACCATTATTAATTTTGCAGCAGCTTCAGGACAAGCAAATACGGCAGTCTATGACATATTAACAAAGTATGATGCAGAATTAATAAAGAAAACAAACCCTAATGGAGCTAATGCTTTATTACTTGCAGCACCATATGATAAGGATTTTAAATTAATGACCTATTTCCAATCTAAAGGTTTGGATATTAATAGTGTTGACAAAGCAGGGAATGGTATTTTTAATTATGCAGCTAAAACGGGTCATATAGCGTTAATGAATTCTCTTTTAAAGAAAGGAATTAAAGGTACTGATGAAGCCTTTATATTTGCAGCAAATGGTACTAGAGGATCAGCTAATGGTATTGAAGTCTATAAGTATTTAGAACGTATTGGTTTAAACCCAAATGTATCTAATGAAGAAGGAATTACTCCTTTACACGTTTTAGCTTCTAGAAGTAAAGACTTAGAAATTATAAATTTCTTATTAGAAAAAGGGTTAGACGTAAGCACTAAAGACCTTAAAGGAAATAATGCGGTTATGAATGCGGCTTCTAGAAATGATTTAATCGTCGTTAAAACCTTAGTCGAGAAATTGAAAACTATTAATACAATTAATAAACATGGCCAATCAGCATTATCATTAGCGTTAAAAGGAAATTCCCCAGATATGGTTACATATTTAATTGAAAAAGGATATGATACGACTATTATTGATGCTGATGGTAATAACCTTGTATATTATTTAGTAGAGTCATACTCTAAGCGAAATAAAGAGCAGTTTATTCAAAAGATGGAAGTACTTAAAAAGAATAAAGTCGATTTAACTACGGTTCAGAAAAATGGCAATACATGGTATCATTTGGCTGTAGAAAAGAATAGTATTGAGCTTTTAGAAATTGCAACAACAATGGATCAAGATATTAATGCGAAAAATAATGAAGGTAATACCGCGTTGCATATCGCAGCAATGAAAGCACAGGACAATTCAGTTCTAAAATTTTTACTAAAACACGGTGCAAAAAAGCAAATTGTTACAGATTTTGAGGAATCTGCTTATGATTTGGCAAAAGAAAATGAGTTGTTAAAGAAAAACAATATTTCAATAGAATTTTTAAAGTAATAGAATTTTTAAGATGAAGAATATACACATTATAGCATTATTAAATATTGTAGCTTTTAGTTTAGTATCGTTTACTAATTTTACAGAATCAGCAAAGTATAAATGTATGATTCAAATGACAAATTATACAGGAGAAGGAGCCTATATTGTCATTTCATTATTAAATCCAGAAGGCGACTATGTAGAAACCTTAAACGTTAAAGGAGATGATGATGAGTGGTACAATACCATTGAATCGTGGTGGGACTATTATGGAAAAAGAAGGCCAGATATCGATGCCATTACAGGAGCAACTATTAGCGGAGGCGAACGTGCTATAAGTGTCATTGAAATTGATAATGACAAATTAGATAAAGGTTACAAGTTAAGATTTGAAACCGCTGTTGAAGATCAAGAGTATTACGAAAGTGATGTAGAATTTGAGTTGACTTCAGAAACCGTAAAATCTAAAGTAGAAGGAAAAGGATTTATTCGTTACATCCGAATGATGCCTCAATAAAACCAATACTATGACCATTTCCATCTGGAGATACAGTCATCTAGTATTGGCTGTTATGTCTTCTTTGTTTATTTTAATAGCATCGGTAACTGGTGCTATTTTAGCGTTTGAACCCATTACAAATCAGTTGCAACCGTATGCTGTTTCTGGGGCAAACGATAGGTCTCTTGCTGAAACCTTAAATGTGTTACAGCAAGAATATGATGAGGTATTTACACTCGAAGTCGATAAAAATGATTTTGTAAGTGCCTCAGTCATTACCAAAGAAGGAGACAGTGAAACCTTTTATATTAATCCCATTACAGGCGAAAAATTAGGTGATATTATAAAGAAAGCACCCATTTATGAATTCGCCACTAACCTTCATCGTTCACTGTTTCTAAAAACAACAGGTCGTGTTTTAATAGGTGTCGTGTCCTTTTTGTTATTGCTGATTTCAGTAACAGGAATTCAACTCATATTAAAACGTCAAGGGGGTATCAAACGTTTCTTTTCTAAAGTGGTTAGAGAAAACTTTGATCAATATTATCATGTTGTTATAGGTCGATATGCTTTAATTCCTATTGTAATTATTACACTGACAGGTGTATTTCTATCGCTTGAAAAATTTGATTTACTTCCAGATTCTAAAATATCACACAACTATCCTGAGCAAGATGATGTTGAAAACAAATTAGACATCTTAGAGTTTCAAACATTTCAAAACATAAAACTTGAAGATGTAAAATATGTTGAGTTTCCGTTTTCTGATGATATTGAAGATTATTTCACCGTTAAATTATCGGATAAGGAAATTTTAGTCAATCAATATACAGGAGCTATCGTCAGTAACCAAAACACATCGTTTGTAGCATTAGCGTCTAATTGGAGCTTAATTTTGCATACAGGTCAAGGGACTATCCTTTGGTCAGTGGTATTGTTCTTAGCGAGTTTGGCCATTTTATTCTTTATGTATTCTGGCTTTGCCATGACGTTAAAACGACGAAAAGAAACAGCGAAAATTAAGAATAAATTCAAAAAAGATGAGGCAGACTATATCATTTTAGTTGGTTCTGAAACCGGCAATACCTTTAATTCTGCCAAGCTATTTTATGACGCTTTAATCGCAGAAGGTCATTCGGTTTTTATTACAGCTTTAAACGCGTATTCAGAATATAAAAAGGCTAAATATATCATCGTTTTTGCCTCGACTTATGGCGAAGGTGAAGCGCCAACAAGTGCTTCAAATTTTGAAAAATTATTTCAAAAAATGCAGCAGAAGCAAACGATGAAGTATGCTGTTGTTGGTTTTGGGTCGCTAATGTATCCTGACTATTGTAAATATGCCATAGAAGTGGATGAGATGTTTCAAAAGCAAGACAATTTTGAGGAACACCTTCCGCTTTTCAAAATTAATAATCAATCCTTTGAAGCTTATAAAATATGGATTAAGCAATGGAACGAGCGTACAAATCACGATTTAAAGATTAAGTTTCAAAAACCTCAAATCAATTTAAAAAAATTAAAGGAGTTTAAGGTTATTAATAAATCAGAACCCAATAAGGACGATTCATTTTTAGTGCAATTGCGACCACATAAAAAAGTGAAATTTGAGTCTGGTGATTTGTTGTCTTTATATCCGGAAGCCGATTTTATTGAACGTCAATATTCTATTGGTAAAATAGAAAATGATATTATTTTAAGCATCAAAAAACACGAATTTGGGGTCTGTTCTAATTATTTTAACAACTTAAAAGTCAACGAAATCGTTAAAGCGCAAGTTAAACGAAACTTAGATTTTCATTTTCCAACCGATGTAAAAGAAGTGGTAATGATAGCCAATGGTACTGGAATTGCACCGTTTTTAGGAATGATTAATGAGAATCATATTAAAACAAAGAACCATTTATTTTGGGGAGGACGCACACAAGATTCTCTAAATATTTACGAAAACATTATCGATTCGGCATTTAGTAAGAAAAACTTATCTAGTTTTCATATTGCCTATTCACAAGAGCAGAAAGATAAAATTTACGTTCAAGATTTAATTTTAGAGCATCAAGACTTATTAAGCCGTGTTTTAAATACAGGTGGAGTGGTAATGATTTGTGGTTCTGTAGCCATGCAAAATCGCGTTTTAGAGGTGTTGCATACCATCACTACAACACACTTAGACAAACCGTTAAGTACATTTGAAAACAATGATCAGCTTAAAATGGATTGTTATTGATTATTAATAGATTGTTAAGTGTTGCAAATAGCCTTTAAATATCTTATAATTTGTCAATATTAATTGTACTTTTGCGTGCAATTAAATTTTAATTGCCATGACAGCACACGAAAATAAAATTGTTGGAGAAGGTCTTACTTATGATGACGTACTCTTAGTTCCAGCATTTTCAGAAGTTCTTCCTCGCGAAGTTAGTATTCAAACTAAATTTACAAAAAACATAACCATTAACATTCCTGTGATTTCTGCAGCAATGGATACGGTTACCGAAAGTAAAATGGCAATTGCCATGGCGCAAGAAGGTGGAATAGGTGTGTTGCATAAAAACATGACGATAGAGCAGCAAGCTGATAAAGTACGTCGTGTAAAGCGTGCAGAAAGCGGAATGATTATCGATCCTGTGACCTTACCATTAACAGCAACCGTTTTTGATGCGAAGTCTAATATGGCAGAGCATGGTATTGGAGGTATTCCAATTGTAGGCGATAATGGCGAATTAAAAGGTATTGTTACCAACAGAGATTTACGTTTTGAACACGATAGTAAGAAGCCTATTGTTGATGTTATGACTAAAGACAATTTAGTCACTGCAGCTGTAGGTACGTCTTTAAAAGATGCTGAAAAAATTCTTCAACAAAACAAAATTGAAAAATTATTAATTGTTGATGATAATTATAAACTAAAGGGACTAATTACCTTTAGAGATATCACTAAGGTGACGCAAAAGCCAAATGCCAATAAAGATTCTTTCGGTCGTTTACGTGTAGCAGCAGCTATTGGAGTTACAGGTGATGCTGTAGAACGTGCTTCGGCATTAGTAAATGCTGGTGTTGATGCTGTGATTATTGATACCGCTCATGGTCATACCAAAGGTGTTGTAGCAGTGTTAAAAGAGATTAAAAAGAAATTTCCAAAATTGGAAGTCATAGTTGGTAACATCGCTACTGGTGCTGCTGCAAAATATTTAGTTGAAGCTGGAGCTGATGCAGTGAAAGTTGGTATTGGACCAGGTTCAATTTGTACCACTAGAGTAGTAGCAGGAGTTGGTTTTCCTCAGTTCTCTGCAGTTTTAGAAGTGGCTGCGGCTATTAAAGGTTCAGGAGTTCCTGTGATTGCTGATGGTGGAATTCGTTATACAGGAGATATCCCTAAAGCGATTGCCGCTGGTGCAGATACCGTAATGTTAGGATCGCTTTTAGCAGGAACAAAAGAAAGTCCAGGAGAAACGATTATCTACGAAGGACGTAAATTTAAATCTTACCGAGGCATGGGATCTGTAGAAGCCATGAAACAAGGAAGTAAAGACCGTTATTTTCAGGATGTTGAAGATGATATTAAAAAATTAGTTCCTGAAGGTATTGTTGGTCGTGTACCATATAAAGGTGAGTTGGTAGAAAGTATTCATCAGTTTATTGGTGGGCTTAGAGCAGGAATGGGCTATTGTGGTGCTAAAGATATTGCCACTTTAAAAGAAACCGGACGTTTTGTGAAAATCACAAGTTCTGGTATTAATGAAAGTCACCCACATGATGTTACCATTACTAAGGAAGCTCCAAATTATTCTAGATAACCAAATTCCTGCGACAGTAGGAATCTATATATTAGCAAAAAAAATAGCATCTTTAAAGGTGCTGTTTTTTTTTGTGCCTATAATAATCTAGGGGTTGTTTTAACGTCTTTTTATTGGGAATTATTCTAGACCTTGTTTTTCAGGGTTCCAAAAAGGTTTTGTTTTTATTCGTTTGGTGTCCCAATGCAATTCTTTTCTAAAAAAATGATTTAAAGCAATACAGGTTCTGCTATCACCAGCAATATAAACTAGCGTTTTGCCTTTTAGAGTAGGGGTGATGTCTTTTAATTTAGTGATGATTTCATGGTATGGGTTTTCAGGTAATTCATAAAAATGAAAAGGAAAATGTCCATCTATATCTGGAAATAATTCACTTTTATTAGAATTATAGATAACACTAATGATTTGCTTATCCTTACCAATATTTCGGTTAATCATGTATAAATGAGACAAAGCAGAAAGATCTCCTATCATGATATAGCTTTCGGCTGAATCATCCGCTATGAAATTACCTTTCTTCCATTTGTAATAAATGGTATCACCTTCTTTGCAATGCTTTGCCCATTGTGAGCCTACACCATTACTATGTGTGGCAATTGCTAAATCTAATGTGCCTTTTTCTTTATCAATATCCCAAACACTGTAGCTTCTTATTTTGTCTTTCATTGACAGTTCTTCTTTGCCAATACCTATGGCCATTCTTAAGAACGCACCAGGTGTAAACGTTGCTTTACGAATACTGTCTCCTTGCAGACGAATTCTATAAGCTTTGTTAGAAAGTGTAACTTTTTCTGTAATAGTAGCTTCTTCTAAAATTACCGTTTTTATGAAGTTTTCTAAAATACGCAATACTCTTAAATTTAGTTTTGAACGTGATTTTTATAGTGATGTTCTATTAATTCTAAAGCCGATTTGTGAGGCCTATCAGCAGCTTTTTCATAATCAGAATGCACATCGTTAGCACCATTTTTAATGCCTTCGTAAATTCCTGCTATGACTGTACCTAGAAACTCACCAAGCTCTGCTATTCTATCTGTCTTATAAGCTTCTACAGAAACAGCATGATAGATAAGATTTGTATTATAAACCTGATTAATAAAATCGGCTAGTTGCTTTTGAGAAATCGCTTCACCAACTAAATTATAGGTATTACCATTATGCTTGTCCTCTAATAACAATTTAGCATAGGCATATCCTAATTCTTCTCGACTCGTATACGTACATTTACCTTGATCTGCACAATTTCTTATCTCACCGTCTTTTATATAAGTATCTATATATTCTAAATCGGGTTCAATATAAATGCCATTTCTACCAATAACCCATTGTAAACCGGAATTGCGAATGTCTTCTTCTGTTTGACGATTGCTTTGTACTACAGGACTAAAAGCATTGTTTTCTTCAGCACCTACAATACTCGTATATACTATTTTTTGCACACCGTTTTGTTTGGCTGCTTCAATGACATTGCGGTGTTGTTGTATTCGTTTTTGTGGCTCATCCATACCCGAAACTAACAATACGATATCTATACCTTTTAAAGCGGCATTGAAATCTTCACGACTATTGTAATCACCTTTTCTAACTTCTACACCTAGGTGTTCTGCTTTTTCAGTGGTTCGTGCTATGGCTATAATATTTTCGTTTTTTGTTTCTTTTAAAAGTGCTTTTACAATGGCAGATCCTAAATGACCGCTTGCTGATGTTACTGCAATTTTCATAATAGGTGTTTATTTATGAATGTTTAGATTTTAATAGGTCTAATTCTTTTTCAAGTTGATCGGCTTTCATTTTAAATTTATCCATGGCCTTTTTTAATTGCTGAATTTTTTTAAAAGCTTCTTCATCCTGAACAGCTTGATATGTAGTTTCTCCTTCTTTTACTTTTATCTTAGAATAGCTCCCACAAGTAGGGCATTTTGCGACGTCGCTCATAATATGTTTTATAGCAAAGGTCTTCATATAACTACAATTGTAAAAGGTAAATCCATTATTAAAAATGGTAAATCTGAAACCTATAGGCTAAAGTGAGGATTTGAATTCCTTAGGAGAAAGGCCTGTGTGTTTTTTGAAAAACTTAGAGAAATTGGTGACTTCATCAAATCCATTTTGATAAGCCACTTCTTTCAGGCTTAAAGAGCTACTGAAAATAACACGCTTAATTTCTAAAATCACGTAATTATCAATAAAATGTTTGGCAGTATTTAAGGTGCTTGCTCTAACTATAGAGTTGAGGTGTTTTGTAGATATGTTGAGTAACTGTGCGTAATCTTTGACGTTTCGTGTTTTGGTATAATGTTTTTCAACTAAAGTTTTGAAGTTCATAAAAAGGCTTTGATGTTTTTTATTAAACGTTTTATCAGAGATTTTATGAGTTTCGCGCTCTAGTTTTAATAGAAATAGTTCTAATATTTTAGCTACTATTTCTTTTTGAGCATAAGTGTATTTACTTTGAATTTCTTGGGTTAATTGTTCTAAAAAAAAATCGGTTAAGGAGCTGTTTTCAACTAATGGATTCGAAATATGATAGTTGTATAAATGCGAAATAAATTCAATAGAAGACTTTGAGAAGTATTTTAAAATAAAATCCTCTGTAAATATGACCAGATAACCATCGTACTGTAAATTATCTTGAAAAGCATGTACTTGACCTTTTGCAATTTTAAGTACAGAGCCTTTTTGGATGTTGTAAGTCTTTAAATCAATTTGATGTTCACCTTTACCTTCTGTGACAATCAATAAGGCAAAAAAGGAAATTCGGTGAGGCTGATGTGGATTGTGACTAGGGTCTTTTTTTATACGAGAGAATAATTCAGCTAATGGAATGCATTCAATATCTGTAGCTCCTTCGCTACTTTTGAAAGCTATATTAGGGAAATGATTCATTAATGAATTGCTTGTGAATTTTGAATAAAAATAGTAATTAATATGGATTGTGTTGAGTAATGTAAGTTAACGAGCCCTTAATAAGTACTATAAAAACAAAAACAGCATCGAGAAGATGCTGTTTTATAACTGTTGTTTTAGTGTGTCTTTTAAGCTCTGCTAGCTTTTACAGGACATCCTATCGCTTTTGTGTAATTTGGATTTGGTTGTTCTCCTTTTTCTAAAGCATCAATGGCATCTTTTACGTAGTTAACCTTAACATCTTCAGGTGATTTTGCATTGTCATCTATAGTACCAATATATTGTACTTTACGTTCTGCATCTAATAAAAACACATGAGGTGTTCTTACAGCACCATATTGAGGATATATTTTTTGACCTTCATCTACTAAGTAAGGAAATGTAAACCCTTTGTCTTCTGAACGTTTTTGCATCGCTTCATAACCTTCTTTTTCGTTTTCAGGACTGTTTGGGTTAATGGCAATTACAGGATACCCTTTTGGTGCATATTCATTGTTTAATGCAATTAAACGGTCTTCATATAATACCGAAAATGGACATTCGTTACAGGTAAATGTCACAATATAACCTTTTGCGTTTTCAAAGCTAGCTAAAGAAACCATTGAACCATCTACGTTCTTAAGATTGAAATCCGTAGCAACATCTCCAATGTTGTAACCTCCAATTTCTTCTAGGGTTTTGGTTTGTTCTGGACTACCTCCTTTTGGTGGACCTTTTCTATCGCCTCCGTGCGGTGGCCCTTTTCGGTCTCCGTCATGTGGAGGGCGTTCTCCTTTATGATCTTTATGTTGGTTTTCAGCAGAAGGTTCTCCTGTTGTATTTCCTTCATTTTTACAAGATACAAGTACACTTGCAGATAAGCCAATAATGGCAATTAGAACACTGATTCTTTTCATGTTTGTTTTAATTAAGTTTGTTTATTTGGTTTTCTAGGTCTTCTAAATTTTCGAATGAACGTTCATAAAATAAGCGTTCATCTTTGTTGAACATAATGGTAAATGGAATGGCTCCAGACCAATTAGGGTCAATTTTGTCTATCCAAGTGTTAGAATCTGGATCATCTAATAACACGACTTTAGAGCTTATCTTTTTTTTCTTTAAAAATGGCTTAAGCTTTGTTTCAATATCTTTTGGGAAATCTAAGCTTACTAAAATAACTTCAACGTCAGGATGTTTTGCTGCAAATTGCTCAATGTATGGTAATTCTTTGACGCAAGGAGCACACCACATCGCCCAAAAATTAATGAGATAGGTTTTATCGGATTCCGTATAAATTAAGGGTTCAAATTGATTAAAATCATAAACAGGAATGTCTTGATTAACATTCGTAATCGTGTTAGATTTTAATGATTTATCTGTGTTTGTATTATTGCAACTCATAAAAAAACTGAGTGCTAAAACGAGATATAGTGATGATTTTAGGAGCTTTAACTTTAATAACTTCAAAATGATGTATTCTATTATTTTTGGTTAGACTCCATCAGTTACAAAAGGTTTAATTTAAAAGTGATTTTTCTTATGTTTTTCTGAGGTAAGTTATTGATATGAAAATGGAATTTACTTATTCTAAAACTAAGGTGTTAGTAAGTGGTTGTAAATGTTTGTTTTGACACTTTTTAACTTATATAATTCCATATATTACGATACTTACTCATTTGTCGGTAAGTGTTCAAAATAACTTTATGCTCAGGCGCAGCCAGGCTAGGATCTTGTTTTAGAATACTTTTAGCGTAATAGCGCGATTGCTCTAAGATGTCTTTGTCTTTAACAATGTCAGCTATACGTAAATTTAAAATACCGCTTTGTTGCGTGCCCATAATATCACCTGGTCCACGTAGTTTTAAATCCACTTCAGCAATTTCAAAGCCATCACTGCTACGTACCATGGTTTCTAGTCTGGTTTTACTATCCTGGCTCAGTTTATGGCTCGTCATTAAAATACAGTAGCTCTGTTCGGCACCACGACCAACACGACCACGTAATTGGTGCAATTGCGATAAGCCAAAACGTTCTGCACTTTCAATAATCATTACCGATGCATTTGGGACGTTTACGCCAACTTCAATGACGGTTGTAGCTACCATAATTTGGGTTTCACCTTTAACAAAACGTTCCATTTCGTAATCTTTGTCGGCTGGTTTCATTTTACCATGCACAATCGAAATTTGATAATCTGGCATAGGAAATTCTCTAGAGACACTTTCGTAGCCATCCATCAAATCCTTATAATCCATTTTTTCGCTCTCTTGAATTAAGGGGTAGACAATATATATTTGTCTTCCTAAAGCGATTTCATCTTTCATGAATTTAAAAACTTTTAGGCGATTATTGTCGTAGCGATGTACTGTTTTTATAGGTTTTCGACCTGCTGGTAATTCATCAATTACAGAGATGTCTAAGTCACCATATACAGACATGGCTAAAGTTCTCGGAATTGGAGTAGCGGTCATCACCAAAACGTTGGGAGGTAATTCATTTTTATGCCATAACTTACTCCGTTGGGCGACTCCAAATCGGTGCTGTTCATCTATAATCGCAAGGCCTAAATTTTTGAATTTCACCTTGTCTTCAAGCAGTGCGTGTGTGCCAATTAAGATCTGTAAATTCCCATTTTCTAGATTTTCATGAATTATCTTTCTGTCTGAAGTTTTAGTTGAACCCGTTAATAATGAAACACTGATTTTAAGTGGTTTACATAATTCACTTATTCCTTGGTAGTGCTGAGCTGACAAAATAGCAGTTGGGGCCATTAGGCAGCATTGAAAATCATTGTCAAGCCCCATGAGCATTGACATAAAGGCTACGATGGTTTTACCAGAGCCTACATCTCCCTGTAAAAGTCGATTCATCTGTGCATTGCTACCTAAATCGAGTCTAATTTCTTTTAAAACACGCTTCTGTGCATTGGTTAATTCAAAGGGTAAATGGTTTTTGTAAAAGGTGTTAAAATAGTCGCCAACTTTATCAAAGGAGAAGCCTTTGATTTTTGATTTATGAATGAGATTTTTAATAATTAATTGCAGCTGAATGTAAAATAATTCTTCAAATTTTAATCGAAATTGAGCTCTTGCAAGAAGCTCTGGAGTCTTCGGAAAATGAATATTAAATAGTGCCTCTGATTTTGGAATTAATTTTAATTCAGTCATCACTGAATCAGGCAAGGTTTCAACAAAGCGTCCTTTTGATTCCAAAAACAATTGCTGCATAATTTTGGTAACGACTTTGTTTGTGATGCCTTTATTTGATAATTTTTCGGTTGATGGGTATATGGCTTGCATGGCAGAACGCAAGTTGCTCTCATGCTCAGCTTGTAATTCAATTTCGGGATGTGGCATGCTGTATTTTCCATTAAACCAATTGGTTTTTCCGAAAATCACGTAAGGTTGACCTGTTTTTAGGTTTTCTCGTATCCATTTCTGTCCTCTAAACCAAACGAGTTCCATTATTCCGCTGTCGTCTCTAAAGTTAGCAACTAGGCGTTTGCCTCGTTTTTGGGCCACTTCTTTAAATCCAGTTATGACACCAACGATTTGAACTTCAGCATTGTTACGCTGTAATTCATTTATTTTATAATATCTAGTACGATCTATATAACGATTAGGAAAAAGATTTATGAGGTCTTGATACGTTTGAATGCCCAGCTCTGAGCGCAACAAATCCGCTCGGTTTGGACCGACACCTTTGAGATAATCAATGGGAGTTTGTAAATTCACGCTCATAAGAACGAAATTAAACTATTTCGTTATAAAGTAAAAGTTCAAAACGGCTCTTTGATTATTTTATTGAAATAAATTAATGGTGTGAAAAGGCGCAAAGATTTTAATTTGATATTACAGGAAAATGTTTTCGTTAATAAGGTGCTTTATCTCAAAACGTTGTCAAATTGAATATTTGTAGTTTTAGTGATTTTCTTAACACTTTTTCTTACCAGTGGCACTCATTTGTATAGTGTTTTTAAAAACAAATTTTTGAGGAATTTTATGAGCTGCTAAATGTTTAGCACATTTTTGAAGTATGTTTTCTTTTATTTGGACTTCATTATGGTGCGTGTTTAGTGTAATTGTGGCTTGTATGGCTTCGCCTAAAAGATTGTCGTCAAAACCAGAGATTGTACAGTCTATGACTTCAGGTACAGATAGAATTACTTTTTCAATTTCCTTAGGGCTTACTCTTTTGCCACGAACTTTTAGGATTTCTTTTTTTCGAGCGACGATGTAGATAAATCCGTCTTTGTCGGTTTTGGCCAAGTCGCCTGTGTGGAGCCAACCGTTTTCTATAGTTAAGTTTGTTGCTGTTTCGTCTTTGTAATAACCCAGCATGATGTTTTCGCCACGCGCTAATAATTCGCCTTCTTCATTGGTTTTGGTAATTTCACCTTTTTCATTAACAATTTTTAATTCAACATTTGGAATGGCTTTTCCTATGGAGTCTGTTTTTGTTTTAATGAATTCTGGAGGTAAATAAGATAAGCGTGCGGTAGCTTCAGTTTGTCCGTACATGATGTAGAATTCCTTAGATGGGAATGCTGTGGTGAATTCATCAATAAAAACGGAATGTAGTTTTCCGCCTGCTTGTGTTGCGTATCGTAAACTTGGGAACGTTTCAGTTTTAAAGGATTGTGATTTTTTTAGTAGAATCTGAAAGTGGCTAGGTACTCCTGCAAAGCCAGTGCAGTTATAATTCTTTAAATCGTTGATAACGGTTCCTAAAAACATGAAATTATTGTTTAAAACAATTGAACCTCCAACTTTTAAATGTGTATGTAATAATGATAAGCCATAGCAATAATAAAATGGTAATACAACTTCCATAATATCTTTAGAGGTGAGTTTAAGATATTCAATAATAGAATTGGTGTTAGATATAATATTGTGATGACTAATCATAACTCCTTTTGGTTTTCCTGTGGAACCAGAAGTGAATATTATTTCTGCAATTGGGTTTAAATAATTTGTAGAAGTGTTTGTTGTATGTTTTTTGTTGTTAGTTAGTTGTGTGTGTGTTGTTTCGTCTATAAGATTAATCGTTGAAGAGCATTCTAATTTGCGTTGCGCAATTTTATCTACAAAAATAGTTTTGCTTTCTGTGGTGTCAATAATGTAATCTAAATTGCTTTGTTCAATAGAGAAATCAATAGGAATACATGTGTTTCCGGATTTTAAAATTCCTAAGTAAGCGGTTATGAAAAAAGAAGAATTAGAGCTTATTAATAGAATGTTTTTGCCTTCTCCAATAGTTTCGTTTAAATAGGATGCAATATTTAGGCTATCGTTATATAATTTTTTAAAAGAGGCTGTTTCTTTTGTGCCTAATAAGAAGTCTTTATCAAGATTTTTGGACGTTTCAAACAGATAATCAAAAACATTCATAAGAATAGGTTTTTAAAATATTGGTCGCATTCTTAAGTATTCTGTAGTCTTTTTTTTGCGCTCAAAGTTTTTATAGATACTTTCGATCTCTTCTTTAGTTTTGTTCATCACTTTACTAACTTCTTCAGCTGAATAGTTGTTCTCCCAACCATACCACATGAGATCCATTTGTTCAAATGGCATTTGATAAAAGAAATCTTCTTGGGTTTGTTCTGCTGTATAGGTATCTGTGGTCGGTGTTCTGTCTATAATTTCTTGAGGCACTCCCAAGTGTTTTGCGATTTGATAAACTTGCGTTTTGTATAAATGACCGATAGGCATCACATCTGCCGCTCCGTCACCATGTTTAACAAAGAAGCCTTGTTCTACTTCGTGTTTGTTTGGAGTGCCAATAACGGCATAATGCAGCCGTTCGGCATGATAATAAAGCATGCTCATTCGGCTACGTTGTTTAAAGTTTGTAGATGCTACAATTTGAAGGTATTCTCTAACGGGTAATAATTTACTTATCACTTCTCCATTTGGTTTTATAACCGTTACAGAAAAGGCTGGTGGTAAATTAGAGGCAGCCTCTTGTTTTATTTCAATTTTTGCTTTATCAACAGTTGGGTTAAAATCAGTAATAACTCTAGCGATAGCTTCATCTCGTCTTTGGTAGCAGCCAAAACCATTTAAAGCTTGTGTAATATCCTCTACTAAGGTGTCAGTAACATCAAATTTTGCTGCTAATTTTTCTGCAAGTATTCTGCTGTCATCACTTGAGTCTTGTTCAGGCAGCATGATGGCTGTAACCTTATTTGGTCCAAAAGCTTTAGCTGATAATGCCAAACAAACAGATGAGTCAATGCCTCCGCTAATGCCAATCACAGCACCTCTACGTTGCAGTTTTTTGGCAACATCGGTTTTTAGTTTTTTTATGATGTCATTGCAAACGGTTTCAATATTTTCAATATGCAATATGTCTTTAGAAAAAGGTTTGTTTGGTGTTTTCATAATTAGTTTATTGTTATCGTTGATGAATCTATTATTGTTTTATTCAGCACTACAAGTTCATGTTCTTGTAGTTTTGGAATTGATTTATTAATAAATAGATCATATAATATTTGAGTTGATAAAACGGCTGTAATTGCCATATTATCAATTTCAGAAACTTGTTTGTTGAGTTTCATTTTGTTTATGAGCTGATTTACAAAGTCTAGATTAAAAATTCCATAAGCTGTAATGTTTTCTTCAGATAACATGCTGCTTAAATAGAGAGGCATCTCTTCAGAAAAGAAAGTACTTCTTATTGGTGCTCTATAGGCTTGTTTTGATCTGTTTAAGATGGCGTCTGGGATTCTATCTTTCATCATATATTTTAAAAGGTATTTTTCATTTAAGCCTTTAAGTTTTAGATCTGGATTTAATTTCATACAAAACTCAATCACTCTGTGGTCTAAAAATGGATAGCGACCTTCTATAGAGTTTGCCATTCCCATGCGGTCTCCTTGCGATGACAATAGGTATTTAGACATGAAAAAGTTAATTTCAATCCACTGGGCTTTTGTAAGGTAGTCATAGCCGTTTAGTTGGTCTTTTAATTGGTCTTCAATTTTAGAAATTGGATGGTAATTAGAAATGGCTATTTTATAGTCTTTAGATAAATAATTATTGATGCGAGAGGTGTTATTCCATCGCAATAAATGCGAATAAATAGGTGAGGACGTCTCACTCAGTTTATATCCAAAAAAGAGTTTTAATATGTTGTTATTTGCTTTGCTAATTTGTGGAATATATGGATATAGTTTTTTTAGCAATAATGGACGATACTTAGATTGCGGATCTTTAGCCCAAAAGTGTTTAATCTTGGTTTCTTTAAATATGTTATAACCTCCAAAAAGTTCATCTGCGCCTTCTCCAGTAATCACCACTTTGATATTCTGAGCTCTTACGCTTTTAGCTAATAAATTCATTGGAGTAGGAGCTGTACGCAGTAGTGGCGCTTCTGCATGCCAAACGACAGCTTTAAAGCTATCTGAAATGTCTTTAGGGCTGCAGGTGACACTAGAATGTTGTGTTTCAAAATAATCTCTAGCAATGTTTTGATACGATGACTCGTCAAAATCTTTTTCGGTAAAACCAATTGAAAAAGTACGAAGATTATTTGGTGATATTTTTTTTATAAAAGCTGTGGTAATACTAGAGTCTAAGCCTCCACTCAAATAGGCTGCAACAGGAACATCTGCTCTTAATCTTAATTTTACAGCATCCGTAAATATAGTTTCAAACGTTTCTGCAGCTTCTTTGGCGGTATTAAATTCGTAAGCGTTTGGCTTAGTGATGGGAAGCGTCCAATACGTCTTAATAGATTTTGAACGTGCATTAATGGTCATATAGCTTCCTGGTGGCAACTCAGAGACTCCTTCAAAAATTGTGTCAGCGGATAATGATGTCCAAAATGTGAAATATTCTGATAATGTTTTTTCGGAAATCTTTGGATGAAACTCAGGGAATTCTAAAAAGGATTTAATTTCAGAAGCAAATACAAAAGTGTTTCCAATGGTGGTGTAAAACAGTGGTCTAATACCAACTCTGTCTCTTGCTAAAAATAATTCTTGTTTAGTTTTATCCCAAATAGCAATAGCGAACTGGCCATTTAATTTATTAAGAAACTCCGGACCGTATTCTTCGTATAAATGCACAATAACTTCTGTGTCGCTTTGTGTTTTAAAGGTGTGGTTTTTTGCTAATAGTTCTTCTCTTAGCTCTATGTGGTTAAAAATTTCACCATTAAACACAATCCATAAAGAATTGTTGGCGTTAGGTAATGGCATTGTGCCTGTGGCTAAGTCAATAATACTTAAGCGAACGCTACCGAGTCCAATGTTGTTAGACACGTAAATTCCACTTTCATCAGGTCCTCTATGCTTAATTCTTGTAAGCATTCGCCTTAATGTATCAGCTTTGTTGTCTGGGCTTAAATTACAGTTGTAAAAGCCAGATATTCCACACATAATTGGTGAATAATAAGTTAGAGATTATATCTTTTTTTCTACAAAAGTCAAAATACTATTAATGGATTCGAAATTTTCAACAACAAGCTCTTCGTCGCTAGTTTCAATGTTGAATTCTTCTTTTAAGAATTCAATTAAAAAGAGCAAGCCCATTGAGTCAAGTATGCCTTCTTCAAAAATAAGTGTATTGTCTTTTATTTTTTCTACATCGTCTAATGTAGATTCAATAATGTAGTCTTTTATCTTGCTTTTAATATCTATTTCTACATGCATTGTGTGATGATTCATATGTTGTTAGTAATCAAAAAAAATAAAGTACATTAAAGGTAAATAAATGTTGTAATCAAAGTTGTTTTTAGGTATTAATTTTGATTAATTAATAGATTTAAACGTTGAAGTGTAAATTCGGCAATCAATTTTTTTTTTTTTTTTTAACGTAAGCTATTTTTTGTTTTGTTCTAGTTGCATAAGAAAAGCCTCTTTTTTTTGCAATAAGTTTTTAGAGCGCTTTGTGAGTTTTTTTAGAGGGTTTCCTGTATATATGGTCCAAGAGTCTAAGTTTGATACAATAAGCGATAAAGCACCAATTGAAGCACCTTCGCCAACGCTAACGTTTGGAAGAATAACACAGCCGGCACCAATAATAGAATGCTCGTTAATGATAACTCTTCCTTTTTTCATGGATTTATATGTATTAGGAATTGTTGGGTTTGTTAACGAATTACCAGAATAATCATCTGTTTTGCTGTAAATCTTAACTCCTTGAGATAATCCGCTAAAATCTTTTATGTCAATGCCTTCAGAGGCTAGTAAGTGGCAAAATGAAGCAATGTGAACATAAGATCCAATGGTTAAATTACCGCTTCCGGAAGCTATAATTGAGCAAAATGAGTCAATAATAACATTATTACCAATAGAGATGTTAGGAATACCTACAACTAAACAATTCTTAGCAATTTTAACGTTAGTACCAATAGATTTAAATCCCAATGACTTTAATTCGTCGTCACAGTAATAACCAATTTCAAATGGGTTTGGGTTCATTAGGTTTGTTTTAAAAACAACAATGTTAAATTGTTTACAACAAATTTATATAATATAAGTTGATAAAATAGTGATAATTATCAGGTGGTTAATAAGTTTTTGTGAGCGACGCATGGTATAGTGCATTTGCCTAGTTTTAATCAAGGTTTTTGACGTAATTATTGGGAGTTCATAAATTTGTGCTCGTAGTTGTGGATTTATTTAATGTTTAGACATCAATAATCTAATAGATTGAAGGAGCTAAGCTTTTTGAAAACTTTGTCTGTAACTCAGTTGTTATGTATTGAATCTAAAACCTACTATTTTGTTAAATGACCAATATAAAATTATAGAAAGATGTATTTTGGTCATATTGTTGTTTAATATTATCTATGAAGAATTTTTTTATCATTTTGAGTGTGTGTTTAGCTAGTGTTTCGGTTGCGCAACAAACAGACTATGTGGATTTTAAAAAAGTAGAAGCTTTAATTGTTTTTAATCAATTTCAGGTTGATAGCACAAAATATAACTCCTATGATGTAAAGTTTGATATTCTTAGATCTACTGATTCTATCTATTTAGACGCCGTTAATATGAAGTTTATACATGTTGCTATTGATGGTTCTGAGGTTAACTTTAGTAATGATGGTAAAAAGCTAAAAATATATCACAGTTTTGAAAAAGGGCAGACTTATAATCTAAGTTTTTTGTTTTTTGCTTCTCCTAAAAAGGCGATGTATTTTGTTGGTTGGGAAAATGAAGGAAGGAATCAAATTTGGACACAAGGTCAAGGAAAATATACAAGTAATTGGTTGCCAAGTCTAGATGATACAAATGATAAAATTGAGTTTGATTTAAAATTTGTTGCACCAAAAACATATCAGGTTATTTCAAATGGAGTTTTAAAATCTAAATCAGACAATGATGGACATGTGCTTTGGGAATATGATATGAAGCATCCAATGTCTAGTTATTTGGTTGCTGTTGTTGTTGGTAAATATGAAAAGAAAACAGAAACCTCTAAAAGTGGTATTCCTTTAGAGTATTACTACTATCCAGAAGATTCTTTAAAAGTTGAGCCAACGTATCGTTATTCTAAGCAAATGTTCGATTTTCTAGAAGAAGAAATTGGAGTTGCTTACCCATGGCAAAATTATAAACAAGTACCTGTACATGATTTTCTGTATGCAGGTATGGAAAACACAAGCCTTACTATTTTTTCTGATGCTTTTGTGGTAGATTCTATAGGTTTTAATGATAAAAACTATGTAAACGTTAATGCTCATGAGCTTGCGCATCAATGGTTTGGTGATTTGGTAACAGCTAAGTCTGGAGCGCATCATTGGTTACAAGAAGGGTTTGCAACTTATTATGCGCTTTTAGCAGAAAAGGATGTTTTTGGTGAAAATTATTTTTATTTTAAACTTTTAGAATCATCAATAGATTTAGGAAAGCAAGATATTTCAGGCAATGGAACATCGCTTCTAAATCCTAAATCTAGTAGTCTAACATTTTATCAGCGCGGGGCGTGGGTTTTACATGCGCTACGAACTAAAGTTGGAGATCGAGTTTTTAGGCAAGCTGTAATAAATTATTTGGAAAAATATAAATTTAAAAATGCTGAAACTTCCGATTTTATAAAGGAGGTAGAGCGTATATATGGACGCTCTTTGTCTAGTTTTGTGAACTTATGGATAAAGCAAAAAGATTTTCCTGTGGATAATGCTTTTGATATATTGAAAAAGCAATCTACCTATATAAATGAATTTTTGATGGTAGACTGTCAGGCAAAATCTTCTAAATGCTCTGAATATCTCAAATATTACGTGTCTGACGAGGCTAAGGCGAAAATTATATCACAAGTACCAGAATTGGTAACACCTGAAACCTTTAACAATGGTTTAAAAGTTCGTCAGGCTATCTCTAAATATGTGAGGCAAATACCTGTTAATTTAAAGGAAGGTTATGAGTCGCTTTTGGATGATAAGTCGTACATTACCATAGAAAATGCATTGTACAATCTTTGGTCTAGTTTTCCTGAGGATCGATCGGCTTATCTTTTTAAAACAAGAGATGTTGTTGGTTTTAATGATAAAAATGTACGGTTGTTATGGATTGTTTTAAATCTTAGTACACCGTTTTATAAAGCAGATAACAAACAAGCTTTATTTCAAGAATTGATAGATTATACAGGTGAGAAGTACAATGCAGATTTAAGAATTAAGGCGTTTCAGTATTTAAAAATGATAAAATCTTGTAATGAAGACTGTATGTCTAATTTAGAAAACGCAAAATCACATCATAATTGGCGTTTGGTTAAGTTTGCCAAACAGTTATCTGAAGAATTAGAACAAAAAAGAAATTAATGCGAGCATTAGTAATATCTGGAGGTGGAAGTAAAGGTGCGTTTGCAGGTGGTGTTGCTCAGTACTTAATAGAGCGTGAAAAACATAATTACGATATGTTTTTAGGAACCTCTACAGGAAGTCTTTTAGTACCACACTTGGCTGCTAATGAAATAGGAAAGCTCTACGATATTTTTACAAATGTGCAACAACACGATATTTTTAGTGTAAGTCCTTTTATACAACGTAAAAAAGGAGATAGAGAATATGTGTCTATTGATTTTGTGAACTCTTTATGGCAGTTTATAAGACGAAGACGAACTTTTGGAGAAAGTAAAGCGCTCAGACGAAATATTAGAAAAAATGTAACTTTTGCAGAATACACAAAAATTAAAAAAGAAAAGCACGATGTCGTGGTTACGGTATCTAACTTGTCTATGAATCGTGTAGAGTATAAATCTATACAAGAGTGTTCTTACGAAGAGTTTTGCAATTGGATTTGGATTTCGTGTAATTATATACCATTTATGTCTTTGGCTAAAGTTGATGGTTATGAATATGCAGATGGTGGATTAGGAAGTGTTATTCCCATTAGAGAAGCAATACGAAGAGGTGCAACAGAAGTTGACGCTATTGTTTTAGAGGCTGAAACTCTAGGAAAACAAAAAGTTTTAGGGAAAAATCCGTTTTCATTAATGATTAGTTTGTTTGGTCATTTGCTAGATCAGGTCGAAAAAAATGATGTTATAATTGGAAAGCTTGCCGCAAAGCATAATAATGTGAAGTTGAATTTATATTATACTCCAACGAGTCTTACAGAAAATTCATTGATATTTAGTAAGCGATTAATGGAAAAATGGTGGATAGAAGGCTATGAATATGCTGAAAGACGACATGAAGAGTAAGTGTTCTTATCTATTAAATTAAAGTGTAACTATTTTAATAATCAATGTTTTGTGTTCGTGAGATTTTCTTCCATTGAGAATCCTATTTTCTATTTGAAAAATTGTAACATAATCTCCAACGTTAAGCTTTTTGGCCAGAGAATAAGATTTAGCATTGAGTGAACTTCCTGAAACAGGTATTGTAGCGTAGTCTTTGAATTTGATTTTAAAGTTTTCAAAATCAAAAGGTTTGTTTTTAAAAAGTGCAGCACATTTTAAAGTTAATTTATTAGTGGTTAGTTGGTTTTTTTTGAGCTTTGACTTTGTGCGAATGAAAAACTCAAAATAAAGATTTAATAGGGTAAAATCCTCATGGAGCTTTAGTGCATAAAAAAGTAAATTACAAATTATTGAAGGAGGTGTTAAGCCACTCTAATCTATCATTAAGCCACTGATCTAGATAGGTGACTTCTTCGTCGTATGTTGGGTAAAAGACATTGTTAGGCCAAACATAGACGCCTAAAATGGGCCAAGTATTAAAGTTTCTTTCTTGTGCTTCATATAAAAAGGAAGAATTTGAGTTAATTTTTTCTTGAAAAAGACTTCTATTGTTATAAAAATAATTAAATCTAGATTTTACTTTTTCAACAAAAATAGGATCTTCAAAAAGGCGAGAATACCAAGTGGCATTTTTAATCCAAAACCCATCTGTAGTATCATTTCCGTTATAGTTAATGTTACCAAGACTAATGTCGTAATCCCATATTGGTCCCATTTTTAATTTACCGCCAGGGATGTAGTTCATATAAACACTAGAGTAAAAGATAGCATCATTATTTTTTGTTATTTCATTTACAAGATACCAGTCTATAAAAGAGTCTACATCTATATATTTAGCATATCCATTAATAGGGTCGCTAAAATTGTCTCCTAAGAGTACGCTTTCGGTTAATTCGATATAGTTTTTTATAATATTATACGCATTGTCTTCAGCATTGAGGCTAGGTTCTTTAATGTTGAATAAATAATGACTTGTTTCAAAATAAACGTCGTCTACGTCTAGTCTAGAAAGTTGATCTACCTCTAATAAATAACCATCGTCTCCAATATTTACTCTATTGGAAGATTCTTCTACTTTTTGGGTAATCTGATAGACGCCTAAATATTCACTATTTATAAAAAGTTCAACAAAACGACTCTCTGGAGTCCAGTCTAAATCGCTAAATCTGCTCAAATCAAATGCGACTTCATTTCTTAGCATTGTTTTGTCTGTATAATTTGCTAATAAAATCCACTTTTTGTCTTCAGGCATTCCTAAAACACTTTCTTTAGAGTCAAATTTTATTTGATATGGTTTTTTAGGGAAATTCCAAGTTGTATTTCCTCTACCTCTAATTTTGAGATCTACTAATAGGTTGTTGTCAATACTTTCTCCTGATATTTCTAAGCTTCCATTTAAATAGTCTTCTTTAGAAACAATAGGTGATAGGTTCTCGGTTGTTATTGATATTGTTGGGAGGTTTGCTGATGGCTCTGGTGTCTCAGAAACGCGTCTGTCTTCACTACAACCTAATAACAATAGTAAAAAGAGTATTGGTATAATTTTTTTCATAACTAACATTTAACTTGCGGTTAGCAAAATTGTAAATTACCGTTAATAATTCACGGGTAAAAAGCATTTAAATAGGTAAAGAAACGAGATGTAGGTATGCTATTCAATTTTAAACGAAGGTAGTTGAAAGTTTTTAAAAACTCAAATCACTGTTATTTAGTGGGTTGGGTTAGTGATTGGTATTTGTTTGGCGTAAAAAAGAACTTATTTATGCTTCAGAATACACTTGTCCTCTATGAGGTTTTAAAGCATCTCTAATGGGTTTCATTTCAGATTCATCAACTATTAAATATGCTAAACTGTGCATATCACTTATAGATTCAACACCAGTAATTGTAATGTTTAATTTGTTAATTGCAATATATTCTTTTAAGTGTATTAAATGATGCTCTGCCGTTTTCTGTCCAGCAGGTCCTCTAAAATCCCATATTAATTTTAATTTCCGCATTGTTGTAATTTTTTTATTCTTTATTGTAAACAGAGGTTCCTTTTTCTACAAAATTTTTAAAGTTAGTCATATACGTTTTTGTCTGTTTTTTAAAAGCTTTAGGCATTAAAAGCAACATCATGCTCATTTTAAAATTTGTAGGTTGAAACTCATTTATAGAAATCCATTTTGTAAACTCGTTTTCAATCGATTTAAAATGGTTTTCTTGTATATTGCGAATGCCTTTGGTTGTATAAGTACTGTAAATTTTATTAGGAAAATCTTGCATGGTAACGGTTTCTATAATTTCCATTTTACGTTTTCCAAAACTATAGTTCAGTCGCATTTTTGCTCCAAGTTCATTTGGTGTACCAGAAATATGTGCTGTACTAACTAAGCCTTCTTGCCAATGTTTTAAATTATCGGAGGATTTTAGTTTTTTTATGACTTCTGAAATGGGTTTTTTAATTAATATTTCAGTGGTATACCGCATGCTGAGGGAATTTTTATAAATGTATCAAAACCATTAGCAATAGTTTTAACTAATCGACGTTAAACAGTTTTAATTGTTAAAATCATCTTTTTAAATTATTACAATTTTAGTGTTGAAAGGTTATAAAATAATACAGCCTGTAAATCTAGTGCGATTTTTGTTATGCAACACGTAAAAACTATTAAAATAATGCCTTTTAAACTGCTTGTTAAATAAGCTATTTATGTTATTTTTGCTGAGTTTGAAAAACGAATACATTTCACAATAATATAGAAGAATAAATTATGAGTCTTAAATACAGATGTTTGTTTTTAGTGCTTTTTACACTGAATTTTGCTTTTTCTCAAGATAAAGATGAGGTGCTTCTAAAAGTAGATGGTGAGCCAATTATGGCTTCAGAATTTTTAAGAGTTTATAACAAAAATTTAGATTTAGTAAAAGATGAAAGTCAAAAAGATGTCGATGGCTATTTAAAATTATTTACTGAATATCAATTAAAGCTAAAAGAAGCTAAGCGTTTAAAAATTAATGAAGATGAAACCTACAAACGTGAATTTTCGAGATATAAAAAGCAATTAATAAAAAATTATATTTCAGAAAACGAAGTTACAGAAGCTTTGGTCAAAGAGGCTTATGATCGTAGTAATATAGATATTAATGCTTCTCATATTTTAGTGCGTTTAGAGGAGACAGCAAAAGACACCTTAAAAGCTTACAATGAAGTATTAGCTTTAAGAGAACGAGCTTTAAAAGAAGGCTTTGACAAAGTAAAGACAGAAATGCACAATGGTAGTACGATCTTTATTGAAGACTTAGGGTATTTTTCTGCTTTTAAGATGGTTTACGATTTTGAATCTGCCGCGTTTAATACTGCTGTAGGTGAAATTTCAATGCCTTTTAGAACCCAATTTGGCTACCATGTTGTTAAAGTTAATGATAAGCGAAAATCTAGAGGAACCATTTCTGCTGCTCATATTATGGTAAACTTAAAGTCCACTAAAGATTCGTTACATAATCCTGAGCAACGTATTAAGGAAATTTATAAGAAACTAAAACAAGGTGAACGCTTTGAAGCTTTGGCAAAGCAATTTTCTGAAGATAGAAGTTCGGCTGCTAATGGTGGCGAAATAAAACCTTTTAAAAGCGGACAGTTAAGTTCTGCAAAATTTGAAGACGTGGCTTTTGCTTTAAAAAATGATGGAGATGTTAGTGAACCTTTTAAAAGTGCTTATGGTTGGCACATTGTAAAACGTATTAAACTAAGTCCTATAGAATCATTTGAAGATGTAAAAGCATCTTTTGAAGCTAAAGTAAAAAGAGATTCGAGATCTAAATTGATTAATGAAGCGATGTTAAATAAGCTTAAGAAGCAATATGAAATAACATATAGTGCAGATGCTAAGCCTTACTTCACAAAGTTACTAAACAATGATTTTTATAATCGTTCTTGGAAATTACCAGAGAATTTTAAAACGAATGAAACCGTTTTTTCTATTAATAGTAGACCTTTTACTTACCAAGAATTTGGAAATCACTTAATAAAAGCACAACGTATATACGCAGGGAAAAAAACACCTTTTGCTATTGTAATAGATAAGGAGTTCGAAAGCTTTTTTGAAAACTCAATTTTTAAATATAGAGAAGATAATTTAGAAGAAGAGAACCAAGAATTTGCAAACATCCTAAAAGAGTATAGAGATGGATTATTGCTATTTGACCTTATGGAAAAAGAAGTGTGGAATAAAGCCGCAAAAGACACTTTAGGTTTAGAAGCTTACTACAATAAAAACAAATCTAAGTATCAATGGAGTGATAGAGTAGATGTGGTTATTGCTTCTTCTGCAGAAAAATCTAGCATGAAGAAGATCCTCAAGCTGATGAAGAAAGGAAAATCTGAAGACGAAATTAAAAAAGCAGTAAACACTAAAGACAAGCAAAATGTGATTTTTACAAAAGGAACATACAAAACAGATGATCCTATTTTGCCTTCAGACTTTAAAGCTGTAAAAGGCGTTTCTAAAGTATATGAACATAATGAAGCCTTTCATGTTATAGATGTTAAAGCGGTTTTACCAGCAGGACAAAAAACATTGGAAGAAGCTAAAGGAAATGTAATTAATAATTACCAAGAGGAAATAGAAACCAATTGGATTAATGAATTATACAAGCGTTTTAAGGTAGAAATTAATCAAGACGTTCTTAAAACAGTTAAGACTAAAATAGGAAACTAATTTATATTTTTTGAAACATACACTATACATATTTCTCTTTGGTTTACTTTTTAATAGTTGTGATTTTTTTAAAAAGTCAGACGATTTAGAACCAATTGCCAGAGTTAACGAAAGTTACCTCTATAAAGAGGATCTTAAAGATGTAGTGCCAAAAGGAACCTCTAAAGAAGATAGTACTTTAATGGTCAATGCATACATTAACCGTTGGGCAAGACAATTGCTTTTAATGGATGGTGCTTTGCTAAACCTTTCTGAAGAGAAACAAAATGAGTTTTCTAAATTAGTAACGCAATATAAAAACGATTTATATGCTAAAGCTTATTTAGAAGGTTTAGTAAAAAAAAATATAGACACTGTAGTAGGGCACAAGGAAGCAGAATTATTTTATGAAGCTAATAAAGAATCATTTAAGCTAAATGACGATTTAATACAGTTTAGGTATATCAGTTTGCCATTAAACCCTATTAATTTAGATACTATAAAAAAACGTTTTAAACGCTTCGAAGCTAAGGATAAAGCGTATTTAGACTCTATCTCTGTTCAATTTAGATCTTATTCTTTGAATGACTCTATTTGGATTAAACTCAATCGTGTCGCAGAGAAAATACCAATCATAAATAGTTCAAATAAAAATCAACTGTTAAAAAAAACTAATTTCTTACAGCTCAAAGATTCATTAAACCTATATTTGATGCAAGTTAATGACGTACGTCTTCAAAACGATTATGCGCCTTTAGATTATGTAGAAACGTCGATTAACAAAATTGTTATAAACAAAAGAAAATTAGAGCTCATCAAGCAACTCGAAAATGATATTACAAAAGATGCAATTAAAAACAATAAATTCCAAACTTATAATTAAAGCAAGCCTTTTAGTTTGTTTTATGTCATTAAACTTTAGCAATGCTCAAGAAATCATTAATGATGAAGTACAACAAGTAGAGCAACCAAAAGATAGTGTTGTTAATAAAACACGTATTAAAGCAGATGGTGTTGCGGCTGTTGTTGGTGATTTTATTCTTCTAGAATCTGATTTGGATAGAGAAATAGCACAAATAAAAGCGCAAGGTGGAGATCTAGAAGGGTTTACCAGATGTGAACTTTTTGGAAGTTTATTAGAAAGTAAATTATATGCACATCAAGCTATACAAGATAGTGTTATAGTTAATGAATTATATATTCAAAGCCGAGTAGATCAACAAATACAAGGTATTTTGGGTCAGCTAAATGGTGATATGGATAGGTTGCTTAAACTGTATAAAAAAGAATCAGAACAAGCCTTAAGAGATGAAATGTTTGAGATTAATAAAAACGGTTATCTCGCTCAAGAAATGCAAGCTAAGGTTACAGGAGATATAGAAGTAACACCAGAAGAAGTTAGAACTTTTTTTAATAATATACCAAAAGACGAACGACCAGTCTTTGGTACTGAATTAAAGCTGGCTGAAATTGTAATTATTCCAAAAGTAACAGAAGAAGCAAAACAAGCTGTTATTGATAAGCTAAAAGGATTTAAAACAGATGTAGAAGAAAACGGTTCTAGTTTTACAACTAAAGTGTTGTTTTATACAGAAGATTCTGGATCTAAAGCTACGGGAGGAAAATATACATTGAATAGAAAACAGCCAAGAATGGTAAAAGAGTTTAGAGATGTTGCTTTTTCAATGCAAGAAGGAGAAATTTCAGAACCTTTTGAAACCGATTTTGGATACCATATTATATACTTAGAAAAAATTAGAGGTCAAGAGTATGATGTAAGACATATTTTATTACGTCCAGAATTAACTCAAGATGCTATAAAAGAAGCTAAGGATAAAATAGAAGAGATTAGAGAGAAAATTGTAAATGGTACATTAACTTTTGCTGAAGCGGCAAGAGAATTTAGTGATCAAAAAGAAACGAAATACGAAGGTGGTCAGATGACAAATCCTACAACACAGGATTTTAATTTTGAGTTAACCCGAATGGATCCTGAATTGTATTCTCAAATTCAAGATTTAAAAGATGGTGAAATCAGTGAGGTTTTACAAGATGAAGATCGTATCAACAGATTAAAGTTTAAAATTTTAACCGTTACAGATCGTATAGACGATCATGAGGCAGATTTTGCAAAGGATTATTTAAAAATTAAAAATCTTGCTTTACAAGACAAACAAATTAAAGCTGTTGCAAAATGGCAAAAGGAAACCATTTTAAATACTTACATTAAGATTAATGGAGAGTATAGAGATTGTGATTTTCAAAGTAATTGGTTAAAAAAAGAATAGAGTATGTCTGATGTTGCTATAATTGAAAAATTTGTAAAAAAATATGCAGCGCTAAAACAAGAAGTTGCTAAAGTCATCATTGGTCAAGATGAGGTTGTTAGTCAAGTATTAATTTCCATATTTTCTGGTGGTCACTCGCTTTTAGTAGGTGTTCCTGGTTTGGCAAAAACCTTAATGGTTAACACTATTGCACAAGCTTTAGGTTTAGATTTTAAGCGTATTCAGTTTACTCCAGATTTAATGCCTAGTGATATTTTAGGTAGTGAAATTTTGGATGAGAATCGTCAGTTTAAATTTATAAAAGGACCAATATTCTCTAATATTATTTTAGCAGATGAGATTAACAGAACTCCGCCAAAAACGCAAGCAGCCTTATTAGAAGCGATGCAAGAACGATCGGTTACAGTAGCTGGTCATCAATATAAGTTAAGTTTACCATATTTTGTTTTAGCGACACAAAACCCAATTGAGCAAGAAGGAACATATCCTTTACCAGAAGCACAATTAGACCGTTTTATGTTTTCTATTAATTTACAATACCCATCGTTTCAAGAAGAGGTTGATGTGGTTAAAGCAACAACTACAGATATTAAATCTTCGGTAAATGCGTTATATACAGCACAAGAAATTATCGATTTTCAGAATGTAATTCGTCGTATACCTGTTGCAGATAATGTTATTGAATATGCAGTATCTTTAGTGGGGAAAACACGACCAAAAGAAGATACAGCTGCAGATATAGTAAAAGAGTTTGTAGATTGGGGAGCTGGACCAAGGGCTTCTCAGAATTTAATTTTAGCAGCTAAAACTCATGCTGCTACGAAAGGAAAATTCTCACCAGATATTGAAGATGTTCAAGCTGTTGCAACGGGAATTCTAAGACATAGAATTATTAAAAATTACAAAGCAGAAGCTGAAGGCATTACTGACGAGAAGATAATTGAGAGTTTGTTATAAGAATTCTGAATTTATTTTAAATATAAAAAACGACCATCAATTTTGATGGTCGTTTTTTTTGTTTTAAATCGGTTAAGTTGGTTATCAATAACCTTTAACTTAACCGTGTATTGTTTCCTTATTGCCTAAGTTTTTCATAATCTCAGCTTCATAATCGAGTAATGCGTCCCATTTGTCGTCAACTTCTTTTCTGTCTCCATATTTTCTAGCAAAATTTAAAAACATGGTGTAATGACCTGCTTCACTAATCATTAGTTTGCGGTAAAATTTCGCCAATTTTTTGTCTTCTAGCTCTTCAGATAATAACCTAAAGCGTTCGCAACTACGAGCTTCAATTAATGCGGCATATAGAAGTCTATGAACTAGTTGTGTTGTTCTACTTCCTCCTTTAGGAAAGAATTTTATAAGTGCTAGTACATAATCGTCTTTACGGTCTCTACCAAGCGTCCAACCATTTTCTATGATTTTATCGTGTACCATTTTAAAATGGCTCATTTCTTCCTCTACTAAAGCTATCATCTCCTGTACGAGTTCCGTGTATTCTGGAAAACCTACAATTAGCGAAATAGCTGTACTTGCTGCTTTTTGTTCACAATAGGCGTGGTCTGTTAATATATCTTCAATATTCTTTTCAACGATATTAACCCATCTTGGATCGGTTGGTAATTTTAGTCCTAACATAAATTATTTTACTTCAATTTGAACAATATTTGACTTCCCTTTTTCGTCTATAAACAATGTGTGAGAAGCGTATCTATCTGATTCTGGAATAGCATACGTAATATCTATTAACACCATGTTTGTGTATGTAGGATCGTCATTAACATTAATAGATTTTAAAACGGCAAGCGTATCAAAATTATATAATTCTGAACCCGAAACTAAATTAGTACTGTAATTAAAGGCTTTGTTTACTTTTTTCTTATCAAAACGCTCATGATAGATTAGTTTGTTGTCTTTTGAAACACTAATATCAAATTTGAAATTCCTATAATATGTTTGGTAATTAATAGTGTCTTTTATTTTTGAAAAATGTACAGCATTAGACGTGTCTGTATAGGTCTTTATTTTTACATGATAACCATTGCTAAGCAATGTATCTGTTTCTTGTTCTATATAAGTTTTAGGAATGTAAACATTGGTTTCAAAATTGACCGTTTTTTTGAATTTTTCAATACTTTTAGATAAAGCTTGACTTTGTGTTCTTCGGCCTTCGCAGTTCATGAAGGTAATTGAGGCAACGATTATTAAAATTCCTAGTAAATGTTTCATCTTTAGGTGAATTATTTTTTCCTTTCTCTAATTGTTAAAACCATAGATATAATAATTAATACACTAGAAAGTGTTGATAACCAAAAGCCATGATCAAATTTTTCTACGAATATAAAGTGAGCAATGATTAGAATGGCACTCGCAATAATAATGATTAAAGGTAATTTTTTTTTCATTCATTCAATTTTAAAAAAATGACAATTAATTTTAAACATACAACTATTTCAATCATTACTGATGAGATTAATGGAGTTCTGCTAGATATCTAACCCAAAAGTTTGTCGTAAAACTTCAATATTAGGGTTTTTTTCTTTCAATTTCTCGTATTTTTCTAAAGGTGTAAATGCGTATTTTTTTGCTATTTCCTCGTTAACAGTTATGTCTAGCTTAAGATCATAATTAAGCAACCTTTTCTTTAAAAATGCCATTAGCGGAAACTCGGCACGTTGCAATTCAATCTTATTGGTATTATTAGAATAGGTTAAATAAATGGTGGTGCCCTTTAATTTTGGCTGATCCATTTGTAAAATAGAAGCCATAATTTTTTCACCTTTCTTATTCATTTTTTCGGTGTATATTTTCCAAGCTTCGTCTAAGGCTTCTTGTGTAACCGGTTCTTTTGGTAATGCATCTTCATCAATTACGACATCCATTTGACGTAATTGATGTTCTTTCTTTTCTCTTATACTCTTTAAGGATAAACCAGAGGTTGATGATTTTGGTTTGTTAATAGAAATTTTTGGGATCTTAATAACGGGCTCGTTTACAGTTTCCTTAGGTTTTGCTTGTGAGCCTATGGTTGTTTTACGCTCAGGAGTTTTAACTTCTGCTTTAGGTTTTGTAACAGGAATAGGAGTGATGCCTTTGGCTTTAAAATACGAAGGCGGAATTATGAAGTGCCTAAGATTTTTTTTTTCTCCATCAAAAGTGATAGAGGCAAGTTGCATAAGTGTTAACTCAACTAGTAAGCGTTGATTTTTACTGGTTTTGTATTTGAGGTCACAGTCATTAGCTAACCGAATCCCTTCCATAAGAAAACTATGTGATGTTTTCTGTGATTGTTCTTGGTATTTTAGACTAGTGTCTTCACCAACTTCTAATAAAGGAATGGTTGCAGGATTTTTACAAACCATAAGGTCTCTAAAGTGTGAAGCTAAACCAGCAATATAATGGTGCCCGTCAAATCCTTTAGATAGTATGGTATTAAATTGAACTAATAAATCTGGAATCTTATTTTCTAATATTAAATCTGTACTTGTAAAATAGGTTTCGTAATCAAGAACGTTTAAATTCTCAGTAACGGCTTGTCTTGTTAGATTCTTTCCAGAAAAACTAACTACGCGATCAAAAATAGACAGTGCATCACGCATGGCTCCATCTGCTTTTTGAGCAATAATATGAAGTGCGTCATCTTCTGCTGTAATGCCTTGTTCTTTGGCAATATATTTTAAATAGTCTTTAGCATCAGAAACCGTTATACGTTTAAAATCAAAAATCTGACAACGTGATAGTATTGTTGGAATGATTTTATGCTTTTCAGTAGTTGCTAAAATAAAGATACAATGTTTGGGTGGCTCTTCTAATGTTTTTAGAAAGGCATTAAAAGCGGCTTGAGACAACATGTGAACCTCATCAATGATATATACTTTGTATTTACCAACTTGTGGTGGAATACGTACTTGATCTGTAAGTTCTCTTATTTGGTCTACACCGTTATTTGACGCTGCATCTAATTCAAAAATATTGAAAGCAAAGTCTTCGTTTTCACTTGTGTTTTCATCACTATTAATCATTTTAGCCAATATACGAGCGCAAGTTGTTTTACCAACTCCACGAGGACCTGTAAATAATAAGGCTTGAGCTAAATGATTGTTTTCAATAGCATTAAGTAACGTATTTGTAATAGCCTGCTGGCCCACAACATCCTTAAAGGTTTGTGGTCTGTATTTACGCGCTGATACTACAAAGTGTTCCAAGGTTTATACTGAATTTGCTTTTGCTAACTAATTTTAAAAATCTAGAATACAAATTTAAAAAAAGAAGCTCAATTTAGAGTTTAAATTAAGCTTAGTTTATTTGAGTTATTAACAGTGTACTGATAAAAAAATCTTAAGACTTTATATATTTTAAAAATGTTTTAATGTCTTAAAAAAAAGCACTTAATTTTAAGTGGCTTTTTTTTAGAATAAAATCTTAGTTACTAACACTACCAGAACCGGAGATTTTAGTGTCTTTTTTTGTTGGTTGTCCTGAGTATTTTACATCTCCAGAACCTGCTATTTTTACTTTAAGTTCTCCGTTACAAACCACATTTATATCTCCAGAACCAGATATTTTAGCATCTACATTGATGCTTTTTAAATGTTCACCATCAAAGTCTCCTGAACCTGCTACAACAGTGATTAGGTTTTTAGTAGAGCCTTTAAGTTCAATGTCACCAGAGCCAGCAATTCTACTATCTATATGTTGCGCTTCAATATTTAAATCTATATCGCCAGAACCTGCTAAAGCCACATCAAATTCATCTGCTTTTATAGTACCTGAATTTTCAACATCACCAGAACCGGCAAGCGACACAGAATTAATAGATTCATAAGGTATGGTGATAATAATGGTTTGGCTTGGTTTTAGGTTGTATTTTTCTTTAACCTTAACATAGAGTATATTGCTCTTTACTTCGGTTACAATGTAATCCATTAAATTAGAATCTCCTTTAATTGTGATGTTACCTTCTGTACCTTGCACTAATTTAAAATCCATAGATCCTGTAGCTTTTAAGCCGTTATAAGAGTCCGTAGATCTTTTTACGGTTGTAATGTTGCCATCCCCTTTTATTTTTTTCCATTTTTGGGCGTTAGAAGTTGTTACGCATAATACAAATGCGAGTACTGTGATTGATTGTAATAGTTTCATGATTTTTTAGTTTTTGATTTGATGTTTATTTTTTATTCCTACAAGTTTGCAGGGTTTTTTATAGTGATTATTCTAAAAACAAAACTTGGTAACTAGTTTATTTTAAAGGTAACACTTCCGTATTCAGAGTCTATCTTAACATTATTTCCAGAATTTTGAGAGCCATAATAACCGTTGTATTTTTTCTCAGTATGGTCAATTTCTTTATTGGTAAAATTAAAACCATCTGATTCTCGTAAGGATGCGAATTCTAATTCGATATTAAAATCAAAGTTGTAATTGGCATCGTGTCCAATTGTAATACCTGTAAAATCTGCATCAATATCAATATTTTGTGCTTTTGACGCCATTCTGTCAATTTTTATTGAGCCGTAGTTGGCATCAATTTTTACATTTTTAAAGACATTTCCTAAACGTAATGTTAGATAGTCACCTTTGCCACTAAAATTATTGATATTGTCGGCTTTTAATGAGCCATAATCACAATTATATTCTACATTTTCTGCAACTTCTATAATGGATTTTGTGTAATCTGCTTTTACGATTAAGTTGTTAGTTTTTGCAACTGTAAATCCGCTATAATCGGCTGTTATTTTGCCACTTTTTATGTATTCAAAATAGCAGTTACTGCTGTAGTCAAATCTGATATCGTTATTATCTGCCATCAATTCTTTGGTGGTAATTTTCCCGTAATCGCAATTAATAGTTGCAACACCATTAAGTCTATCTAAGTTAATAGAACCGTAATCTTGATCAAGGTTTACATTATTAGAAATAGGAATTTTTATTACATATTTAATTTCTAACTGAATACTTTTATTTTTTCCCCAATTCCACCAACTACTTTTAGTTTTGCTTATTTTAGTGATAGCAGAAACCAAGTCTTTAGTCGCTGAAAAATCAACAGTGATGCCATTTAATCGCTCTTGTACTTTTTCGGTATCATTACCTGTAACTTTAATAAGAATATCAAAGTCTATTCTATTTTCGTTCCAGGTAATAACATCAATACTTCCATAACTATTATCTACTTTTAATGTGGCGTTAGGAGATACATTAAAGGACTTTTTTATGATTTTTTCTTTGCTAGATTTTACAATGTCTTTATTTGTATGTGCTAATACAATACTCGGAAGGAGTAGACATAAAAAGGCTATTTTAAATTGTATGTTTAGGTTCATTTGTATTTGTTTTAAGTTCTTTAATCGTTTCAATTTGTTCTAAAACGGTGTTTAAAATGTCTATTCTATTTTGAAAGTTAGAAATCATCGCATAAATAACACG
This sequence comes from Winogradskyella damuponensis, assembly GCF_039538385.1. Classification (NCBI taxonomy): domain Bacteria; kingdom Pseudomonadati; phylum Bacteroidota; class Flavobacteriia; order Flavobacteriales; family Flavobacteriaceae; genus Winogradskyella; species Winogradskyella damuponensis. Next base: position 40,921 of record NZ_BAABCB010000027.1, on the reverse strand, counting down.
TTGGTTTTTTCCGCTTTCAGTTAAATCTGTTTTTAAATTTTGATACTCTTTTTCTAAGAGTTGAATTTGCATTAAAGCATCCGAAATAATTTGTTCAGTTAAAGGTGAGCGTGCGTTGTTTAGTTTCTTTAATTCGTTTTCAATAGTAATTGTGAAGAAATCTTGTGTAGCAGACATTTCTGGAGATACACTAGCTAAATCTAAATTTTCTGGCTGATTTTGTAATGTTGCAAATAAACCAAAACAAATAATTATTGATGCTGCAATGGCTAAAAAAGGTTTCCAGTTAAAACGCAATTGTTCTTTAGTTTTGGTTGAAGCCAAATCATTTGCGTTCAATTTATTTAAGAATCTATTTTCATGCCCTTGATTAGGTTCGCTTATATCAAAACGACCCTTTAGGTCATTAAATAAATCATCTATAGTATTCTTTTCCATAGTTTTTTATTAAGCGGTTTGCATTATTTTTTTACGTAAACTTTCTTTCGCTCTCGAAATCATTGTTCTACAATTGGCATAAGAAATATCCATGATGTCACAGATTTCTTCATAATCATACCCTTCAATTAAGTGTAATGATAATCCTAAACTGTAATTGGGCTTTAAGGTTTTCATTGCGCTCATTATTTGTTTAACTTTTTCATTTTTATGATGGTCTTCATCAATACCTTGATGGTCTTCAACTTTATAAAGGACATTTTCTAAAGGCACTTCATTTTGTTTAACCACTTTATTATAATAGCTAATACTGTTGTTTATAACAATACGTTTTAGCCATGCGCCAAACAAGTTGACGTCTTGTAAAGTGTTTAATTTTGTAAAAGCCGTTAAAAAAGACTCTTGCATAATGTCTTCAGCTTTAAAAGAATCTTTTACAATTCTAATTGCTGTGTTATACATAGCTTTGTTGTATCTGTTGTAAACTTCCAACTGTGCACGTTGGTTTCCAGATTGACAAAGTTGTAATAACTGTTCGATATTTTGATTGGTTGATGTCAAAAAACAATTGCTTTTACTTATAGATGGAGTTTTTTTTTTAGTGTTACAGTTTAAAATGAAAAAAGTTTTATGTCGTTATAAAGGTAATGGCATAACAATTGAAAATATAACAGTGTGAATAACTTTGAATATCTTATAACAAATTGATATTCAGTGTAAAGTTAATTATTAATACATTTAAAATAATGTTGTTCTGTTGATGTTAATGACAGAATGGCTAGAAAATATATATGAAAAAATCAAAATTTTTAAATTTAGACAATCTGTCATTTCAGGATTTCGATGAGAATTCAGAATTAATTCCATTGATGACACCAGAAGATGAAGAGTTAATAAATAACGAATCGTTACCAGAGTCGTTACCAATTTTACCATTGCGAAATACGGTTTTATTTCCTGGTGTAGTTATTCCAATTACAGCAGGACGTGATGCTTCAATTAAATTAATTAATGACGCAAACAAAGGAGGTAAAGTCGTTGGTGTAGTCTCTCAAAAGGATGAGGCGGTAGAAAATCCAACAGCTAAAGACATATACAAAACCGGAACGGTTGCACGTATTTTAAAAGTATTAAAAATGCCAGATGGTAATACCACAGTTATTATTCAAGGTAAAAAACGTTTTTCTATTAACAAAGTAATTTCTGAGAAGCCTTATTTAACGGCAACAATTTCTGATATTCCTGAAGCAAAACCAGCAAAAGCGAATGAAGAATTTAGAGCAATTATAGATTCTATTAAGGATTTATCTTTAGACATTATTAAGGAAAGTCCTAATATTCCGTCTGAGGCAAGTTTTGCAATTAAGAATATTGAAAGCGATTCGTTCTTGGTGAATTTTGTGTCGTCTAACATGAATCTTAGAGTAGAGGAAAAGCAAGAATTGTTAAAGATTAACGATTTAAAGGAGCGTGCACTTCAAACCTTGAAATTCATGAATCTTGAATATCAAAAACTAGAACTTAAAAATGATATTCAGTCTAAGGTTCAGAGTGATATGAACCAACAACAACGTGAGTATTTCTTGCACCAACAAATGAAAACCATTCAAGAAGAATTGGGTGGCGGTGTGTCTTCTGGTGAAGAAATTGAAGATATGAAAGCACGTGCTAAGAAAAAGAAATGGGACGATAAGGTAAAAGAGCATTTTGATAAAGAATTAGCAAAAATGCAACGTATGAATCCTCAGGTTGCCGAGTATTCTATTCAACGTAATTACTTAGACCTATTCTTAGATTTACCATGGAATGAGTTTAGCAAGGATAAATTTGATTTAAAACGAGCACAGAAAATTTTAGACCGTGACCATTTTGGATTAGAAGACGTAAAGAAGAGAATCATTGAGTATTTAGCCGTTTTAAAGCTTAGAAATGATATGAAGTCTCCAATATTATGTCTTTATGGACCTCCAGGTGTTGGTAAAACGTCTTTAGGGAAGTCTGTTGCCGAAGCTTTAGGAAGAGAGTATGTGCGTATTTCATTAGGTGGTTTGCGCGATGAAGCAGAAATTAGAGGCCATAGAAAAACGTATATTGGTGCTATGCCAGGACGAATTATTCAGAGTTTAAAGAAAGCTCAAACGTCTAATCCTGTATTTGTATTAGATGAAATAGATAAATTATCTACAGGTCATCAAGGTGACCCATCTTCTGCTATGTTAGAAGTATTAGATCCCGAACAAAACAATGAATTTTACGATAATTTCCTAGAAATGGGGTATGATTTATCTAAAGTAATGTTTATTGCGACGGCTAATAACATGAATACAATCCAGCCAGCATTAAGAGATCGTATGGAGATTATTAATGTAACAGGCTATACTATTGAAGAAAAAGTAGAGATTGCTAAACGTCATTTACTACCAAAGCAATTAAAAGAACATGGTTTAGACGATAAAGCCTTAAAAATAGCAAAGCCACAACTCGAAAAAATAGTTGAAGGTTATACACGTGAATCTGGCGTTAGAGGTTTAGAAAAGCAAATTGCAAAAATGGTGCGTTATGCAGCAAAAAATATTGCAATGGAAGAAACGTATAACGTTAAGGTTACAAATGAAGATGTTATTGAAATTCTAGGAAGTCCAAGAATGGAGCGCGATAAATACGAAAACAATGATGTTGCAGGTGTTGTAACAGGATTGGCGTGGACAAGCGTAGGTGGAGATATTCTCTTTATTGAATCAATTTTATCTAAAGGAAAAGGAGCGCTATCTATTACAGGAAACTTAGGTAAAGTAATGAAGGAGTCTGCTACAATTGCTATGGAATATATTAAGGCAAACGCAGATGAATTTGGTATTAATCCAGAAGTGTTTGAAAAATATAATGTTCACATTCACGTTCCAGAAGGAGCAACTCCTAAAGATGGACCAAGTGCAGGTGTTACTATGTTAACTTCTTTAGTATCTTTGTTTACACAGCGTAAAGTAAAAAAGAGTTTAGCCATGACTGGTGAGATTACATTACGAGGTAAAGTATTACCTGTTGGAGGTATCAAAGAAAAAATATTAGCAGCCAAGCGTGCGCGTATAAAAGAGATTTTACTTTGTGAAGATAATAGAAGAGATATAGAGGAGATTAAGCCAGAATATCTGAAAGGATTAACGTTTCATTACGTTACAGATATGAGCGATGTTTTAAAACTAGCGCTTACAAATCAAAAAGTTAAAAATGCGAAAAAGCTTTAAAGTTATTTTATCAGTTGTATTTATTTTAGCAGTAAATATAAGTCTAATAGCACAATCTAAAGTAGAGTATAAAGATGTGCTATTAGACGGAAAACCTGCAAAATTAAATGTTGCAACTGGTGAAATTACTTTAGTAAAAGCTAAAACTGAAAACAATGTAAAAACACCGCAAACGGATGAAACAAAAAAGCAAGACACTATTGTTAAGGCTGTGGATTCCGATTTTCATATTGTTCAACCTAATGAGACTTTATTAGATGTTTCTAAAACATACAAGATCTCTTTAACCGAACTAAAACGCGCTAATAATTTACAGACAACATTAATAGATAAAGGACAAAGACTTCGTGTAAAAAACTTTGACGCAGTTACAGATCCAACAGTTGAAGTTGAACATAAAACTACTTATGAAAGCAATTCAGAAAGTAACCATTCAAGCATTCATATTGTAGCATTAAATGAAACTTTATACAGTATAGCAAAACGATATAATTTAAAGGTAGAGGATTTAAAAAATCAGAATAACTTACATTCAAATTTAATTAAAGTAGGTCAAAAACTTCGTGTTACTGATTTTAATACATCAAAAGAAGTTAGCGACCTGTCTGTTTGGATTGTGAAAAAAGGAGATAACTTATATCGTATTGCTTTACATAGTGGAACAACTGTAGATGAAATTAAACGTTTAAATGGATTAACAAGCAATACCATTAAAATAGGTCAAAAACTACAGTTAAAATAGAAAACTACAACACTCAAAAAATAAAAAAATCATATCATCGTTTTAAGATAGATTTAGTTATTTTGCAAAATCTATGATTAAGAGGATTACTACCTTATTTTTAATGCTTTCTTCTCTGCCTATGCTCGCGCAATTGGGTGGTGAGGCCACTTATCAATTTTTGAATTTAGTATCCTCACCAAGACAAGCTGCTTTAGGTGGAAAAATCATTACTAACTTTGATCATGATGTTACAGAAGCACTTTACAATCCGGCTTCTATAAATTACCAAATGCACAATCAGTTAGCTGTTAATGTTTCTAGCCATTTAGGAGGAATTACATACGGAACAGCAGCTTATGCTTATACGTGGGACAGACACGTACAAACCTTTCATGCAGGTATTACATATGTTAATTATGGCACTTTTGATGGTTACGATGTTGATGGTAATTCAACAGGGACTTTTAAAGGAAATGAGGCAGCATTATCTGTAGGTTATAATTATAATATTCCGTATACAGATATCTATATTGGAGCTAATGTAAAGCTTATAACCTCTGGATTAGAACAATACAGTTCTATTGGTGGTGCGGTAGATTTAGGAGCTATGTATATTAATGAAAAACTCGATTTTCATGCCGCTTTAACTCTTAGAAATATTGGAACGCAGTTTACAACTTATGCAGGTCAAAACGAACCTTTGCCTTTTGAAATTAATTTTGGGATGTCTCAAACCCTAGAAAACGTGCCTCTACGTTGGCATTTAACACTAGAGAATTTACAAAAATGGCCTATTGGAGTCTCTAATCCTGCACGAGCTACTACCGACTTAGATGGCAATCAAACCCAAGAAAAAGTAGGGTTTTTAAATAAAGGATTAAGACACCTTATATTGGGGGCAGAGTTGTTCCCCGAAGGAGGTTTTAATGTTAGATTAGGTTATAACTTTAGACGAGCAGAAGAATTGCGTATTGTAGATCAAAGAAATTTTTCTGGCCTCTCAGTAGGTATTGGTATTAAATTAAATAATATGCGTTTTAGTTATACGCATGCAAGATATACAAGTGCTTCAAACACTAGTTTTTTTGGACTTCAAATAGATTTAGATGGTCGAAGAAGATAAATTAAATAAATCAACAATGAAAAAGATTGTTATTGCTATAGATGGCTTTTCATCAACAGGAAAAAGTACTGTTGCTAAACAATTAGCAAAAAAACTAAATTATATTTACGTAGATACAGGAGCTATGTATAGAGCTGTAACTTACTTTGCTTTAGAACATGAGTATATCGGAGACGATTTTTTTAAAGAAAAAGAGTTAATAAATAGGCTAGGAGATATTAGTATTACTTTTAAATTTAATAAGGCAGCTGGTTTTGCCGAAGTCTATTTAAATGGTAAAAATATTGAAGCTGATATTAGAACACTTAAAGTTTCTAAATTTGTAAGTCCTGTAGCTACTTTATCTGCTGTACGACGAAAATTGGTAGAACAACAGCAGCTCATGGGAAAAGATAAAGGTATTGTTATGGATGGACGCGATATTGGAACCGTTGTTTTTCCTGATGCCGAATTAAAAATATTTATGACTGCTTCTGCAGAAACTAGAGCCAAACGACGTTATAAAGAATTAACAGATCGTGGCCATGAATTGAGTTATGAAGATGTCTTAGAAAATGTAACCACTAGAGACCATATAGATTCTACACGAGAAGATTCTCCTTTAGTAAAAGCAGAGGATGCCATTGAAATTGATAACTCTGATTTGACCATAGAAGAGCAGTTGGAAACTATTGTGGGTTTGGCAAATGATTTAATACAGTAATAAGAAAAAACTAATCTACCGTTCCTATTATTACCATATTCCTATTGATTGTTGTAGAGTTAATCGTAACCATATCAATAGTATTTGTTTCAAAATTACATTTAAGAATACCATAGTAAATCTCTAAATCGGCAGATGAGAATAGATTAATATATTCGTCATTTTTATAGATTGACGTTCCTGAAGGAGTTGCATATCCAAAAAGATTATTATTTGACTTATCGGTAAAAGTTTGATTTGTTATATCTAACTCTACGGGTTTAAAGTCGTTGGTAATATTATTGTTGTGGTCAAACTGCATTAATGCTATTCTATTGTTATCAATAACAGCTAATTTGCCTCCGTTAATTATAGTGTCGCTGAATTGTAAATTATTAACAAAACTAGTGTTGAGATTTATTTCTAGAAATCCTTCATTTATTGTTGAGATATAAACCTTATCATTTGTATATTCCATAGATGTAATACCATTTTCGTAAAAAGTAATACCAAGGTCTTCTATTTGATAAGTTTCTAAGTCAATTGAAACAATATTTTTAATATTATTATTTAGATATAGATCTTCAGTTAAAATAGCAATTAACTTAGAGCCGTAGGTTGTTAAGCCTGCTATAGCGTTTTCATCACCTATAAGATTTTCAGGTATTTCTAACCGAATTATTTCAGTTGTACCCGTTTGTTTATCAAAAATTAAAAGGTTATTTACAGGTCCTGGATCGTAAAAATATTCAATAGCATAAATTTTATCCTCGGTAGATGTTATTGTTCCTAACCCAAGGAAGGTTCCATCAATTTGTTTGTTAATTGTACCAGTTTGTTCTATGTCACCAGTATTATTACCAATTTCATAAACTTTGCCTAAATCATCAACAACTAACAAGTTATAATCATCAGTTGTGCTATTATTGAGTTCATCACTAGAAGAATCACATGATAGAGCATTTATTAATAAGAATAAAATTAAAAAGGTAGATTTAGCAGAGTTCATTTATTATTTTAATTAAGGAATCTAAGATAACAAAAAAAGCGATAAACATAATGTCTATCGCTTTTTCTATAAATTCTCGTCTTCCTATTATAAATTAGGAATAATTAATTCTTGATCAGGATGAATTACATCTGGATTCTTAAGTAAATCAGAATTAGCAGCAAAGATGTCTTTGTACTTCATAGCATCACCATAATAATGCTTTGCAATTTTCCCTAAAGTTTCACCAGAAGCAACTGTATGTCTTGCATAAACAGATTCATCTGCTACTTTTATGTCGGCCATAATGTCAGAAGGGTCAACACCACCTATTTCTTTAATTTTATCCCAAATTAAGTTTTTTTCGTATTGTGTCGCTGCAGTACCTTTTACTTGTAGTACTCCATCTTTTTCACTAACATCTCCGTTTTGGATGTTTAATTTTTCGCCTAAGTCTAATACACCTTGATATTTTGCTTTAACCATTGTTTTAAGTTTTTAATTGTTAATAGTATTGTAAATATACCAAATTATGTGCCATTTTTTTATGTTTCTAAGCATCATTATGATATACTATTATATAAGACACAAGACTTAAAATAAAGTCACATTATTAGTGTTTGGTTTTCAGAATAATATATAGTACTTTTGCACTCCTTTTTAGCGATGTTAAGAAAAGTAGAAAAGGGATAAGAAAAAATCATAATTAATAACTTCTGTAAATTTTTCGCTAATCTTTCAAAAGATACAGAATACAAATTTTAATTCAGCACATGTCTGAAAAAGAAACAAATCAAGCTGAAGTTGAAGCAACTGAAGCAGTACAAGCTCCAGTAATCTCTGAGGCTCAAGCAAATCCAGAAAAATTCTTAAAAGAGTTCGATTGGCACAATTACGAAGAAGGAATTGAGCAAGTTGCAGACACTAAATTAGAAGAGTTTGAAAAATTAGTATCAGAAAATTTCGTTGACACTTTAGATGACGAAGTAGTAGAAGGTACTGTAATTACAATCACAGATCGTGATGCAATTATTGACATTAACGCAAAGTCTGAAGGTGTAATTTCTCTTAATGAGTTCCGTTACAACCCTAACTTAGCTGTTGGTGACAAAGTTGAAGTATTAATTGATGTGCGTGAAGATGCAACGGGTCAATTAGTATTATCTCACAGAAAAGCGAGAGTAATCAAAGCATGGGATCGTGTAAATAATGCACACGATACTGGCGAAATCGTTAACGGTTTTGTAAAATGTAGAACTAAAGGTGGTATGATTGTAGACGTATTTGGTATAGAAGCTTTCTTACCAGGTTCTCAAATCGATGTGAAGCCTATTAGAGATTACGATCAGTATGTAAATAAAACTATGGAATTTAAAGTTGTGAAAATCAACCACGAATTCAAAAACATAGTAGTTTCTCATAAAGCTTTAATTGAAGCAGATATTGAAGAACAAAAGAAAGAAATCATTGGTCAACTAGAAAAAGGACAAGTATTAGAAGGTATTGTGAAGAACATTACTTCTTATGGTGTGTTTATCGATTTAGGTGGTGTAGATGGTTTAGTTCATATTACAGATTTATCTTGGTCTCGTATCAACCATCCAAATGAGATTGTTGAGTTAGATCAGAAATTAAATGTTGTAATCCTTGATTTTGATGAAAACAAATCAAGAATCCAATTAGGTCTTAAACAATTATCTAAGCATCCTTGGGAAGCTTTAGGTGAAAATGTAAAAGTTGGAGATAAAGTAAAAGGTAAAGTTGTTGTAATCGCTGATTACGGTGCTTTTGTTGAAGTAGAAGAAGGTGTAGAAGGATTAGTTCACGTAAGTGAAATGTCTTGGTCTACGCATTTACGTTCTGCTCAAGATTTCGTATCTGTTGGAGATGAAATCGATGCTGTTATCTTAACTTTAGATAGAGAAGACAGAAAAATGTCTCTTGGTATTAAGCAATTAACACCAGATCCATGGACTGACATCACTACTAAGTATCCTGTAGGTTCTAAGCACACAGGTATTGTACGTAACTTTACAAACTTTGGTGTTTTTGTTGAATTAGAAGAAGGTATCGACGGATTAATTTATATCTCAGATTTATCTTGGACTAAGAAAATTAAGCACCCATCTGAGTTCTGTAACGTAGGTGATACTTTAGACGTGGTTGTATTAGAGTTAGATGTAGACGGACGTAAATTATCTTTAGGTCATAAACAAACTACTGAAAATCCTTGGGACAAGTACGAAACTGAGTTCGCATTAGATACTGTACATAAAGCAGCTATTACAGAGATGGTAGATAAAGGAGCAACAATTGATTTTAACGAAGATATCGTTGCCTTTGTACCAGCACGTCACTTAGAGAAAGAAGATGGTTCTAAACTTGCTAAAGGTGAAGAAGCAGAATTCAAGATCATTGAATTTAATAAAGAATTCAAACGTGTTGTAGCATCTCATACAGCAGTATTTAGAGAAGAAGAAGCTAAAATCGTTAAGCAAGCTGTTAGAAAACAGGAAGCTCAAGCGGCAGAAGCTAAGCCAACTTTAGGTGATGCAAATGATGCTTTACAAGCGCTTAAAGATAAAATGGACGGGAAGAAATAATCCCAATTCCTTTGAAAAAAGGAATCTCATTAATCTATAATTTAAAGCCTCTCGATTTTTTCGAGAGGCTTTTTTTTATACCATAGTTTGCTTGTCTATACAGTACACTGCCTTTGCAAGAAAAAAGTATTGTCAACAAAATAATTTATCCTAACTTTGTAAGCCAACAACGTTTGGAAACGATATGAGTCAGAAAGTACTACTTAACTCTAAAGAAGTCAATATTACCCTTCATAGATTGGCTTGTCAACTCATTGAAAATCATGATGATTTTTCTGAAACTGTATTAATTGGTCTTCAACCACGAGGAAAATTTTTAGCAGATCGTTTAGCACAGCTACTCACTGACGATTATAAGATTAAGAATATTCAATTAGGACATTTAGATATCACGTTTTTTAGAGACGATTTTAGAAGAGGAGATAAACCACTAGAAGCTAATACAACCAAAATAGATTTTATAGTCGAAGATAAAAATGTCGTCTTTATTGATGATGTTTTATATACAGGACGAAGTATCAGGTCGGCATTAACAGCAATTCAATCTTTTGGTAGACCCAAAGATATTGAGTTATTAACCTTAATCGATAGGAGGTTTAGCAGACATTTACCAATTCAACCCAATTACAGAGGACGTCAAGTGGATGCAATCGATAATCAGAAAGTTATAGTGAAATGGGTTGAAAATGAAGGAGAAGATGCTGTTTATTTGGTAGATAAGTAAGAAGATGAACTCGAAATCGAACTTGAACTCGAAATCGAACTTGAACTCGAAATCGAACTTGAACTCGAAATCGAACTTGAACTTGAAATCGAACTTGAACTCGAAATCGAACTTGAACTCGAAATCGAACTTGAACTTGAAATCGAACTTGAATTTGAATTTGAAGTTGAAAAATAAAAATGAAGCGCTAAAGGCCAAAAGCTAATAGCCAAAAGCTAAATAAAGCAAAACAAAATGAGCGAATTAAGTGTCAATCACTTATTAGGAATTAAATATCTTACCAAAGAAGATATAGACCTTATTTTTGAAACTGCAGATCAGTTTAAAGAGGTTATTAATAGACCCATTAAAAAGGTGCCATCACTTAGAGATATTACTATTGCGAATCTGTTTTTTGAAAATTCAACACGAACAAAATTGTCTTTTGAGTTGGCCGAAAAACGATTGTCGGCAGATGTGATTAATTTTTCAGCTTCGCAATCTTCAGTTAAAAAAGGGGAAACACTTATAGATACAGTTAATAATATACTTTCAATGAAAGTAGATATGGTAGTAATGCGTCATCCCAATCCTGGAGCAGGTGTGTTTTTATCTAAACATGTTAACGCTAGTATTATTAATGCAGGAGATGGAGCACATGAGCATCCTACACAAGCCTTATTAGATTCGTATTCAATTAGAGAAAAATTAGGAAGTGTTAAAGGTAAGAATGTGGTTATCGTTGGCGATATTTTACATAGTCGTGTCGCGCTTTCAAACATTTATGCCTTACAATTACAAGGAGCCAATGTTATGGTTTGTGGTCCAAAAACCTTGCTTCCAAAATATATTAAAGATTTAGGTGTTAAAGTAGAAACCAATCTTAAAAAAGCGTTAGAGTGGTGCGATGTTGCTAATATGCTACGTGTACAGAACGAACGTATGGATATTAGTTATTTTCCTTCTACAAGAGAATATACACAACAATTTGGAGTTAATAAAGAACTATTAGACAGCTTAGATAAAGAGATTGTAATTATGCACCCTGGACCAATAAACAGAGGAGTAGAAATTACAAGTGATGTTGCAGATTCTAAACAAGCTATTATTTTAAATCAAGTAGAAAATGGAGTAGCGGTTAGGATGGCAGTGATTTATCTTTTAGCGTCTAAAATAAAACAATAAATTATGATTATAGATAGAGATGGTAGTGTTACCATAATAACACAAGAAAAAGCTTCAACTAAAACTTTGGTTAGTAATATAGAAAAAGCTTATGATAAGTATAAAAACTATCATCTTATAGTTAGATTATCAAGTTTAGACAAGGTATCTTTAGAAGAAATTATAGAATTTTTACGTTTAAGTAATAACCACAGAGCCGATAAAAAGAGTTTTGTAGTAGTTTCTGAAAAAGTAGATTTAGATCAAATGCCAGATGAAATTGTTGTAGTACCAACAATGCAAGAAGCATACGATATTATTGAAATGGAAGATATTGAACGTGATTTAGGAATCTAAAAAACGTACAGTCGTTTAGTTGTTATCGCTTATTTTAATAATTCAACAACTTAACAACAAGCAACTTATTAATTAATGAAATTAACAATCCTAGGCTGTCACAGTGCGACCCCACGAACTAATACCAATCCAACATCTCAGGTTTTAGAAATTAAAAATCATATGTTTTTAATTGATTGTGGAGAAGGTACACAAGTAGAGTTGCGACGAAATAGGGTTAAGTTTTCAAGGATTAAGCATATTTTTATTTCGCATCTTCACGGAGATCATTATTTTGGATTAATTGGATTGGTTAATACCTTTAGTCTTTTAACACGAGAAACAGAACTTCATATTTATGGACCAGAAGGATTAAAGGAAGTCATATTACTTCAAATGAAATTATCTGGAGGTTGGACAAAGTACCCACTTGTCTTTCATGAATTAAGTTCAAAAGTCTCAGAATTAATTTTTGAAGATGATAAAGTAGAAGTTTATACGATTCCTCTAAAACATAGAATTTATACCAATGGATTTCTATTTAAAGAGAAAAAAAATGAACGTAAACTAGATATTAATTTAGTAAACGAAGCTAATATTGATACAGCATATTTTAGAAAATTAAAACAAGGATATGATGTTGTTAATGAAGATGGTGTTTTAATTGCTAACGAAAAAGTAACAAAAGATCCCATTTTAGCTAAAAGCTATGCTTATTGCAGTGATACTGTTTATAATGAAGAGATGATTCCCATAATTAAAGACGCAACAGTTTTATATCACGAATCTACTTTTTTAGACAAAAACGAATCGCTTTGTATACCTACAAAACACAGTACTGCAAAACATGCTGCTACTATTGCTAAAAAAGCAAATGTAGAGACTTTAATACTGGGACATTATTCTACGCGTTACAGTGGTTATAATGAGTTTAAAGCCGAAGCAAAAACTATTTTTGATAATGTGTTACTAGCTAAAGATGGTAAAACATTTAATTTTGATTAACACGAGTCTTAAATTCCTCTAAATTCATAATCCACTCTATAGCTTCATCTATATTTTTACAGCGTTTTAAACTTTTATTAAAAAATTTCTTTTCTAAAGACGCATTAAGGTAGCTAAAGTTGGAGTAAGTGACAATAGCAGATGCAATAAAGGCATCATAGTCCTTATTAAAATCTACCCAAAGTTGTGGGTCAAAAGAATACGAGTTGTAACGGTTAGCAATATAGCCTATTTTAACACCTTTAGATATAAAGTTACTAAATCTAGAAATTAACTCACTAGCGATATTGTAATCAACATGTATACCTTCGTTAAATTCAGATAATAAAAAATGTTCTGTTATGTATATTGTGCCAAAAGAAAATTCTTCTTTTCTATACTCTATTTGCGTAGAATATTTACTGTCTTCAAACTTCATTTTTGTAATTTAATCCTTAAATTTATAGGGAAAATTGCGATGTAAAAAATAATAGAAGAAGAAAAATTAAAATAAAAACGTAATGAATGCAGACTTAGGCAATTATAGAAAATCTTACGAAAAAGGAGAATTGTTGTTAGATAACGTTCCAGAAAATCCAATTGAATTGTTTAGAGATTGGTTTGTAGAAGTTGATACACATTTTGATATTGAAGAAGCTAATGCTATGACAATTTCTACACTAGGTTTAGATGGTTATCCAAAAAGTAGAGTAGTGCTACTTAAAAAATATACGCACGAAGGTTTTATATTCTATACCAATTACAATAGTGAAAAAGGAAAAGCCATTATAGAAAACCCTAATGTTTGTTTATCCTTCTTTTGGCATTCTGCAGAACGACAAATTATTATAAAAGGTAAAGCCGAAAAAATCTCAGAAAATCTAAGTGATGGTTATTTTGAATCACGACCAAGAGGAAGTCAATTAGGAGCTATAGTTTCTAATCAAAGTGAAGTTGTTAAAGATAGAGCCGAACTTGAAAATAAGCTAAAAGCATTAGAGTCTAAGTTTGAAGGTAAAGAAATTGAGCGCCCTAAAAATTGGGGAGGCTTTATAATTAAACCCGTAGAACTAGAGTTTTGGCAAGGCAGACCTAACCGATTGCACGATAGAATTCGTTACCAACTTCAAAATGATTTTAATTGGAAAAAGGAACGTTTAGCTCCTTAGTTCAGTGTTTTAAATAATCGACTAACGGTAGCTTCTTGACGGTCAAATGCGTGATTTTTGATTTTTAAAGTGCATTTCGTCGATGTTTTACAATAAAAACCGACAAACGACACGCTGTTTGTCGATTTTAACATTTCATTAACAGTTTGACTCAGCTGTGTGGTTAATTTAGTAATCCCAAACCTAAATAACCTACATTATGAAAGCTTTTAAACTCCTGCCTTTATTGGCTATAATTGCAATTTTTAGCTTTACTTCTTGTTCTACAGATACAATGGAGGATAATGCTGTTAATACGATTGAAGTTCCTGTTGCTCCGCAAGCCAAATTAATAGAAATAGAAATTATGGAGCTTATTAATGCTTATAGAATTAATGAAGGATTAAACTCTTTGCAAAATCATGATACTGTAAAAGCGGTAGCTTCTACGCATACAGAATACATGATAGAAGTAGATCATGTATCTCATGATAATTTCTTTTTAAGACAACAGAGCTTACAAGCTTATGCAAGTGCTAATTTGGTTTCAGAAAATGTTGCTTATGGTTTTAATTCTGCAGAGTCTGTAGTAAATGCTTGGTTAAATAGTCCTGGACACAGAGATAATATTAAAGGTGATTATACTGATTTTGATGTTTCTGCTGAACAAGACGAAAATGGAAAATGGTATTTTACTAATATGTTTATCAAGCGATAGATTGTATTAAACTCACGTTGCTATTTACAATACTTATGTTTTTTCATAAACGACTGTAGCTTTAATAAAAGGCACAGCATATAACTTTTTTTTAAACACCGACTTTCTAGAATTTTTTGACCAATCATTAGATCTAAAACGTGTATATTTTTGTATGTTTTTTGTATGCGTATGTAAGAGACTAGGTGTTGTTAAATACATTGCGTTTTTTATTTCAATATAACCAGGTTGAACAGTTGCTATACCTACAAAAATTCCTTTTTCAGTAAAAGGAATGCTTTTGTCTTCAAAAGATAGTTTATAATTCTTCGAATCTTTCTTTGGCTTTATAATTATATTTTCAAAATGTAAAAGCTCACCGGGAAACCCTAAATCATCTATGTTATAAAATGCTAATCTGTAGTAGGTTTGATATGTTTCATAATTATCGTTATTAGAATCTTTATATTTTAAATGCAATTCTACTAGCTTTCCTTTTTTATGTTTTGGGTTGTCTATTAAAATAGCTGTTTCATAACCAAAAGGAACAGAAACCGGAAAAACTTGTTTCCTATTTCCAGACGAAAATTGAGTTTTGTTGTTGCTATATGTTTTTATCTTACTAACTATTAATATTTCATCTAAAGACTCCACCTTTGGAACCAATTGAAAATTTAAGGTATATTCATTTGGTTTAATAAAACGCGAAAGGCTAATCTTTTTACTTTCATAACCAATTAAAGAAACGACTAAAGTATCTTTAGTAGTTGTTTTAGTTAAATCTAAATTGTAATCACCATTTTCATTACTGTAAACACCAATTTTTTTGTCTTTAATAACAAGGTTTACATATGCTAATTTTTCATCAGTAATGCTATCTAAAACACGCCCTTTTAGTGTTTGAGAATGTATAGAAAGCTGTAATAAAAGCAGTATTGATAGCAAAGGATATTTCATATGGTAATATGTCAACGTTTAGTATAACGAAGTTAGCATCTTTAATTTTTTTAGCTTAAAAGATAAATAATAAAAAAGCAAGCTCATTACAAGCTTGCTCTTCATCTTAGTTTACATTTAGTTTGGGAATGTAATATTATTTTTTCTCAGAATCTATAATATAGAAATAAGAACGTCTGTTAACTTGGTGTTCTTCCTCAGAGCATTTCACTCCGTTGGCACATTTATTTAAAAGACGGGTCTCACCATAACCTCTAGCGCTTTCTATTCTATTAGCATCAATACCTCTAGATATAATATATTTTGCAGTAGATTTTGCACGTCTGTCTGATAATTTTAAATTGTATTTATCACGACCTCTACTATCTGTGTGAGATTCAATTTTAATAATCATTTCTGGATGCTTACGTAGCACATCTACAATATTTTCCAATTCGTATTGTGCATCTGTTCTAATATCAGATTTATCGTAATCAAAGAATATTGGGTTTATAATAATCTGGCTGTCTAAAATTAAAGGTTGTAATACTAAATCTACGGTATTAACTTTTTTGTCTTCATTAGCTGTAGTAATGGTTTTTTTGTCTTCTTTATAATCTGGTTTAGTACCAAGAATAGTATATGTTTTACTACATTTTACGTCAAAAGTATAGGCTCCATCTTCTGCTGTAAGGACTTCTTCAATTATTTTACCAGTTTCGTCAATAAGTTGTACAGTTACATCTGCTAAAATAATTTCAGTTCTGTGTTCTTTTGCAATACCTGTAATTTGTTGGTTACATTCTTCAATATTAAAGCTATATATATCGTCACCTCCTTTTCCTTCAGGTCTATTAGAAGAAATGTATCCTTTTTGGGTTTCGCTATTAATAAAATAAGCAAAATCGTCATAACCACTATTAAAAGGTGCACCTAAGTTTTCTGGAGTTGTAGGCTCTTCTTTTAAGATGTTTGATTTAAAAATATCTAGTAATCCTAAGTTAAGGTGACCATCTGAAGAAAAATAAAACGTACTGTCTTTGGCAACAAAAGGAAACATTTCTCGGCCCTCAGTATTTATTTTGTCTCCTAAATTTTTTGGTTCTCCATATGAACCATCATCATTAATTTTTACAGAATAAATATCAGTTTGTCCAATACCTCCATCGCGATCAGAAACAAAGAAAAGTGTTTTGTTATCTGGGCTTAATGTAGGATGGCCTGTTGAAAAAACATCATCATTAAATGGTAATTCAGTTACATTGGTCCATTCTTTACCTTTTAATGTAGCGGTATATATTTTGAGATGCGTTGTGCCTTCTTTATCGTATTTTAATCTGTTTCGGTCATTAACGTTGTCTCTTGTAAAATACATCGTTTTTCCATCGTTTGTAATTGCAACTGAAGCTTCATGATAAATTGAATTGACATCTTCGCCTGCCAGTTTTATTGGTGAGCTATAAGATTCCATTCCATTTTCTTCTTGTTTTACTTCCAATTGAAATATATCTAGGAAAGGTTCTTTATTCCAATTGTATACTTTTTTTTCATCGCCACGAGCAGAGGCGAAGTAAAGGGTATTATCATGCAAGAATGATCCAAAATCTGACTTTTCAGAATTGAATGATAAGTTTTCGAGTGTCACAACACGATCTTCATTTTTTGAAGTTAATTTATCAAAAATACTAACATCATCAGGATTATAACCTTTTAATCTACTATCTCCTTGTTGAGCTTCACTTAGTTTTTTAAACCAGATATCTGCTTTTTTATAGTCTCCAATACTTCTAAGCGATTGTATGTATTTATAAATGTATTCAGCTTCAACATCTTTGTTTTCGCTTAATGCTTTTTCATACCAATAAGCCGCTTTTTCAGAATTAGAATTATTGTAATAGGCATCACCAAGTCGTGTTAATACATGAGTATCTGCTTTGCCTTTTTCAACTACTTTTTCATATAACTCTATGGCTTTTAGATAGCCATAATTATCAAAAAACTTATCGGCTAATTTCGTTTGAGTAAAAGACAACGAAGAGCTTAAAATTAAAACAAGCGTTAATATTTTGATTTTCATAATACGTTCTTTTTAGAAATATCTTGGAGATTTAACACGTTTACTTTTAAAGACTTCAAACATTAATAATACTTCGTGTGTACCACTAGTATAAGGTGCTATATCAGAGATAGGATATTCATAAGCATAACCAATTCTCATTTGTTTAGAAATTTGAAAATCTGCTATACCGCCAATTGCAGCGGCATGCTCATTGGCTCTATAAGCTGCTCCAGCCCAAAATTTCTCATAAAATAAAAAGTTTGCAGAAATATCGAAAGATAAGGGTGCGCCATTTGTGGCTTTTAATAATGCGGAAGGTTTTAACTTTGTATTTTCGCTAAGGTTAAAAACATAACCACCAGTAAAATAGTAACTAACACGTTCTAGTGCCACATAGTCTAATGTACCATTTTTACCTTTGTTGTAATCTGTATTTAGTATTCTTGGAGTAGATAATCCAAGATACCATTTTTGCGAATGTAAATATAAACCAGCACCAACATTTGGGCTCCAACGGTTAGATACATCATTAAAAAATGGATCGTTTACGACAGAAGGATCGTTTAATAAGGTTTCATCTAAAGTGTAATGTGTCATACCCGCTTTTAATCCAAAAGCAAGCTTTGTATTTTCACTTGTTTTAATGGTATAAGAGTAATCTGCATACAGGTATGAGAAGTTTTCATAGCCTAGTTTATCATTGATAAAGGAAATACCCAAACCCATATTTTCGTTTCTTAAGGGAGTATGTACCGATAAAGTTTGTGTTTCTGGTCCGCCTTCTAAGCCAACCCACTGACTTCTATGTAAACCTACAATACTTAATGTTTCTCTACTTCCAGCATAAGCAGGGTTTATAGATATGGTGTTAAACATATATTGCGTAAACTGAGGTAACTGTTGCGCAAAGGCAGTAGAAACACTCAATAAAAGTATGGCAATACTTAGATATTTTGATAACTTCATAGGTTAAGTTTTAATTTGTTGCCACGTAGATAGGACCTGAAAACGGTGCTAAACCACTATTTTTTACATTAATAATATAATAATATGTACCAGTTGGAACTTTTCCAGAACCTCCTACAGATGAGCCATGAGCTTCACCACCCCAATCATTTTTATAATTGTTGGATTTATATATTTGCGCTCCCCAACGGTTAAATATTTGTAACTCTATAACAAAACCACATTGTTCTATAGAATCTACAGTAAAGTAATCGTTAATATTATCTCCATTTGAAGTAACGGTTTTAGAAATCACAACATTATCTGCAGAACTACAAGGTAATACTAAACAGTCGTCATCTATAGTTACATTAACTTCTACTTCTTTAGGACATGGTCCTTCAGTAATAGCGTATAAGAAGGTGTATACACCAACATCTGCAGTAGAAGGGTCAAAGTAACTTCCATTTAATGTTGTGTCTCCTGCTATAACACTCCATGTACCATCCATGCTAAAGTCTCCAGATAGTAATTCAAATAAATCGAATTCAATATCAAGGACACATCTAAAGCCTTCTTGTACATTAATAACATTACTGATTTCTACGGCAATATTTTGAGTGTATAATGCTTGGTTACCACAATCGTCTGTAACGGTCCAAGTTCTCACTATATTATAATCTTCAAAATCATTTTCTTGATATGATACTTCTTCGTATTCAACATTAATATCATTTGAACATGAATCTTCAAATCCTAAACTTGGTTTTACAGGAATATCATCACATGCAACAGTTATGTTTTCATCAAATGCAGTAACAAGCGTTGGTGCTGAAGTATCTTGAACAGATATAAATTGCGTGTGTACAGCTTCAATTCCACAACTGTCAGTAGCTGTCCATGTACGTTCTATAATGTAATATCCTATACAATCTCCGTTTGTAATCTCTTCTTGAAAAGTAACCTCAGCTGTACCACAATTATCGGTAGCAGTTAATGTTTCTGCAGTTGGTACGTCATCACATTCTACAGTAATATCTGCAGGTAACGTTTCATTAAATGATGGTGCAGTTGTGTCTTGAACAGTAATGGTTTGAACAAATGTTGTTGTATTGTCACAATCATCTGTCAATGACCAAGTACGTGTAATTATAGACTCATTTGGACAATTTCCTTCTGCAGTACTATCTGTAAATACAGCTTCTAAATCTGTTGCACAGTTATCTGATTCGTCAGTAACATCACCTGTAAGTGTGACATCTGTAATGTCAATATCACATTCAACAGTAATATCTGCAGGAACAGAGAATGTAGGAACAGTTGTATCTTGAACCGTAATTGTTTGGATAGCAGTTGTAGTATTATCACAATCATCAGTTAATGACCAAGTACGTGTAATAATAGACGCACTTGGGCAACTGCCTTCAGCGACACTATCTGTATACGTTGCTTCCAGTTCTGAAGAACAGTTATCTGTTACGTCTGTTACATCACCCGTTAGTGTTAAATCTGTAGCGTCTGCATCACATTCAATAGTGATATCAGCAGGAACACTAAAAGTAGGTGGGGTACTGTCTTGAATAGTAATGGTCTGTACAAAAGTTGTCGTATTATCACAATCGTCAGTTAATGACCAAGTACGTGTGATTATAGAAGTACCTGGGCAACTACCATCAGCAACGCTATCTGTAAAAATGGCATCTAGTCCAGTAGAGCAATTGTCTGCTTCGTCTGTGACATCTCCCGTTATAGTCAAGTCTGTAGCATCCGCATCACATTCTATTGTAATGTCATTAGGCACAGAGAATGTTGGTGCTGTACTATCTTGAACTGTTATAGTTTGAACAAAAGAGGTCGCGTTATCGCAATCATCAACTAATAACCATGTACGTGTAATGATTGAAGAATTAGGACAGTCTCCGTCAATAACATTGTCTGTAAATGTAGCCTCAAGTTCTGTTGAACAATTATCAGTTTCATCAGTAACATCACCCGTTATAGTTAAGTCTGTAGTATCTATATCACATTCAATTGTAATATCTTCAGGAACAGTAAATGTTGGTGGTGTAGAGTCTTGAACAGTAATAATTTGATCTTCAGAAACTGAATTCCCACAAGCATCAGTTGCAGTCCATGTTCTTATAATTGTTTTAGTTGTGCCACAAGCATCGGTTTCGCTATCACTGTAAGTAATTGTGGCAGTAATATTACATTCGTCTATAGCTTTACCCATTCCTGTATTGTCAGGACTAGAATCTTCATTACATTCTATTGTAACATCAAGAGGAATTGTTAATAATGGTGCTTGTGTATCTATCAATGAATATGTAGCAGAAGTTGTTGCTGCATTTCCACATTCATCAGTTGCTGTAAATGTTACAGTAATAGCGCCATTTTCACAATCAATGTCTGTATTAGAGTCGTAATCGTTAGTCCAAGTAATTGTACTACAGTTGTCCGTAGCTGTTGCTCCTGCATTATTTGCAAGCCAATCTTCAAGAGTCCCAGCTAGAGTAATTCCACATTCAATACTGATGTTTTCTACTGCAGATTCATCAATGTTTGGTGCTGTAGTATCTTGAATTGTAATGGTCTGTACAAAAGTTGTTGTATTGTCACAACTGTCAGTTAACGACCAAGTACGTGTAATAATAGAGCTACTTGGGCAACTACCGTCTGCAATACTATCAGTAAAAATAGCTTCAAGTCCTGTAGAACAGTTGTCCGATTCGTCAGTTACATCACCAGTAAGGGTTAAGTCTGTTGCATCTTCATCACATTCTATTGTAATATTTGCAGGAACAGAAAACGTAGGCGGTGTTGTATCTTCTATAGTTAATGTTGCGTCTATAGTTGTTGTATTTCCACAATCATCAGCTACTGTATACTGTATTGTAATTGTACCACCAGATCCACAAGTAGGCACTAGGTTATTAAAGTCATAATTGGAAGTTACTATGTTTGTTGGCTCTGTGTCACAAGTATCAGTACCACATGTTTCAAGCGCAGCGATATTGGCCGCATTCCATGTTATAACAACACTTTCTGTATCAGAACCATCACATTCTATAGTTTCGTCTGCGACATTACATGCTGATAAATCAGGACCCGTTGTGTCTTCAATGGTAAGTGTAGCGCTTAACGTACTTGCGTTACCTGTTGCATCTGTTAACGTGTAGATTACAGTGATTGTACCACTAGCCCCACAATTAGTAACTAGATTATCAAAGTTGTAATCTGAAGTTATTGTAATGTTATTATCACAAGCATCAGTTGCACAATTTTCTAACGCTAAAATATTAGCAGTATTCCATGCATTAGCAAGTGTTTCATTATCAGCGCCACTACATTCAAAAGTTTCATCTAGAACAGCACAATTAGATGTATCTGGAGGTGTTGTGTCTTTGATTAATTCAGTTGTAGTTTGAGATGTTGCAGTTACATTTGATCCATTTACTACTTCTTCGGCATTTACAGTTGCACTATTAATAACTTCAGTAGCATCTATATCTGCTTGAGTAATTAAATATGTTGCACTATATATCCAAGTCTCATTTGGATCTAATTGGTTATCGTTGTCTGTATCACCAGAAACAAATGCAATGCTTATAGAAGGTGTTGCATTGTCTAATAAAGAATCGGTAATAATTACATTTTCTAATGCTACATCTCCAGAGTTAATCACTGTAAATGTATAAGTTATGGTTTCATCAATTTCAGTACAATCGTTTCCGTTGTCGTTATTGAATACTCCAGTTTTTATAAGCTGTATACCAGATTCGTTACAAAGTGTTACATCTGGATTATTAGCATCTATAATATAGGTATCAGTTGCTTGAACAGGTGTAGTTCCATCGGGTTGTAAGCCATTAACTGTTACATTATTTGTAATGTTTCCAGCATCTACATTTGCCTGAGTTATTGTATAGTCCGGAGCGGTGAATATCCAAGTTTCAGAAGGGTCAAGAACACTATCACCATCATCACCAGTAAGTGTTAAAGAAGCTGTAATATCACCACCTAATAAATCGTCAGTAATTGTAATAGAATTAATAGATACATCACCATTATTAGTTACAGTGAAAGTATAAGTGACTATATCTCCTTCGCCAACACAACCACTAGCTGTACTAGAAGCTGCTTTTACGATTTCAATACTACCATTATCACAAAGTGTTACATCTGGATTATTCGCATCAATAATATAGGTGTCAGTTGCTAGAACAGATGTTGTTCCGTCAGGTTCTAGTCCGCTAACTGTTACATTATTAGTAATGCTTCCTGCATCTACGTTGTCTTGAGTTATAGTATAATTAGGTGCTGTGAATATCCATGTTTCAGAAGGATCAAGGATACCATCACCATTATCACCAGTAAGCGTAAGTGAATCAGTGATATTGCCACCTAATAAATCATCAATAACTGTTACAGTATTAATAAGGATATCACCAGAATTAGTTACTGTAAATGTGTAAGTTATTGTATCACCAGCAGCAACACAATCAGTACTATTACTAGATGCAGATTTTACGATACTAAGTCCTGCAACACCGTCAATAGTGATATAAACAGTTGCTTGATCACAAGCCATAGGGGTTCCATTATCACAAATTGTGTAAATAAAAGAGTCTGTTCCAGAATATCCAGCATTAGGAGTGTAGGTAAACTCACCAGTATTAGGGTCAATATTTACAGTAACACCTTGAGTGGTTATAACCGTTGTAGATGTCACAGTTTGTATATCGTCTTCAATATCATTGTCATTTAATAATACATTTCCTATTAAAACACTAGTTGGAGTAAGGTGATAGGCATCATCATTAGCATTAGTTGTATTAGCCATGCTAGTATCTTGAACAGTTACAGTTACTGTTGCTGTATCACAAAGTTGAGGATTGCCATCATCACATATCGTATATGTAAACGTATCTTCTCCTGTAAATCCATCATTAGGAGTATAAGTAATTGTCCCATTATTATTTACTGTAATTGTTCCATTAGAAGGATTTGTAGTTCCTGTAATAGTAATTGGGTCAGTATCGGGATCAAAATCATTAGCAAGAATTACAATAGCAATAGAAGTTCCTTCTGGAGTTGTTGCTGTATCTGCATTAGCAATTGGCGGTTCATTTTCAGTACTGCTTTCAGGTAATACTTCAATATAAACGATAGCGGAGTCACAGGCTTGAGGATTACCATCATCACAGATCGTGTACTCAAACGTATCCTCACCAATAAATCCAGGGTTAGGTGTGTATGTGTATGATCCATTATCATTAATTACGACATTTCCATTAGTAGGATTAGTATTAGCAGTTACTATTTGATTATCTCCTTCATAATCTTCGTCATTAGTTAGAACATTTCCGGTAACTGATTGATTAACAAAAGTATTGTTAATATCAGCAATGGCATCTGTACAGTTTGAAAGAATATTAATAGTTACCGTTTCGGTACATCCATTAGCATCCTTAACAATAACAGAGTAATCCCCTTCAATAAGGTTTGTGAAAGTTCCATTTGTTAAAAAGTTATTTCCATTATCAATAGAGTATGTGTAAGGTGATGTACCCCCAGTTCCTTCTATTGTAAATTGACCTAAGCTTCCACAAAGGATATCTGTTTGTGTTGATATCGAAGCCGATAAACTTGTATTAGGTTGTGTAATTTCAATCACCTGTTCAACAGGGTCACAAGACGAACCATCCATAATTACGCTAACAGTGTATGTACCTGCAATTACATTAGATAACGTGCTGTCTTCAGCACCTGTATCTACTTGACCATTAGACCATGTAAATGTAAAAGTAGCTGTTGGATTAATAACAGAGCTCGCCGAAACCGTAGCGGCACCTGTAGCGTCACCAAAACAAAGTACATTAGTTATATTATCAGTAGTTGTAGCAGTGTCACAATCGTCAGTACAACTAATCGTAATCGTTTGTGAGGTTGTACAACCATTGTCATCAGTAATAATAACCGTATGATCACCAACAGGTAGGTTAGTAGCCGTCATTGTTGTTTGGTTATTAGCAGAAGCCGACCATTGATATGAGTAAGGCGCATTTCCACCAGTAGATAAGGCTGTCGCTGTTCCATCATCACAGCCTTGAGCCGATGTTGCGTTTACTTTATTTATAGATACACTTAAAGCATTAGGTTCTGTAATTTCAACCTCATGTACAACAGGATCACAAGATGAGCCATCCATAACTACGCTAACGGTGTAGGTACCTGCAATTACATTAGATAATGTACTGTATTCAACACCAGTATCTACTTGTCCATTAGACCATGTAAATGTAAATGTTGCTGTAGGTTTAATAACCGAACTCGCTGAAACTGTAGCAGCACCTGTAGCATCACCAAAACAAAGCACATTAGTTATATTATCAGTAGTTGTAGCAGTATCACAATCGTTGGTACATGTGATTCTAATACTTTTTACTGTTTTACAGCCATTAGCATCTATTACAACAACTGAATGGTTACCTACAGGTAAATTAGTAGCTGTAGCTGTTATTTGATTATCTGCGGAAGCAGACCATTCATAAGTATAAGGTGCAATACCACCTGTAACTGTAGCTGTTGCTGTTCCATCATCACAGCCTTGAGCTGAAGTTGCATCTACTTTATCTATAGAGACATTTAAGGCGCTAGGTTGTGTAATTTCAATCTCCTGTTCAACAGGATCACAAGACGAGCCATCCATAGTTACGCTAACAGTGTATGTGCCTGCAATTACATTAGATAACGTGCTGTCTTCAGCACCTGTATCTACTTGACCGTTAGACCATGTAAATGTGAAAGTTGCTGTTGGATTAATAACCGAACTCGCAGAAACCGTAGCTTCACCAGTTGCACTATTAAAGCAAAGTACATTAGTTATGTTGTCAGTAGTAATAGCAGTATCACAATCGTCAGTACAACTAATAGTAATCGTTTGTGAGGTTGTACAGCGATTATCATCAGTAATAATAACAGTATGGTCTCCTACAGATAAGTCCGTAGCAGTAGCTGTTGTTTGGTTATTAGCAGAAGCCGACCATTGGTAAGTATAAGGAGCATTGCCACCAGTAATTGTCGCTGTTGCTGTTCCATTATCACAGCCTTGAGCTGAGGTTGCATTCACTTGATCAATCGATAAACTAAAAGCAGTAGGTTCAGATATTGTATATGATTTTGTAGAAGTACATCCATTAGCATCTGTTACTGTCACAGAATGAACACCGGCAGGTATATTGGTTAAATCTTGACTTGTAGCTCCAGTACTCCAAGAATAAGAATAAGGAGGCAGACCACCAGTTACATTTATATCAATAGCACCTGTGGTTTGCCCAAAGCAATTTACATCGGTTTTCGAATTTAGGGTTATTGAAAGAACAGACTGATTAACATTAATAACTTGCGTATGCTCAATATCATTTCCGCAATCATCTTCGGCTGTCCAATTTCTTTCAATGGCATAAGAGGTATCACATTTATTACCAATTAATGTTTCTGAAAAGACAACATCAATATTATCATCACAATTATCAGATGCTGTTAAAATTGAAGCTGTTGGAATACTGCTTGAATCTACAGTAATATTTGTTGGTAAGCTTTCGTTAAAGCTAGGGTCTGTAGTATCGATTACTGTAATGTTTTGCGATACTGATGATGAATTTCCACAATCATCAATAAACGTCCAAGTTCTTAATATAGAGGTATGACAAGGGTTAGAATCATCTACATTATCTACTCCTGTAACAGTTATATTGTCCATACAATTATCAGTAGCAGTTAATGGACCAGGATTAGGAACTTCATCAATACATTGAAAAGTTAAATCATCAGGAGCATTAGGCGCAACAGGCTTAGTAGTATCTATACTATTAAATGTAGCGGTTGTAGATGTTGAGTTACCACAATCATCTGTAGCTGTAAAAGTTACTGTGGCAGATCCTGTTTCACCACAACCATCAGATAGAGATGTGAAATTATGCGACCAAGTAATTGTAGAACAAAGATCAGTAGCAGAGGCACCACCGTTTGTAGCAAGCCAAGTTATAATATCTTCAGTTACTCCACCGTCAATATTACATTCAATAGATTGATCAGATGCAGGATTTGTTATTACAGGAGGTGTTGTATCTTGAATGATATATGTTGCTCTTGTTTTTGATGCATTACCACAATCGTCAGTAGCTGTAAAGGTTACAGTTATTCCTCTGTTCTCACAATCTACGTCAGTATTCATAACGAAATCGTTAGACCATGTTACATTACCACAAGTATCCGAGGCAACAGCACCACCATTATTATCTAACCAATCTTGCAATGTTCCTTCTGGAGTTATACCACATTCAATCATTATTTGAGAAGCAGGTATATCTATTGTAGGAGGCGTTGTGTCTTCTATAGTTATGATTTGATTTAATGACGTACTGTTACCACACTCATCAGTAGCAGTCCAGGTTCTTGTAATTTTTTCTGTATTGCCACAATCAGCAACCGAGGTATCATTATAAGAAATTGTTACGTTACCACAAGAGTCAATTCCTGTAGCTGTACCAGTAGCAGTAGGATCAATAGAACTAGAACATTCTATAGTAATATCACTAGGGATAGTTAGATTAGGAGCTGTTGTATCGATAAGGTTAATGGTCTGTACATGTGTTGTTGTATTATTACAATCATCAGTCAGAGACCAAGTACGTCTAATTGTTTTTGTATTACCACAGTTATTATTAGTTACGTTATCTGTATATGTTGCATTTAGCCCAGAAGAACAGTTGTCTTTTTCGTTGGTAACATCACCGGTAATCGCCAGATTATTAATGTCTACACCACATTCGATGTCTAAATCAGCAGGTGCTGTAAATGTAGGTGCTGTAGTATCAGCTACTGTGATATTTTGCGATACTGAAGACGAATTTCCACAATTATCAACAAATGTCCATGTTCTTTCAATAACTATACGACATGGATTAGAGTCATTTATATTATCAACTCCAGTAACAGTAATATTGTTCATGCAATTATCAGTAGCTGTTAATTGACCAGGTCTAGGAACTTCATCAATACATTGTAAGGTTAAATCGTCTGGAGCATTAGGAACTACAGGGTTAGTGGTATCACTATTACTAAATGTAGCGGTTGTAGATGTTGAGTTACCACAACCATCTGTAGCTGTAAAAGTTACTGTAGCAGAGCCTGTGTCACCACAACCACCAGAAAGGGCGGTGAAATTATTAGTCCAAACAATTGCAGAACAATCGTCAGTAGCAGTAGCACCACCATTAGAGTTTAACCAAGCTTGAATACTTTGAGCTGCATTACTATCAATACTACATTCAACGGTTTGATTAGATGCAGGAATTGTTATTACTGGAGGTGTTGTATCTTGAATGGTATATGTTGCACTTGTTGTTGCTGTGTTACCACAAGCGTCAGTTGCTGTAAATATAACTGTTGTAGATGCAGTACAATCTGAAACCCCATCATTATAATTATTAGACCATTTTACATTACCACAAGTATCCGAAGCAACAGCACCACCATTATTATCTAACCAAGCTTGCAAAGTTCCACTAGGCGTTACGCCACATTCAATCATTATATCAGAAGCTGGTGTATCTATTGTAGGAGGTGTTGTATCTTCTACAGTTATGATTTGATTAAGTGATTTAGTGTTACCACAGTCATCAGTCGCAGTCCAAGTTCTTTTTATTTTTTCTGTATTACCACAATTAGCAACCGACGTATCATTATAAGAGATTGTTACATTACCACAAGAGTCACTTCCTGTAGCTGTACCAGTAGCAGAAGGGTCTGTAGGATCTGTACATTCTAAAGTAACATCGCTAGGGATAATTAAAGTAGGAG
Source organism: Winogradskyella damuponensis (assembly GCF_039538385.1). Taxonomy (NCBI): domain Bacteria; kingdom Pseudomonadati; phylum Bacteroidota; class Flavobacteriia; order Flavobacteriales; family Flavobacteriaceae; genus Winogradskyella; species Winogradskyella damuponensis. Next base: position 12,279 of record NZ_BAABCB010000027.1, on the reverse strand, counting down.
CTGTTGTATCAACAACGTTAATGGTTTGTACATGTGTTGTTGTATTATTACAATCATCAGTTAGAGACCAAGTACGTGTAATTTTTTCTGTGTTGGTACAGTTACCATTAGTTACACTATCTGTATATGTTGCATTTAGCCCAGAAGAGCAGTTGTCTTTTTCGTCTGTAACATCACCAGTGATGCTAAGGTTGTTAGGATCAACACCACATTCGATATTTAAATCGGCAGGCACCGTAAATGTAGGTGCTGTAGTATCTGCTACAGTGATATTTTGCGAGACAGAAGACGAATTTCCACAGTCATCAACAAATGTCCATGTTCTTACAATAGTTGTATGACAAGGATTAGAATTATCAATATTATCAACTCCTGTAACAGTTATATTAGTCATACAGTTATCACTAGCCGTTAATGTACCAGGACTAGGAACTTCATCAATACATTGCAAGGTTAAATCGGCTGGAGCATTAGGAACGACAGGATTAGAGGTATCAGTATTACTATATGTAGCGGTTGTAGATGATGAGTTACCACAACCATCTGTAGCTGTAAAAGTTACTGTAGCAGAGCCTGTTTCGCCACAACCACCAGAAAGAGTAGTAAAATTATTAGTCCAAACAATTGCAGAACAATCATCAGTAGCAGTAGCACCACCATTAGAGTTTAGCCAAGCTTGAATACTTTGAGTTGCATTACTATCAATATTACATTCAACTGATTGGTCAGATGCAGGGTTTGTTATTACTGGAGGTGTTGTATCTTGAATGGTGTATGTTGCGCTTGTTGTTGCTGTATTACCACAAGCGTCAGTAGCTGTAAATATAACTGTTGTAGATGCTGAACAATCTGAAACTCCATCATCATAGTTATTAGACCATTTTACATTTCCACAAGTATCCGAGGCAACAGCACCACCATTATTATTTAACCAAGCTTGTAAAGTTCCATCAGGAGTTACACCACATTCAATAATGATATCAGAAGCAGGCGTATCTATTGTAGGAGGTGTTGTGTCTTTTACAGTTATGAATTGATTTCGCGATCTAGTGTTACCACAGTCATCAGTAGCAGTCCAAGTTCTTTTTATTTTTTCTGTATTACCACAATTAGCATACGACGTATCATTATAGGAGATTGTTACATTACCACAAGAGTCACTTCCTGTAGCTGTACCAGTAGCAGAAGGGTCTGTAGGGTCTGTACACTCTACAGTAACATTACTAGGAATAATTAAAGTAGGAGCTGTTGTATCAACAACGTTAATGGTTTGTACATGTGTTGTTGTATTATTACAATCATCAGTCAGAGACCAAGTACGTCTAATAGTTTCTGTGTTGGTACAGTTACCATTAGTTACACTATCTGTATATGTTGCATTTAACCCAGTAGAGCAGTTGTCTTTTTCGTCTGTAACATCACCAGTGATGCTAAGGTTGTTAGGGTCAACACCACATTCGATATTTAAATTTGCAGGCACCGTAAATGTAGGAGCTGTAGTATCTGCTACAGTGATATTTTGCGACACAGAAGACGAATTTCCACAATCATCAACAAATGTCCATGTTCTTACAATAGTTATATGACAAGGATTAGAATTATCAATATTATCAACTCCTGTAACAGTTATATTAGTCATACAATTATCACTAGCTGTTAATTGCCCAGGACTAGGAACTTCATCAATACATTGCAAGGTTAAATCGGCTGGAGCTTTATGAGCGACAGGATTAGAGGTATCAGTATTACTAAATGTAGCGGTTGTAGATGTTGAGTTACCACAACCATCTGTAGCTGTAAAAGTTACTGTAGCAGAGCCTGTTTGACCACAACCACCAGAAAGAGCGGTGAAATTGTTAGTCCAAATAATCGCCGAACAATCGTCAGTAGCAGTAGCACCACCATTAGTATTTAGCCAAGCTTGAATACTTTGAGGTGCATTATTATCAATATTACATTCAACTGATTGGTCAGATGCAGGATTTGTTATTACTGGAGGTGTTGTATCTTGAATAGCATAAGTTGCGCTTGTTGTTGTTGAATTTCCGCAATCGTCAGTAGCTGTAAATATAACTGTCTTGGAAGAAGAACAATCAGATACTCCATCGTTATAATTATTTGACCATGTTACATTTCCACAAGTATCCGAGGCAACAGCACCACCATTATTATCTAACCAAGCTTGTAAAGTTCCATCAGGAGTTACACCACATTCAATAATGATATCAGAAGCAGGCGTATCTATTGTAGGAGGTATTGTGTCAATAACAGTAATTAATTGAGTAACATTAATTGAATTTCCACATTCATCTGTAACACTATATGTTCTTGTAATTGTTTCAGGACAAGATGAATTATTTGAAACATCCGAAATAAAAGTAACAATTGGATGCGCAGTAATATTATCTATTTCATCATCAACATCTTCTATATTGTATTCGGGCACTTCATCTATACATTCAACACTTATAGGATCTAGATTGGAAGCTGTAGGCGCTTCAGTATCATTAGCCATGATATCGAAATTGACACTAACAGCACAATTATTAGAATCTGTTACTTCAACCGAATGATTACCAACGCTTAAACCACTAAAAGTATTTGAAGATTGTGAAGAACCACCATTTATAGTATAACTATACGGAGGATTTCCATTTGTGGCTAAAACGCTTACTGAACCATTTGAATCGTCAATACAGTCTGCATCTGATTTTGAATCAATAGAAGCTGCTAAATCAGAAATCATTAAATCTATGGAACCTGCAGGTGATGCACACAAGTCATAGGGATTGTAATAAAAGACGTAATAGGTACCAGGAGTACTAACAACAGTGTTGCTTAAATGTTCTGATGTATCTAAAGGATCAGGACTTGTGCTCCAAGTTAATTCAGAACCACCAGGACCTGCAGACGTTATATAAGAATTTAAGTCAACCGAAAAAGAATCACAAAAAACATCAATAGCGGTATTATCTATATCTATATTTTCTTCAGCAATAGTAGGAGGTACAGCATAGCCTTCAAGGCTTAGTCTTAATCCATCAACTAATACTACAGATCTTCCTGGGTCTTGAGTTTGATAAAAGACATTTACCATACCAGAACTATCAGACTGAAAAGTGATACAAACTGTTTCCCAAAAAGGGTCAATTTCTGTCCAACCACCTGGGTTTTGGAAAGGTCCAGTTGTTGCTGTTGATAAGCTAACTGGGAAATCTGATAAAGGGTGTATAGTTAAATCGTCATGAGTATAAGTTAATGGGTCGTTTATTTGTATTCCACCAGAATTAATACCAAAATTTAGATTTGGAATAAACTCAACAAAACTACCATTACTATTACTATAACGAGGAATAACAGCAATTTCAAAACAGACACGATAAGTTGCATTTGGGAGTACTTCTAAATTTTGCTCAATACCTTCAAATTTGTATGAAAAAATAGAAAACCCGCCTCCATCTGGAGAAGGAGATATAATTGCAGGTGTATCAATGTTAGCATTTACATTTGAATATGAAATGTATTGTCCTTCTGAATAATCTACTGTACCTTGATCATTCCAGCAATCGTAAATAACATCAGCAGAATAGGTACTTCCATCTACAGCTATTTGAAATTCTGGTGGCAACCCATTGTTATTCGGTGTTATATCAAGCGCATTAAAAGAACCGCAAGTAATTACATTACAAGTACCTACAGGATTAATTTCAGAGGATCTTTGATTATAACTTGAAAATGATTTATTATCATTATATATTTTGGCACGTTTTTTTAGTACCTCCATATAATTTTTCAATTCTACCTCGGATAATTTGGCTGTTTTAGGCCAATAATCAGATTCTTTTTCAAATTGTTCTTGTGCAAATCCATTATTTATAAATAATAATGAAACAACACTAATTGTTAATAACCAGAAAAAAGATAAAGTAAAGTTATTTTTCATATTTTATCGATATAACTTATCATGCAAATGATGCTGTTAAAACTAAATAGACCTAATACCATAGTTTAAAAAACTATAGCGAAAACTACTTGGTTGAAAACAACACAATTATTTGTTCTTTGTTAAATAAAAAGAGGGAAGTATTTTAACGTAAATGAAATATATAATGGATTAATATATTTTTTGATTTGGGGGCATTTACATTAAATTTACCTAACAAAAGAACTTATAACTATAATCATAAACAAACATTAGAGTTAAGGCGGCAATTTAATCGTTAAAAAGGAAATAAGCAACCTTTTATCGAAAAAAAATGCATTTAATCGATATTATATGAAAGAAATTATACTGATAAGACATGGCAAATCATCCTGGGAACATGATGTTACAGACCGAGAAAGGCCATTAAAAACAAGGGGTATTAATGATATTAAACTTGTTGCAAATCACTTTTTTAATAGCAACAGTGTTCCAGAAATTATTTTTTCAAGTCCAGCACGTCGGGCACTTAGTACCTGTGAGATTTTTATGAATACACTTAATATTGCTAAAGAACAGGTAGTTGTAGTGGAAGAGTTATATGATTTTGACGGGAGAAATGTTATAGATTTTATTAAAAATTTATCAAATGAATATAATGAAGTTATGATTTTTGGACACAACCATGCTTTCACATCAATTTCTAATATATTTGGGGATACTTTTATAGATAATCTTCCAACAAGCGGTTTGGTAAAACTTAAATTTGATATCAACGATTGGAACGATTTAAAAAAAGGAATTACAGAATTTATAATTATTCCAAAGGAATTAAAATAATGACAAAAGATAAAAACATATATATAAATAGGGAATTAAGTTGGTTAAAGTTTAATGAACGTGTGCTTCAAGAAGCTGCAGATAAAGAAGTCCCGCTTATAGAACGTCTAAGGTTTTTAGGAATTTTTTCAAATAATTTAGACGAATTCTTTAAAGTAAGATATGCAACTGTTAAGCGAATTTATGACGCAGGAAAAGGAGGTAAAAGTGAATTAGGTGGTATAAAAGCTGGAGATCTTTTAGAAGAAATAACTCAAGTTGTTATAGAGCAACAAAGTTACAGTTTAGAAATTCTTGATGAAATTGATAAAGAACTCGAAAAAGAGAATATTTATATAATTAATGAAACAGAAATAGATGAAGACCATCATGAGTTTATCAAGAACTATTTTTATCAAGAAATTAGTCCTGCTCTCGTCGTTATTATGCTTAATGAAGATGTAGCATTGCCAGAGCTTATGGATATTTCTGCTTATTTAACGGTAAAAATGTCAAGCTCAAAAGCTAAAGATCAGGTCGCTTTGATTGAGATTTCATCAACTATGAATCGTTTTGTTGTTTTACCAAGCAAAGGTGATAACAACTATATTATAATGGTAGATGATATATTAAGGTATTGTTTAGACGATATTTTTAACATCTTTCATTATGATAGTATTAGTGCACACATGATTAAAATCACAAGAGATGGCGAATTAGATTTTGATAGTGATTTAAGTAAAAGTTTTATAGATAAACTTTCCGAAAGTGTTAAGGATAGACAGAGCGGAGATCCTGTGAGGTTTGTTTATGATAAAAATATAGAAGAGAGTACTTTAAATTTTCTTTTGGATAGAATGGCTATTCATAAAAAAGAAAGCATTATTCCTGGTGGTCGTTATCATAATCGTAGGGATTATATGAATTTTCCAAGCTTAGGTAGGACAGATTTACTATACCAAAAAATAGAACCACTTCCTGTAAAAGGGCTGAGTTTAGAAGAAAGTATTTTTAAGACTATTGCTAAAAAAGACTATTTAGTATACACTCCTTATCACACCTTTTCTTATATCGTAAAATTTTTAAGAGAAGCCGCATTAGACCCTAATGTTAAAACCATAAAAATTACTATTTATAGATTAGCCCAGATTTCGCATGTTGCTAGTTCTTTAATTAATGCAGCAAAAAACGGAAAAAAAGTAACCGTATCAATAGAGCTTAGAGCACGTTTTGATGAAGCAGCAAATATTAATTATGCAGAGCAAATGCAAGATGAAGGAATTAAGATGCTCTTTGGGGTGACGGGTTTAAAAGTGCATTGTAAAATGTGTGTTATAGAACGTGAAGAAAATAAAAAGCTAGTAAGATATGGTTTTATTAGTACAGGTAACTTTAACGAGTCTACAGCAAAAATCTATACTGATTTTACATTGATGACCTCTAATTCTAAAATTCTAAAAGACATTAATAAAGTATTTGATTTTTTTGAAGTTAATTATAAGGTTAATAGATATAAGCACATTATTACATCTCCACATTATACTAAAACAAAAATATTTGCTTTAATAGATAAGGAAATAGAAAGTGCTAAAAGAGGAAAACCAGCTTATATAAAGTTGAAAATAAATAGTATAAGTAGCTATAAAATGATAGATAAATTATATGAAGCGAGTAGAGCAGGTGTAAAAATACAAATGATTGTTAGAGGTCTTTGCTGTTTGGTACCAGGAGTAAAGGGCATGAGTGAGAATATTGAAGTTATTAGTATTATTGATAAATTTTTGGAACATACAAGGTTATACATATTTTCTAACGAAAATGATCCAAAGATTTATATTTCTTCAGCAGATTGGATGACTAGAAATATAGACAATAGAGTAGAGGTAAGTTGTCCTATTTACGATGCAGATATTAAACAAGAGTTACAGTATTTGTATAATATATGTTGGAATGATAATGTAAAAGCACGTATAATTAACGAAAATCAAGACAATACTTATCGCAGAAATAATAAACCTAAAGTAAGAGCTCAATTTGATACGTATAAGTATTACTTAAATAAATTAGAAGGATAAAATAGAAGGATAAATTATAATTATGCTGAAGATACAGAAATATGCAGCCATAGATATCGGATCCAATGCTGTAAGGTTATTAATATCAAACATTATAGAATTAGATGACGAACCTGTAGTGTTTAAAAAAAATTCATTGGTACGTGTACCTATTAGATTAGGAGCAGATGTTTTTTTAAAAGGAGAAATATCAGAATATAACCAAGAACGAATGATAGACACTATGAAAGCTTTTAGTCTCATTATAAAAGCTCATGGTGTTACACGTTATAAAGCATGTGCTACATCTGCAATGAGAGAAGCTAAGAATAGTCCTGAGTTATCAGCAAAAATATTTGAAATTTGTGGTATTAATATAGAAATTATTGATGGTGAAGAAGAAGCTGCAATTATTGCTGCAACAGATTTAAATTCATTTATAAATCCAAATAAGACCTATCTCTATGTAGATGTTGGTGGCGGAAGTACGGAGTTTTCAATTATTCATAATGGTGAAAAAAAACAATCTAAATCTTTTAGAATAGGAACCGTAAGATTGTTAAACGATATTGTAAAAAATGAAACATGGCAAGATCTAGAGCGTTGGATTAAAAGTAATACCCAACAATATGATAAAATTGAACTTATTGGCTCTGGTGGTAACATCAATAAAATTTTTAAAATCTCAGGCAAAGATGTCGGTAAACCTTTAACCTATTTTTACCTTACGAGCTATTATAAAATGCTTCAAAATTATTCTTACGAAGAGCGTATTACAAAATTAAACTTAAACCAAGATAGGGCAGATGTTATTATTCCTGCTACTCGAATTTATTTGTCTGCAATGAAATGGAGTGGTGCAAAGGACATTTATGTACCCAAAATAGGACTTTCGGATGGTATTATAAAAAGCATGTATTATGAAACAGTTTCTAGTGTTGTCTTGTAATATTCAGGTATTGAAATTCCCATTTGTCCGATTTTTCTTTATTAAAATCTATTAATTCATTAGGTATTTTAGAATTTAATATATCTTCGTTATCTCAAATTTAAAATTATGAAAAAATATTTATTTTCCTTGTTATTTGTTTCTTTTGCAACTGTTTGTATGTCTCAAGATATTATGTACGGTGTACGAGGAGCGCTTAATGTATCAAATCTTGATTTTGAACCAGATGCTGAATTTGAAAACAAACACCGAAATGGATTTGCTTTTGGTGGATTTGTAGATTTTGGTTTTACAGAGAAAACATCATTATTGTTAGAATTGCAATGGTCTGCAGAAGGTGGAAAAGAAGAGGAGATTAGAGCAGATTATATTCACTTACCTATTTTATTGCGATTTTCTTTATCTGATCGTTTCATTTTAGGTGTAGGACCAAAAATAGGTCTAAAGACATGGAAAGCTAATGACTTATTTTCAACAGCTACTTTTTCTGGAGTTGCGGGATTAGAGTATATGGTTACAGATGAATTTTTTGTAGATGCTCGTTTATCTTACGGTGTTACAAATGTGATAGATCAAGATCTAAAAAAGCTAGAAGCTAAAAACCATGTCATACAATTTGGTTTTGGAATGAAACTTTAAAAATTGAAAAGAAGCTAAAAAAAATAGCACGATATAACAAAAAAGCCTTTCAAGTTAATTTGAAAGGCTTTTTTTATTTTTCTAAATAAGCTACTAAACTTATTTAGAAGCTTTATCTACTACAATTCTTTCGGTTCTATTAGCTACTTCCCAAGCTGTATAAAATACGAGACGTGTTCTGTTTTCTAATAAATCGTATTCAATTTTATCTGCCGTATCTGTTGGCTTATGGTAGTCGTCATGTGTACCATTAAAGTAAAATATTACAGGAATATTATTTTTAGCAAAGTTGTAGTGATCAGATCTGTAATAAAAACGGTTCGGGTCGTTTTCGTCGTTATAGGTATAATCTAATTCAATATTGGTGTACTTTGTATTAACAGCTTCAGATATATTATGTAAATCTGTACTTAATTTATCACTTCCAATTAAATAGATGTAGTTTCTATCTCCTTCAGTACGTTTAGGATCTATTCTACCAATCATATCTATGTTTAAGTCTGCAACAGTATTTTCTAAAGGGAAAATAGGATCATTATCTGTATAATGTTTAGAACCAAGAAGCCCTTTTTCTTCACCTGTAACATGTAAAAATAAGATAGAACGTTTTGGTCCATTACCTGCTTTTTCAGCCATTTTAAATGCTTCAGCAATTTCTAAAATAGCAACTGTACCAGAACCATCATCATCTGCACCATTATAAACTTGACCATCTTTAATACCTTCATGATCTAAATGTGCAGATATTACTAGAACTTCATCTGGTTTTTCAGAACCTTTAATAAAGGCAACAACGTTTTCAGATGTTATAGTTTCAGATTTGTTTTCAATGGCTAAATCCATTTTAGAGCTTAGAACTTTAGGTGTATCATCTTCTAAAATAGAAGGGTGTAATGCTTTAGCTAAATCTTCATTAATCATAAGCATTGTCATTGCTTCTTCGTTACTTTTTAAAGATAAACGTCCCGAAGCACCTGATTCTTCTTGTCTTTTAAAGAAAGGAGCATATCTAGAAAATAAATCATTATCCATTAATAATAAGCCTGTAGCACCATTTTCTTTTGCAGCTTCTCTTTTGCTAGACATTGCTTGGCGACCATTAGTCCATTTTGTCTCTTCCGTTGTGCCAGAAGTTACATAGTTACCATTTGCATCTTTAGGTTCTCCTGCTTTTACTAAAACGACTTTGCCTTTTGTATCTACATTTTTATAGTCCGAATACTTTTCTGTATCAATACCATAACCAACATACACTATGTCATTAATAGAAATGTTCATACTTTTAGAAACGGCTAATACAATATGGTGTTCAAAAGCATTGAAAGGTTTTCCATTAACACTTAATTTTGCTTTAGCTACTTTTTGTTTTTCTAAAGGGACTTCCTGAAAATAATCATCTTCACCTAAAGGTGTAGGAATTCCCATAGCGATGTACTGTTCTTTTAGATATTCAACAGCCATTTTCTGACCTTTTTCACCTGTTTCTCTTCCTTCAAATTCATCAGAAGCATATTTATATAACATGGTTTGTAATTCATCAGAAGTAATTGTTGATGCATATATAGAAGGGTCAACAATTTTTTCTTGAGTCGTTTTTTCTGAAGAAGCATTAGTTTTAGAAGAGGTTCCGCAACTTACAATTAAGCCAGAAACACAAAAAATTAACAATATTTTTTTCATTGAAGTATTCGTTAAATAGTTAGTTTATATGATTGTGTCTTTTTGACTTTAAAATAAGCCAAACGATAAAGCTACAAAAAAGGGAAGGCTTTAAGTTGCCGTTAAAATTCTTTTAACAAATTTTAACACTAGATAATTTCTTTCTTTAACGGTGTTTCTGAATTTGCTAAATACCAAGCCGTAGCGAAAATTAGCTTTGTGCGTTTAGCCAATAAAGGGTAGTTAATTTTATCTGCAGTATCTGTAGGCTTTGTGTAATCTTCGTGTTCTCCGTTAAAGAAAAAGATAACAGGAACGCCTTTTGTCGCAAAATTATAATGATCAGACCTGTAATAATAGCGGTTTGGATCTCTATCTTCATTATATTTATAATCAAGATTAAGATGTGTATAGGTTTCATTGGCTTTTTTGGCAATAAAATCTAGTTCTGTACTCATTTTATTTGAGCCAATAAGGTAAATGTAATTTTCATCATCTATATGTCTATTATCAACCCTACCAATCATATCTATATTTAAATTAGCAATAGCATTTTCCAATGGAAATACAGGGTTTTCTGTATAATATCTAGAGCCGTATAAACCAACTTCTTCAGCTGTGACATGTAAAAATACAATACTTCGTTTGGGGTGATAACCATCTTTCTTAGCCATACTAAATGCTTCAGCCATCTCTAAAACAGCCGAAGTCCCAGAACCATTATCATCAGCACCATTATAAATTTGTCCGTCAATAACGCCTTCATGGTCAGAATGGGCAGAAATGTATACGTATTCATCAGGAAATTCTGAACCTTTTATATAGGCGATAATGTTTTGAGAATCGTTTAAATCGTTTGGTAAAGCATCTTTTGGGACCTTTTGATAGTAATTTGGAGTGGGTTTTGGAGCACTAATATTGAGATTTTTATATTGTGTTCTAATATAATCACAAACTTGGTTGTGTCCTTCTTCACCAGTCATTCTACCATTATATTTATCCGAGGAAACTTCTTCTAGGTGTTGTTTTAGTTCTTGGACATTAATAGTATTTAAATATTTTTCTACAATAGTTTGATCTTTGTAAATTATGCTATTCTTGAGGTTGTTAATTTTTTCGCTATGTCTTATTTGAGCACAAGAACCAACAAGAATAAGTGCAGATGCAACTAATACTTTCATGTGTATAACTATTGTTTATATATGGTTACATTGTTCGCTATTTCCTTTTTTCTTTTAGGAAATAAAATTTTGAACCCGAATATTTTATGTAACTAATTGATTTTGGCAAAAATAAGATAAATAGACGTAATTTTTTCTTACAATTAGATCGAAATTTTATAAATCTTTTTCAGTTTTAGTGTCATTAAGAGTTTCTTTAACACCTTCTGTACTGATTTCATTGGGTTGTTCTGTATTGTCTATTTCAACAGTATCAACAACTCCTTTGTAAATGGTTATACTCAAAGAAATAATAACTAATAGAAATATATATTGAATAGTCTTAGTTTTGGTTTGTTCTTTTTTAGAAAGAAATAAAATAATAAGACCACATAAAAAGGCAATAATTATTGGAGTAACTGCTAAACTTGAAAATTTAGTAACGGATAAGATTGTAGCTACTATTGATGTGATTAGACCGAGGATAATAATAACTTTTCTCATACGCTTTTAATTTTTGTGCTAATTTAAAATAAAATAAGGCTTTGTTTAACAACATTGTTTCTTTTGTAAAAACAAAATGATGATAACGTTGATTCTAAGTTGTTTATTTATCTAAACAGATATTATGCCGAAAATTAAAATGGCGTATAAATATGATTGATTTAGGTTTTCAAATGGATGAATTTAAAATTTTTTAAAAAAACGACACAAAAACCTTTGGTTAAAAGAAAAAGGATTTTATATTTGCACCCGCTAAAGGAGAAATGGCAGAGTGGTCGAATGCGGCAGTCTTGAAAACTGTTGAGGGTCACACCTCCGGGGGTTCGAATCCCTCTTTCTCCGCAAAAGGAAGCCCATAACGTAAGTTATGGGTTTTTTGCGTTTAATAATCTGAACTTATTTTTATTAATATGAGTTAATCCAGGATCAAGATCAAGGGTCATTGCTAAAAGTGGATCAAGATCAATCTTTTGATAATGTAGATGTTGGTATTTTTAAAAGGGGATTGTTAAGGATCAAGATCAAAAGTTGTGTTTAAGCAAAGATTGTAGTTAATCTAAACAGAAAGAATTC
>NZ_BAABCB010000026.1:0-18428 GCF_039538385.1 Winogradskyella damuponensis | reverse complement strand
TCGTGAAAGCCTTGAAATTGTTGATTTGCAGCAAAATGTTTGCTAACGTGTTTGTATATGGTTTGTTGCGTGGTTTAAACAACTAATTTAGTAAATAATTACCGACCAAGAAAGTCCGCGAGGACTTTCGTAAGTAGGCGAGAAGCCAGCAATAAATTATATACGGTGTTGTACTTTAGTGCTTTATCCCGAAATATATTCTAACAATTCAGAATTTGCTGCATTCATCATTATTCTAGCACGAACAGGACCTACATTGTATATTTTTTCAATCAAATCTTTTTCTTTTAAACCATATAAATCTCTAATTGTAACAAATTTAGAATCTATTAATCTTGCTTTTTGCCAATTTGTCAATGAGAGCACATTAATAGATTTACTAAGCATACTTTCAAGTGATTCACGATATTGTTCATCTTCTAGAATTGATGCTGATAAATTTTCAATTTTTTCATAATCGCTATGATTTTTACCGAAAGCTGTAAATTGTCTAATCGAGCGTAATTTTAATAGTTCAGTAGAGTATAGATTAGGATTAGAATCTAACGCAATGATGCAGCCATATTTAATTTCATACCTTATACCTAAATCGCCATGTGAACGTGTGCTAGTATCTAATTTTTTTATTATACCTGTATAAGTTAAAAGTCTCAAAGATTCTTTTATTGTTTCTGGAATATCTTTGTTAATCCAAAAATAGATACTAGATTTTTCATTCGCTATAACTGTTGGAATAACTGTTTTTTCTAAAAAATCTCTTCCCCAATCAATTAGAAATTGATGACCTTTATATTTTTCGCCTAATTCTGTGTGTTCAGACCATATTTTTACACGATAAAAATCTTTAATAACTTTATTTACTTCCGAAGTATTAAATTTTTCCATTTCTTGAATGGTTTTTAATAAAATTCTTGGATTTCCTCCACAGGATAAAGCTAAAGTGTTAAATAATTGTCCTTGGTCTTTAATATTCTTTTTTAAACTTGTATCAGCCTGTTTTAAAACCATTTTTTTGAAATATTCTAAATAGTCATTATCAGCAATATTTCTATCTAAAACTTCGTAAATGCAATCATGAATTGGTTCGAATGAATCTCCAAAGTGTGTAACTCCAGGATAAATAGCTGCATTACAAGTTATATATGGTGACCTTAAATCTTTAAATAAATTAAAAAATTGTCTTTGTTGTTCTGGTCTGAATACATGAGCTGCTTCATCAAAGAAAAAGTATATTCTGTCTAAATCATTCTCCTTACAGATTTCTTTAATTGCTTCTTTTACATCTTCGATATCAGGAAGTGTATCAATATCAACATCTGTTGTTCTTTTGTTGTAAGAATTTTCAAAAAGCTTTACAATTGTTTTTAAATTATTTTCAATTGTTTCTTCATTTTCAGATGTATCATTACTCAATAGAGTTTTAGAATAATTAGAAATTGATAATCCTTTTTTTCTTAATTTATTTAATAATGCTCTTAAAGTTTTAGCTAACATCCAATGATAAAATTGTAAATGGTCGCCAGTATTAATTAAAGAACTAATATTGAAAGAGATGAAAATTGATAAAGTAGATGTTTTCTTTTCTAAATTAATTTGGGATATTTTCATTAGAAACGATTTCCCTGTTCCTCTAGAGCCTTCTAAAAGACAAGGTTCGGAAGATGTAAGTGATTTAATAATTTTTTTATCATTTTCATTTTTTACAGCTAATGATATTATGTCATCATCTTTAATACTTTCTGTTCTTAATTTAAATTCACTCATATTTTATATTTCTTTTACTCCTCCTAGAAATTCTCTAATAGGTGATATATGCTGCATTTCTTCAAGCATGAATACAGATATTGTTTCTTTTTGTTGTTGATTAAATGTTTTTAAATATCTGCAACACATTACAAATATTAAAATTTCTGATACTATTTTATACAAGCTAAAATAATCTTTTTTTAAGTCTTCGTTATATTGAATTGTAAAACCACTTTTTGTCCAAGTTCCATTATTGCCATGTACAAATTCAGATAATTTACGATAAACATCTTTTGATTTGTTGTTGTAGCTTTTCATTAAGTCTTTTAATTCAGGGAAGAAAGCATTGCTAAATCTTACTGAAATAACTCCATTATCCTCATCTATTAATTTTGACCATTTTATATCATTTTTTCCTTTTATCCACTCATTATGTTCAAGTTTATGAACAGAAAAATGAATTGCACCAAGACCTAATTCAAAAGCTAATCTTAAGGAAGAATATGCTTGCCTGTACATGCCATAAATCATATTTAAAGTTGCAGATTCCAATTGTATCGCAACTGTTAAAATCATTTTCTTTTCGTTTTCATCAAATATATTTTCAGAAAACTCAGCAATAAATGATGCAAAATGATGAGTTTTACCTAAATTATCAACATCAGTAATCGTTTCGTTATAAATCTCTTGTGATTTTTCATTTAATTGACTCAGATATTGTTTGATGTTCATATTTTTCTCAGCATTAAGTACAACGGTCTTGTATATGAAAAGTAGCGTGTAAGTACCCAAATACTTTTCCGACTAAAATAACGTTATTAAATAAGCAATACAAATTAAGTTAGGCGATTATTTAGCTATTTTTTATATACGTTGTTGTGCAAAGTTTTTATTTGATATATTTGTTTGTATAATAAGTATATAAAAATATTTTAATGCAATTACTTCATACAATTGAAGATGTTCATAAAGTTTTTGACACTCAAGGAAGTAGTCCGCTACTTGTAACTTGCGATGATTTCAGAGATTGGGTATGTAAGTATGATAGGTTTCCTAAATATTTGTTTAACGAGTTGATAGCATCTGAATTTGCTAAAATATGGGGAATTAAAACACCCGAAACTTGTTTTATTAATGTTAAAAGAGAACATATTCCAAATGAAAAATTTCCACAATTACAGTTAGGTTGGTTTGAAAAGGAATGTTTCGGGTCTTTATATCTAGAAACTTCTAAAGAATTAGATCATACTATGGTGTCAATGTTTCAGGAAAAATCTTTTAGAGATAAAATATCTGATAAGACGGATTTTTTAAAAATAGCACTATTTGATATTTGGACAGCAAATGAAGATAGGAATCATAATAACTTTAATTTACTTTTATATGTTTCTCCTGATAAAATAAATTTTTTCTATGCAATCGACCACGTAAACATTTTTAATTCAACTTTTCTTGATTATGGAATAGCAGAATTGACAGAGGATGATTCAATAATTAAAACAGATATAGCAAAAATTTTATTTGGAAAAGATAGGAAATTAACAGACATTGTGAATAACTTGGTTGAAATGTTATACATTTGCACCAAAGAATGTGAAAATAAATTAGATGATATTTTAGATTTAGTACCTGACTCTTGGAATATCGATAAAGTCTTAATTAAGAAAAGAATTATTGATAATTTATTTTCTGATGATTGGAAAAATCAATGTGAATCGAACTTTAGAGAGTTTATACAATCTTTTGTAGCTAATTAAAATGAAAACTATTTATTCAATACTTTACGTTAATTTGAATACTACTCTTAATGAAAGAGTTAGTATAGGCGTTCTTGTGTCTAATGGTTCTAAAAATTATTTTAAATTCTCTTCGGACAAGCTTTCTGCTTTTAAAGGTATTTTAAATAGTGAGAGATATGGTTTAGTTAAAAGTTACCTTAAGTCAATTGATAAAGAGATTGTTTCTGATAATATAGTTGACTCTAATAAATTATTTATTAAAAGAGATTTTAAGAATGATTGGATTAATGAGAGTTATTTAGTTTATCTTTCTAGATATTCAAATAATATTATTCAGTTTTCTGAACCAAAAACGATTGATGTAGATTTAAATGATAATACATTTAAAAGAATTTTTGAAAAATATATTTTTAAATTTTCTGATGACACGAATGTTGAACCTGAATTTAATGTTCATTCTATAGTCAAAAAACAATTATTTCCTAAAATTCAAGAGAAAGTTAACATTGAAAAGACATTGACCTCTGATGATTTTGAAAATTTATTTGCACCAATAGATATAGATTTTATAGGTGTTAATGGAATACCTGTAGCTGGACAAACAATAGACTTTGAAAAAAGTCATTATTATCTTGAAAATGATGTTACTAGATTTGTGTCTTTAACAAAAGCTATAGAATTAGAAGGTGACTCTAGAGGAAAGTATTTTGTTTTGGGAAGAGAACCTCAAAAGAGAATAAATAAAAACCATTTGCTATGGGAACATATTAGAGATACTGAATTTCTAGAGTTTGTCGATATTAGTGAAGTCGGAATTATTGAAGATTACATTCAAAAAAATAATGTTAGACCTTTTTTTGATTAAAATTAGATACTAACAAATCGGAATGTTTTATTTTTCTTTTAATATTTCTGATTGATTTTATTTCCTAAATTTTTCAAACTTGCCGTAATTTTAAATTTTGCACAACGTGTTTGTGTATGGCTTAGTTGCGTGGTTTAGCGACTAAGTTAGCAAATACTCACGAACCTGAGAAAATTCCAGCGGAATTTTCGTACGTAATCTAAAAATAGCAATTAACTATACACGGTGTTAGCTTTTAGTGCTTTTTTTATCCGTTTTAAATTTATTTTATTCAGCTTTTAAGTCCGATTCCTCTCATTTTTCGCTTTTATTTTATTCCGCAAATTCGCTCAAATTCCGACCGTTTTTTAATTCAGGTTTGAGTGCGTAATTCCAGCGTTGTTTTTCCACTTCCGATTGCGCAAACAAGCTAAAAAGTCAACCGTAATTCATTCAGAGTTTGAGTGAGCAATTCCGCTGTTGTATTTCAATCCACGTTTGAGTGATGATTCCGAAAATTTTTGAAATTCCGCACACATTTTTTCTGATTTATCTACCTTAAAATTCTAAAAAAAAAATCGAAAAATAAACCAGGCTTTTTTCAAACCGCAAACTTGCTCCAGCATTAAAGCTAACGTGTTTGTGTATGATTTCGTTGCGTGTTTAAGCACTAAATTTAGCAAATAAATCACAGATAGAAAGTCCGCGAGGACTTTCGTAAGTAGGCTATAACTAGCAATGAATTATACACGGTGTTAGCCATTGTTATTTTATTCAAATTCAATATTCCAATTATTTCTCAATGACTGTAATTTAGGAACAATACAAGATTTTTTCTCATTTTCAGGCGAGACGAAAATTGGAACAAAATCACCTTTTTTTTTGTCGCTCATAATTGAAAAATCAGTTGTAAATGATTCTCCAATAATCTTGTTTCCGCTCAATGTTTGATATTCATAATGCACAATAATCCCTTGTCCAGCGTTAGATATTGGAAGTCCAGATTTTGGTATCATAGAAACGATTTTTCCTTTAAGCACTTTTCCAAATTTGCAGAGTTTGACCTCTTTTTTCAAGTTTCGAATTGAATAAATTAGAAAAGGTAATCCAATAACCAGAAATGGAATAGGAAATAGTAATAAGAAACCTGATTCAAAATCATATGGTTTTAAGTCTTTCAATATCGAATTTCCATTAAGTTCTTTAATTTGTATACTGTTTCCAATTTCTAATTTTTCTATTTTTCTTTCTTCAAGAACTTTATATTTAGATTCAGTTTCTTTTCCATTCTCTGAATATTTGTATGATATAATTGTTGGATGAACGCCATTAATAGTAACATTATACTGTGTATCAATATCTGTTATTTGGGCTGTAATTTGTTTTCCTTTAGTATTTATTAATTCATAATCAACTTTTGGTGTTTCATTTCCAAGTGATAAAAATATTATTAATAAAATTGTAGCAATGAATAATGGAAAAACAGTGAAACCAAACCCAAAAATTATTGATATCGGTTTCTTTTTCAAAATATTAATTATAGTCGAAAAGTTTACTTTTCTTGGTGTATTATTCATTCGTGAGTTTCGTTTTTCTAATAATGGCTAACGGTTTTGTATAAGATTAGTTGCGTGGTTTAGCACGTAATTTAGCAAATACAAACCGAATAGAAAATCCGCGAGGATTTTCGTAAGCAGGCTAGAACTAGCAATAAATTATATACGGTGTTAGCACCAGTTATATTTCTTTTTTAATTTCAACTTCGGCTGAAACAGGCATTCCATTTAGTTCGTATCTTTTAGCTGCAGCAATAACTCCTTTCAGTCTATTGACTTTTGATGTGTTATATATTGATTTACCATAAGTCGATAACCCTTCAACTGCATTATAAAAATATTCTTTAAGATTAGTACAAGAAAAAAACCATTTGTCTAAAACATATCTTTCGATTTCATAAGACGAATAAACTTTACCATTTTTTACATTCCAGTATTTAAGAAGTTGAATTAAATCTTTTATGACGTAATTATTTAGTCTGTGCTTTGTGTCCAATTCAGTTTTCATTCCACTTGGATTTGTAGAAATCCAGTCAGTATAGGAACTTGCAGGTGCTGGTATATAATATGTGCCCCAACTCACATAAGCAGGTGCTAACTCAAATTTTATAGAACTCATTTCAATCACAATTGTTGGTGACGATTGTTTAATGTCATTTCGAGAATAATTTGCCTCGGCAAATGTTTTCAATCGTGTCATTAAGGTTTGAGGTCGATAATTTGCACCATCGTTAAATACAACCATATAATCAACATCAGAATTTGGGTCTTTACTTCTTCTTAAAATTGTACGTCTGTCGTACGAACCAAAAACAAATTTTGAATTTAAATTATTAAAATGATTACCAAGTTTTCTTGATAATGTATTTATAGAGGTATCAATTGAGATTCTTTCCCATTCTGCAATTTTAATTGCGCTTACGGTATCTTGAAGATGTGTTAGTACTGACATTTTTAGAAGTTGCTCTGAATTTTTACAATAAGGTTATCAATGAATTTTTCGTTATTTGTCTTATTAAGACGATAAAACCAATCAGGAACTTTTTCAGGAACTGTACGCTCTGTAAATATCGTATCTTGAATTTGTCTTAAATTTTCCGAAGAAGGTACGCTTCTATTGGCTTTGTAATTTTCTAATTCCGCATCTATAAAGTTCAAAGTTTCATTTTTAGACTTTATATGACTTCTTAGTGATAATATATTTTGAACACTAAAAACAAGAAATGGAATAGATGGTGAAAGCAGAATTAATAAGTCGAAAAACCCAATGTTTTGAGTAAATCCGATTACAATATAAATTAGATAATAAACTATTGTAATCACCGAAAGAAAACCAACAAATTTCTTACGCTGATTAATTTCCCAAGAAAAATTGATTCTTTGGCAAAGTATGATTGCAATTTCTTTTGGTAGAGAATTGTCAATCTTTATAGAGTACCAATTTTGCAAGTCATTTTTTTTGTATTTGGAAGATAGTTCCTGAATTGTATCAACATTAACTTTGCTTTTACAGAGTATATTATTCCAAGATAGTCCGTATAATTCTGTGTCAAATTGTTCTTGAATTGTTGCACCTTGGGTTGTTTTACTCTTTCTGTATAGCTCGGTCAATAAGTAAGCAACAGTCCATAAAACTCCAAAAGCATTTATAGGATTTTGAAATTCGGGTTTAATCAAAGCAATTAAAGGAAATGATATGGCTATTAGAATACTAATGACATCAAAAAACTGAAATCTTTTACATTGGCTATAGGCAATTCTTTGTGCTTTTAGTAGCTCAATTAGGTTGGGATTATTTTGTTCAGTTGTAATATTGTTCATAGTTGCGTTCTAATTGGTGCTAACGTGTTTGTGTATGGTTAGTTGCGTGGTTAAGCAACTAATTTAGTAAACAAATACTTGCCAGAGAAAATTCCGCAGGAATTTTCGCAAGTAAGCTCTAAAAAGCAATTAATTATACACGGTGTTGCCAGTAGTATTTTATTCCATTCGCCTAAATTCAGTCGCTCCTTGAATTGCTCCAATAGATTCAAATACTTCGTCTTGGTCTTGTAATTTATCCCAACCCATTTTGGATAATTCTGTTCTTACTTGCTCTTCTGTTTTTTCTTTTACAAAATAATAGTAAGCAAAATCAACAACTTCCATTGGAACTCTTTCAAGTTGATATGCAATTAAACCTGAGGAAAGTCTTAAAGCACCAACAAAATAGGTGATTACTAATTGTAAAATCCAACTGATTAATAATCCTATCCAACCGGTATTTAGCTTTTTAATCGTTAATCCAGCTTCAAATCTTGCTTGCATAAATTCCCAAAAACTAAAAGGTTGAAAGTTATTTTCATTTAATATTATTTGATATTGAAAATACTGATTTGAAATATATGTTATAAGAATCATTCCGATTAATAGGTAGTGCAAATGGTCATAGAAAGTGTAATTACTCACTTTAATAAGCTGTTTTAAAACAAAGCCCATTATAATTGCGACTCCAACTTCAAAAATTCCAATTATGTATATTCCGTTTACAGAAAGATATGCAACAATAAAACCTAATAATAAAGAAGTAATTAAACCTCCAACGATTGGAATCCATATTTGAGGTTCTTTTCTGATTTTTGGTTGTGGTAGGTTTTCAGGGATTTCATAATCATCCCAATTATTTTTTTTCTCTACTTCTTTCTCTAATTCAGCTAAAGTTTCTCTGTCAAATTCCTGTTCAGTTTTTTTAAATGCGTGAATAAATAATTTTACTCGTTTAGAATTTCGTCCATTATCCCACATTTCGTTTCCAAGCGAAACACTTTTTATTGTCAACTTACCGTAATCGAAAGAAATAGCTATTTTTTCAGTCCATCGATTCCAATCTCCTTTTCGTTTAGCTTCAGCACTTTTTTCATCTTGGTAGACTAAATCCCAACCTAACTTTTCAAAAGTTTGAATTACAATCGGAATAATTACAGTTTTATTTAAATCCGTTCTTATTTCTTCTTCAAATTTTGGTGTCCAATTGAAGCTATGTTTCTTCTTTATTGTGGATTCGTATTTCTTTAGTTCGTCGGTCATTTTATATTACTGGCAACGGTCTAGGCTATGAGTAGTTGCGTGTTTTAGCACTTAACTTTACAAGTACACACCAAGTTGGGAATTCCTCAGAAATTTCCAAAATAGGCGAGAACAAGCAATTACTTATAGCCATTGTTGGCATTTCGTTTTTTATATAGACAATAACTTTTCATAGTCATATTTGTCATATTCTTTTCGGTCCTCTTTTTTTAATTTTACTATTTCGTTTTTAACTTGAACTCTATACCAATATTCAGGTTTTGTTCGAGAAAAGGAACTAATTTTAAGCACAACTTCAGGATTCAGTTTTCTTTTACCCGTTAAATATTTATGAAGGTTACTGTCTCTCATTCCAAAATATTTAGCTAAATCTTTTTTGGTAATGTCAAAGACCTTTAAGTACAATTTCACAAAGTCCAAAATGTCAAGAATCTCATTTTCTTTAATATCATCTCTTTCAATATAGTCTTCTAGTTTATATTGAATGGAAAGAAGTTTATTTCTAATTTTTCTTTCTTTAGGTTGATTGTCAGAATGCTTTCTGACAAACTCATTTATTTTATTGAGTTTGTCATCGTTCCAAATATCTTTAGGTAAGATTTCTATATTTTTCATAACCTTCTAATTTAAAAATTCATTAATGAGTTTTTCACTACCTTCAGGTAGAATAATCATTGTTGTAGATGTGTCTAATCTCACAGCATTATACTTTTTACTATACAACGTCATTAGTTTTGTTTCATTCACTTTTTTTTCTTCTAGTACATCAAAAGCGAGATAACCTTCTTTGTCATTAATGAAACTTTGTCTACAAGCAAAAGCTATTAAACAACCTGCAACTCTTTCGTATCTTTTTTTATCACCTCTGTTATGCGGTGCAACCTCAACAAAAGCCATATAAACTTGATGAGGACTTTTAGTATCTATTATCAAACATCCCTCAATTATTTCAGGTGTTTTGTCAGTCGTTAAGATGTAAGTCTCGTAATCCTTCGTTTTTGAGTGTTTACTAAAATTAAATCTCCATCCTTCATTTAGCGAAGGTAATTTCGACTTGTTTTTTGTCACCAAATAAATTTGGGATTTAATTTCGGATTTGGTTGCCGTTTCTAGGATTTTTACATTCATTCAAATCTTTGTTATAAGTCAAAGATACGAAAATTATACAAATTGTACAATTATTTTTTAAATGAATGCCAACGTGTTTGTATATGGTTTGTTGCGTGGTTAAGCAACTAAGTTAACAAATAAAAACCGAATAGAAAATCCGCGAGGATTTTCGTAAGTAGGCTAGGACCAAGCAATAAATTATATACAGTGTTGTGCATAGTTTTTATTCTTTCTTCTTCATTTCAGGTTTTCCAATCTGTTCTAATTTCAAGTTTAGTTCTTTCCGTCTTCTTTGAAGTTTCAAAGGTTGAATAAAAGTAAAATCGAACAGAGCTTCTATAACTTCGATTAGCCATTCAGCCTCTCCATTTTCTACAGATACTATTTCTCCCGTATTTTTGTTTTTAGTTGGGTGAGCAGCTAAATTTCCAATGTTCCTAACAGCATCAACAGCATCAGTTAAATGTGAAGGAATTCCTTCTAATTCAATAAAATTTTGAATTTCTTGAACCAAAGTCTTTTCTTTAATTTTATATTCTTCTCTTAAAATATTTTGCAAAAGTCTTCTGCTTAATGCAGCAGATGCTTTAGGACTTGCTGAAAGAACTTTTACGGATTCCTCATAATCCTCTAAATATAATTTTGGAATATCATCTGAATTTGTAAAATTCTCCTTTTTAGGATATATCATTTTTTGCCATTCTATATCCTCAAAGTAGTCCATTCCAATATTGTCATATTCTAATTCACCTCTTTGCAGATAAACAACTATTTCTTCACAATTTGGGCAAGTTGAGTATGCTATTTTAGTTCCTTTAGATTCCTCTTCATCAACTTTCATCGCTTGAGTGGTTTTCCATTCGTATTTTGCAGCAGTGGAACAGTGTGGACAAATCATATTAATTAAGTGGGCTTGTGAAAATGTTCATATATTCTAAATTATTATCAACGAAAGCTTCTAAAAATCCAATTAGAACTCCTTCTTTTATGATGTTGTATTTTTCATAAACACCAGTATAACCATTGAAAATTTTGTTTATGATATTTTCTGTCACTTCAAAATCTACAGGTCCATTTTCTGCAGCGATAGAGGTTTTAGCATCAGCCAAATATTCATTAAAATTTCCTTTGTCAAATTTTTCTTCCAATTCAAAATTAAAATGTTCCATATGTTTCTTCAAATTATGCACAACGGTTTTGTGTATGATTAGTGGCGTGTTTAAGCAACTAATTTAGTAAATAAAAACCGAATAGAAAATCCGCGAGGATTTTCGTAAGTAGGCGAGAACTAGCCATTAATTATACACGTTGTTGCCACACGTTTTTTATTCCTTTTTCATATTTTTTTTAGTTCATTTTAGTGGCATTGGTGGTGGCGGAATTTGCCTGAAATAATCAAAGAAAACTCTTAATTCGATAGAGTCATTTATTTCTTCTTTTATCTCGTCAAATGTGCTTGTTAGTTTTATCAACACCTCTTTAAGTTCTTTTCCGTTTTTACTCGTATCGATTGTTACTTCAACAAGTGCTTTTTGAGGTGAATCGGAATAATAAGGAACCTTACCTTTATTCAAATAGTGTCTCTTTAAAATTCGTTTCAGTTCATCGATTGAATATCCATCGTCAATTAAAATTGAGTCAGATTTTATTCGTAAAATATTCTTCTGTTTTATTAATCCTTCGTCATAAACATAAGGCGTTAATCGTTTTTTTATTTTGTTATCTTCAAACTCTACTTTAAGTTGCCCATAACTTTCTTCTTGAAAAGAACTAATTCTATTAGTTATTTGCTTAAAATTTAAGTCAGTCGTATCAAGTCCGATTAATTCTCCAACATCTATTTTAAATTCTCGGTCAGTTGGATATTCACGAATCTCACTCGGTTCAATTTCCGCTTGTTTTGTTCTGTCTTTCTGTCTGCAAGAAATCAGAATTCCGAATATTAATGCTATGTAGATTGCTTTTTTCAAATGTGTGGCAACGGTCTCGGCTATGAACAGTTGGGGATTTTATGCCCTAACTTTTCGGTTTAACACCAACCTTAGTTTTATGTTTATACTTTCGTTTTATCACTTTCGCCCCAATTGTTTATAGCCATTGTTGCCAGTAGTACTTTATTCCATTTTAATTTTCAATAGTCCAGCAAAAGTCGCACACCATAGGTTTCCATTTTCATCTATCGTAATACTTTGTATATAAGTACTTGGAACGTTTGAATTTTCTGGCGTGAAAGTTTGCCAATTTTCGCCATCGAACATTGAAAGTCCAACTCTGTTCAAACTTAACCAAATTCGATTGTTTTTTTCGTCAATTGCAAAGTCCAAAACATCGTTTCTTGGAATGTCTGTATTTTCGGTATTTATAATTTCCCAAGTTCCATCAGTTTTGAATTTTGCAAATCCTTTTGTTTGGGGAAATTTCTCGTATAATGAGAACCAAATATTTCCTTCAGAATCTTCGTGTCCTTTGATTAGAGTTGAAGTAGCTAAAGGCGTTTCAGAATCTTTAAATTCTGTTACAGTTTGCCCATCTATTCTAATATTTCCTTTATTGGTTCCAATCCAAAGCCTGTTTTTACTGTCTCTAAAAACTCCCATAACTCGATTAGAAGGAAGTTTTGTGTTTATAGAATCCATTACAGACCAATTTTGACCATCATAAACAACCAAACCTTTGAAAGTAGTAAAATATACATTGTTTGATTTGTCAGCATAAATTTTTGTTGACCATCTCATTTTTGAATTTAGAGAATCATAAACAGTCCAATTTTTATCATCAAATTTATACGCATTGTATCCATCTGAAAACCATTTGTTATTTTGACTATCAACAACTGCATCCATTATAGAATTGGATTTGTTTTTATTATATTTTGTAACTCTTAAAGGTGAATTAGTTTGATTTATCAATTCCATTTTCTGATTTACGATTTTCACAATTCCATTGTCTGTACCAAACCAAATAACATTATTTTTGTCAATAGTAATTGCACGTGACATATCCCAAGGAATAATTGAATTTTGTGTTGTAAATACTTCAATAGAATTGGGGTCAAGTTTGTTTTTATATTTTCCTTTTCTATCAATCTCAACTGGTCCTACCGATTTCATATTTGACTGATTTTTTGTGTCAAATCGTTTATATTTTGTCTCGACCTGTCCATTACTAAATGTGAACTCCAAAACTACTGTCGCACTTTGTTCTTTTCCATTACTAATAGCTGGCTTCCAATTAGACATTGAATTAATTTTGTCTTTTAGATTAAGTTTTTTAATGCTTTTGTTTGTATTTGATTGAAGACTTTTAACACATTGATTTCCAATTGAGTCAATTATGACTTGAACAAAAATTTGTCCGCTTAATTTTGGCGAAATGTTGGTCAATTGTTTTTTGAAGTATTCATTTATGTCTGACTTCGATTGTGCTTTTGTCTCTCCACAATCCAAACAGAAACTAAATCTTGCTTGATGGCAATCATCGAATTGTTCAGAGAATAGATTTTGGGCTGTACTATTGAAAAATGTCAATAGAATTAATAACGTTAAAATTTGTTTCGTCATTTTTTTCAGTATTACTGGCAACGGTTAGGCTATGAGTAGTTGCGTAAATTTAGCAATAATTTCCCAAGTACACACCAATCTGAAAATCCGCGAGGATTTTCAGAAGTAGGCGAGTAGAAGCAATTACTTATAGCCATTGTTGTAATGCGTTTTTATTTCGTTTTTTCAATTATTGTTTTTGTCAGTTGTTTTAAAAATTCATCTGTCAAATTTCGATTATATCCATATAATTCGTGCCAGTCTTTATCCATTGGCATTCCAACACACATCATTACGCTCGGAATTTGGATGTAATAATTTTCGAGAATTAAGATTCCATTTTCATAATAGTATTCTGTAAATTTCCACGCATCATCTTCGTTTTTAAAATCGGGACTTTTTTCCGCAATTTTCACGAAGAGAATTTTTCCATTTTCAAAATATAATTCTGAATCAAGATAAGTTCCGCTATTTTGAAATTTACTTTCCACATAGACTTTATTTGTGTATAGTTTTGCTTCGTGTTTTATACTGTCAGTTTCAAATTTTCGCTTTTCGAGTATTTTATTGGACTGTTCGTTAAGTTTAGCAGATTTTATTTCGATTTGTCGCATTTTAAGACTGTCAGATTGTGAGAAAATCAATCCACAATTAAAAATCAAAATAAGTATGATTATTATTTTCTTCATTATTTTTCTCAAATGCATTACAACGGTCTTGTGTATGGTTAGTTGCGTGGTTAAACAACTAAGTTAGCAAACTTTTACGAACCCGAGAAAATTCCGCAGGAATTTTCGCAAGTAGGCACTTAAAAAGCAATTAATTATACACGTTGTTAGCTACTTTAGTGCGTACAGACCAAAGTGAAAGCTTTGAGTTAGTCTGTTCTCTAAGCGCAAACATTGAGATGCTGAAACTAATCAACCGCAAAAATGCTGGATTATTTATAACGTCCACTTTAATTCCAGCGTCCATTGTAAAAATGCGATGCCTTTCGACGCATCTGGTTGCGCAGTTTCTCATAGCAATGACGCTTTTTTTTGGAAAAGAACGATACAGAACGTAAGCCTTAACTTTCTGAGAAATGCCGAATGCAGGAACAGAAATAAGCGGATTTTCCAACGAAATAGAATACTTAAACAACTTAAAAAAATACGCTGAAAAATTGTTTCGGGACAGCACGAGATATTTGCAGAAAACGCAACGACCTTTGTGCGTTTAGTTCTCCAAGAAAAAGTTTTTCGAGCTAAAAGTTAATAGATATAAAACTAAATTTCGGACAGCATTTCAAATTGTAAATACTAACGAAAAAACACTCGGCACGTATTGTTGCTAACGTGTTTGTGTATGGTTAGTTGCGATGTTAAGCAACTAAGTTAACAAACATTTACGAACCCGAGAAAATTCCGCAGGAATTTTCGCAAGTAAGCAAGTAAAAAGCAATTAATTATACACGGTGTTGCCAACAGTATTTTATTTTTTCCGATTATGAAATTCAGTCAGAATTTTTTGTTTTTCCAATTCCGAAAGTCCAAAATCATTTATTAATTCAGGTCGAAAAGGTGGAATTCTGTTGTCAATCATTAAAACATTTTGAACCAAATATTCGCCAACTTTCAATTCGTTTCCTAAACAACCAGATTGATAATAAACAGAATAAATTGTGTCATTAATCGCATTTGAAATCAGTTCAGGTTTGTTTTTGAAATTCTTTTTTCTCAATAATCTCTCGTAAGCAATTGCTTTTATATTCCCATTTGGAAATTCCGTAAGTTTTAGAAGTTCAGATTCTGTTGCATTTTCCATAATCCATTTTCTACTTTCTATTTCCTCAGGCATTGCTCTTCCATTTCCTCCAATTCCGCTCGAAATAGATTGATATTCATAAACACTAATAGAATCTTTAATATTTCTTTCAATTCCGTTCCAATTAAATGTCCAACTTTTTTCATAGCCAGAAGTTAACGCAGCAATAATTCCAATTCCGAGTATTGTCAGGATTGGAAATAAAATCGAAAATCGACTTCGTTTGTTAGTGTTTCTGCGTTTTTTCATATTGTTGGCAACGGTTTTGTGTATGATTTGTAGCGTTATTTAAGCAAGTAAGTTAGCAAATAAAAACCAAAATAGAAAAACCGAGAGGTTTTTCGACAGTAGGCAAGAAGCAGCTATAAATTATATACATTGTTAGCTATGAGTAGGCGCGCACAGACTTTGGTAAATCAGAGGTGTTATTTTTCCAGCCGAAAGCAAACACTTTAAATGCGTAGCCTAGAGTTAGCAGAAATGCTGAACACGATTACATGTTTTTTATTTAAGAAGCCATTGCAGATAAGCTGTGCCCAATTCACGCATGTGTTTGCTTATTCGACTAAAGCACTGACACCTTTTTTTATTTTTCAGCGCAAACTTGCTAACGCATGACNATAGAGAACGATCTTAATGCGTTTTATTTTAAAAAAAGGAATAATAGCACAAAGTTCACAGAAAAGGAAACGGCAAAACGAGAGGCTTTAATCTTCTAAAGAGGAACGGAAGTTTGTTTGCGACTATTATTGCTAACGGTTTTGTGTATGGTTAGTTGCGTGGTTAAGCAACTAAATTAGCAAACTTTCACGAACCTGCGAATATTCCGAAGGAATATTCGCAAGTAGGCTAGAACCTAGCAATTAATTATACACGGTGTTAGCTGTAGTTATTATTCCGTTTTTAACTTTCCCACGTTATATGGTTTAATGTTCCATCTTTATTGATATTCACAACTAAGAGCTGATTACAAGACTCTCCACCAATGTCAATTGAATAGTCAAAAGTTCCGAAATAAGAAGCTTGTGGATAAATTCCAACTCTTATAAGATTCAGTTTTTCCATTAAAAGACTATTTCTCGAATCTTTTCGATTTTTCAAGTTTATTATTCCAGCTAATTCACTTTCGTCAAGTTCATCAAGATAGAAATTCAAATAGTCAGATACTTCACTTGCGTCTTGTTCAAAATCCGATTTTATATAACTTTGATTTTGAATATCAAATTCAGGTATTTTGTTTACGAATTCTAGGATTTTATTTAATTTAGATTGATTTATTGATTCAATCTCAAAATTTATATCCAATTTCATTATTCGCTTTCCATAATTCAATTTCCAATTGTAATAATTCTCTAACTTTTCAATGTCAATTTCTGTAAAATCTGGTTTCTCCAAAATTCTGATTTCTACTTTACTATTTTCAGGTACTTTTTTATTTTTTTTAAAAAGGTCAAATATTCCCATTTTTCGTTTTTCAGAATTGAGTGAGTTAATTACAGCTAACGGAATTGTGTATGGTTAGTTGCGTGGTTAAGCAACTAATTTAGCAAATAAATCACAGATAGAATATTCCGCAGGAATGTTCGTAAGTTGGCAGTGACCTAGCAATTAATTATACACGGTGTTGTGCGTTCGTTTTTTTTAATGTCTATTGTCACAAAATATTCTTATTGAAGGTTCATTTTTGTAAATGAAGTCAACTGTCGAACATCCAAATGAATTTCCATAAAGGCCATAAATCATTGGTGGCTTGTTTTTAAATAGTTCTCCAGTCCAACTATAGTAGTGTTCCATTTTGTCATCAGATGATTTATAAACTGGACTTATGTTTATACTTTCGCTACTATTATAATTTAGTTCTGTTGTTATTTTATTTGTAGTTGTATCTATTACAACAAGTTGATGCTTTTGAACACGAGAGCGATTATTCTTATTAGAAATATGACTTTGAATAAAATATTTAAACTTCGATATCGAAAGAGTGTAGGTTTCAAGAGTTATATTATCTGTAGTTGTCTGTTTGTCAATAATAGTTTCTTTCAAGGGGAAATTAAGATTATCAGTCCTGTTCCAAATCAATGGTTTGATTTTTCCAGTCTGAAAAGGATTTGTTTTTCCTATGTAGGCAAAGTTCTGCCCTTTTGTTGTGAATTTATCTTCTAAGTTTAATCCAATCATATATTCGTCTTCTGTTAGATTTCTATCGCCCTTACTATATGGGTTTACATATGCTATCGCAGTTAAATTACTTGTTGGATACTTAAAGATTGAATCTTTGTCAAAGTTAAATATGTAAAGAGTATCTCTATTCGAAATCTCCATTGTCTTAAAAATCTTTTTTCTTTGGGTTTTGTTAAATTTCACAGGGTCTTTACCCAAATCGTTTTCTGGTATTATAGTGCTCTTATTCTCATTAAAGTCTAAAGGATATATTTCGGAAAGATTAACAAAACCTTGACTTGTTTTATCATAAGATTTATTGTAAGGACTTGCGTAAAAAAGCCCTATATCGGAATAGTTGTAAAAATCTGACAAAAATGTACTAAATACATAAACCGTATCATTGTCTTTATCAACACCAAGCCATTCACCTTTTATTTTTTTTCCTTCATCTTCTATTTGGTCAAATATTTCTGTATTTTCAAGTATTTTAAGTCGTGTATTTAAAGGAAATTTATCTAAAATAATTCCATTAGGTGAATCTCTATAATTTAAGCCAGACTTAGCATTAACAAATTTATGTATGTAATATTTTGGTTTTTGAATTTTGTTTTGAGCAATCACCGAATCTTGAAGTAGTTTTTTTTTCTTTTTTATTTCAATTTGCTTTTCAGTTTTGTCTGTCTTTTGTTTGGTTGCATTTTCTTTACAACTAATAGCTAAAAGCGTTATTGAGAGAAGAAGTAGTTTTAAATAAAATTTCATTTTTTTCTGTTTCGCTCGATTTTTGTCAAATGACGCACAACGGTCTCGTATATGATTTGTTGCGTGTTATAAGCGAGTAAGTTAGCAAATAAAAACC
>NZ_BAABCB010000025.1:0-3584 GCF_039538385.1 Winogradskyella damuponensis | reverse complement strand
TTTTATAATTCATATATTGTTCATTTTCATTTTCCGCATTTTTGGGATATTGCGTACAACGGTCTTGGCTATGCGTAGTGCGGGATTTCAAGGCACTTCACTTTCCGTTTAGCAGTTTGTTTATTTATTGTAATTACTTTCATATTAGCACTTTTGCCCGCATTACGTATAGCCGTTGTTGGGGCATCGTGTTTTATTCTTTTTTCAATTCTTCTAACATCCATTCTAGTCGATTCCTTGCTGAACTTATACAGTCCAAATAACTCATATAAATAATATCTGACTGAACGGATTTAATTGTTTTGTCAATCTTCCCACCCATGAGAATTATATCTATGGGTTGATTGCCAAAATATTCTGCTAACTCGTCTTTGTATTTTACTGCTTGGGCTTCTGTATCTCTAGTTAACGTGAAATTTGGTCTTTTAAATTCTATAAGAAGTAATCTTCGACTGACTGTCCTTGAAAGAAATAAATCTGGTCGTTTCTTAGAGTTTTTACCCTTATACTTTTTATCAAGCATGTTTTTAATAGCAGTCTTCAAATTAGTGTCAGAAAAGAGTACGGAATAATCATCTCCAAGAATCCAAGTACTTTTCTCTAAAGCTTCATGAATATGTTTTTCCAATGTCTTTGGGTCGTGTATGAGAATGGAAAGTTCATCCAAGTATTTTAGTCTATT
Organism: Winogradskyella damuponensis; assembly: GCF_039538385.1. Taxonomy (NCBI): domain Bacteria; kingdom Pseudomonadati; phylum Bacteroidota; class Flavobacteriia; order Flavobacteriales; family Flavobacteriaceae; genus Winogradskyella; species Winogradskyella damuponensis. Next base: position 2,902 of record NZ_BAABCB010000025.1, on the reverse strand, counting down.
AATTGCTTGACTCGTGACAATACTCATTTCTAAAAGCCCGAATTCTGAAAGAGCACCCGCAAATTTTTCTATATCATGGTTTTCAGTTTCTTTGATATTTGAAACGATATCCCAATAATGGTCTTTTTCCATTGCAGAAACCATAACTGAAATTACAGTATTTATTCGGTCTTCAGTTTCGCCATAGAACTTTTCAAGAGTCTTGTATAATGCCTTTTTGGCGAATGGTTGCTTAAATTCGGGAAGCTTTGATAGTTCTTTATTTATTTTCCTTTGATACCTGGCTCTAGCCATTTTCATGTCTGTTGCAAAAACTTCATCAACAGATTTTTTAACGTTTTTAGTGGCATCGTCTAGAATAGTTTTATAGAGTTTGCTATTCTCAATAATAGCACCATGATCAGCTGTAACATCGTCTTCCAAATCATCACAAATTATTTCGCCATAAATTCGATTCTTTAATTTCTTGGGAATTAAATCATCATCATTTAATAGATTTTGAGGTCGACCAATAATCTTGTTATTTACTCTTGTTACAATTCCTGCTTGTTTTATTGGCTTTGGTGTTATGGTATATTTTAAAACAGCTTCCTTTCCTTCGTGAATAATTTTCTTTTCATAAGTTTTACCAGCTAAGTCTTCAACTCCTAGCTTTTCATTGTTAATGAAAAGTTCAAAATCATGTTCCCGACCGTAGTCCCACATAAGAATTTCGCCTAGTCTAGTTGGATTTGGAAAATCTAAGTTTTGATTAAGTCCAAACAGAGTTATTATAGTTCCGTGTTTTTCTTTGTCGCAAGATTCTGTCTCTATGAATAAAGGCACTTTTTCAAGGTCATAATTTCCTTTAGCAAGTTCGGACTTATTAATTTTAAGTGTTGTTTTTACTCCATTAGAAAAAGTCTCAATCTGCATTATTTCAGCGACCATAAGACCTGAGAATTTACCGATACCTTTTCTGCCTTTTACTTTTCGTTTCTTCTTGAATGTCGTATCACCTTTTCTACTTGTCCGACTATTAGCAACGTTTAAATATTCTGAACGAACTTCATTTTCTTTCATGCCTGAACCATTGTCAGCAACAATTATTTTCGGGTCTGGTGTCAATTCTTTTGGCAAGAAAATTTCAACCTTTTCAGAGTCCGCATCATATGCGTTGTCGATAAGTTCTTTAATAGCATCTTCGGTCGAACGATACGTTTCACCTAACAGTTCGGCTAATTTGGTGTCTACTTTGAAGAATGCTTGTTTACTCATGGTTTCGTTTTTTACATGTGCCCCAACGTGTTTGTATATGGTTTGTTGCGTGGTTTAGCACGTAATTTAGCAAATAAAAACCGAATAGAAAATCCGCGAGGATTTTCGTAAGTAGGCTAGAACTAGCAATAAATTATATACGGTGTTGCCTACAGTATTTTTTTAGTATGCCATTCGTATTTCGGTTCAGACTCAAAATCTCTGATTATTAAAATTCCTTTCCGCATTGCTAAATAAATGTCATTTTTCTTTATAAACGAATTTGTTGGATATAAATAGCCCCAATAAATTGGTGATTTTAAAAGTGTAGTCATTTTTCCGTTTTCATCAAATCTTAAAATATGTTGTGTTGTAATAATATATAATGAATTATTATGCACAAAAGTAATATCTGGTGTTCCTGGCAGTTTTGATTCGAATTTATAATTCCATTTACCATCTTTGAAGATAATTTCATAAAGACCTCCATTTCCGTCTATCATTTGTGCCAAACCTCTAGTTGCATAGATTTTGTCATTAAATTCAAAAATGTCGCATACATTCTTTGGGATGTAAGGATATTTCCATTCATCATTTTTGTCGATTAGTTCCAATGTGTAGTTATAATCGTTATAAATTGAAACAAATTTTAAACCTCCTCCAAATTCGCCGTGATTATATCCAATCAAATAACCATTAAATACAGATTTAATATATTTTGTTCCGCTTATGTTCTTTACACTATCAATTGAGAAAGGCAACACGTCTCCATTAACTCTTGTGTATTTGTTTTCTACAATTGTTATTGTATCTTTTAAGTTATTGAAACTCCAACGATACTTTGAGTTACTGGCTTCATTCAATTCTATAAAGCTAGTTGGTATACTGTCAATTTTCCAATCGGACAAATCTATTTCTTGACTTTTTCCAAATTGAAATAATAAAAGGGTTATTATTAGCAGGATGTTTTTCATATTGTTGGCAACGTGTTTGTGTATGGAAAGTTGCGTTTTTGTGTGCGAGGATTTTCCGAAGGAAAATCAGACGTAACAAAAATGCAACGACCTTTGGTTAAGCACTAATTTAGCAATTTTTTATACACGTTGTTGCCAACAGTTGTTTTTTCGTTTTTTTACTTTCTTAAAATTCAAAAAAATTCGATAATAACAAACTAGCTACAATTTCCACCATATTTTTTTAGTCAATATTTTTTAATTCCGCAACTTGCTAAATTTCGCAAAAGTGATTTTCTTCATTCAGTTCGTTTTTCGCTACGTTTATAAATTCCGTTTGATTGGTAATTCCGCAAACTTGCTCAAATTCCGTTTTGCTTTTCATTCCACATTTGAGTCAGAATTTATTTTGATTTTTTCAATAATTTTTTTCCTAAAATTGAAATATAAAAAGCCACTAAAATAGCTAACGAGATATAAAATAAAATTTCATAGAGTTCCGTTTTATCAGGTTCTGTTTTTCCAATATAATCAGGTTTGTCATTTTTAGTCAGCATTAAATATGTACAAACTAAAAACCATAAATGGACTACAAATATTTGAAGTTTAAAGATTAATTTCATTCAGCGTTCTGATTTTCCTCAATTGTTGGCAACGGTGCGCGTATATGAAAAGTAGCGTCTTAAAGATCAACTGCTTTTCGGGTTTAAAAT
>NZ_BAABCB010000024.1:0-2446 GCF_039538385.1 Winogradskyella damuponensis | reverse complement strand
TTACTCCTCTCTTTTGTCTTTTCTGATTTATCCTTAAATTTAATGAATTGTAAACTTAAGATGTATATAGTTCATTGCTACTTATAGTACATCAAGAAAAATTCCGTTGGAATTTTACCTTTCAGTTTTATTTACTAAATTTAGAGTTATAATCTCGCAACAAACCATATACGAGACCGTTAGCAAAAATATAAAAAAGTCCGTGAAGACCAATATACCAAAATACAGTTCGACAACCAATTCAGTTTCACAAGGGATTTTAGCCTGCATAATTTTATTAGTTTTTGGATTTGGAGTTTTTTCCGCTGTTGAGAATATTATCTATAAAATAATTGCAATAGCTGTCACATTTATCCTTGTTGGGCTTTTAATTTATTATGTAAAAGCAAGGGCGTTTTCAATACTATTTGAAGATAATCAAGTAATTGTTGAATATAGTTTCAATGGAAAAACAAAATATATCAACTACTCTGACATAACCGAATTGAAATATATAAAGGCTTCTAAAAGTCCGACTTTGAATGAAATAAAATTTAACGACGGAGACAAGAACTTATCCTTAAAATTTTTATCCATAGAATATAGTAATTATATTGAATTCGTGAAATGGATTAAGTCAAAAAACGAAAACATTGAATTGACAGTTTTTCCGTCTGACAATTATATGAATCATAAATTACAAGAGATATATGGATTTAAATATCGTTAGACGAATAAAAACATTTTTAACCGAACTTATGGATATTCGATAAATTGAACGCAAATAGACTTTAATGAAACAGAAAAATACTTTTGCTAACACCGTATATAATTAATGGCTAGTTTTAGCTTGCTTACGAAAGTCCTCGCGGACTTTCTATCTGGTTTTTATTTGCTAAATTAGGTGCTTAACCACGCCACTAATCATATACATAAACGTTGCCCACAATATGAAAAAACCGTTAATAATGGGAATTTTAGCACTATTTGGAATTAGTTGCTCTCAAAAAAATTCATCGGATGAAAATTCGATGCTTCTTTGGGAAGACGATTATTTAATGGTTGAAATAATGTCTTCTAAAAATTTGGAATATGCTCTAAATGAAACTGGAAGAATATCGGAGTTTGCGGAAAAACATTCTGACGGAAATGGATTTTCAGAAATTACAGCGATTAAAGAAAAACCAATTGAAACTAAACAACTCGAAATTAACGAAAATGATTTTGTGGAATTATTAAACTCTGTCGGAATTAAAAAATACCCAAAACTGACTTATGCTGGAATTGGAGAACCTCAGATTATAGAAAATTCTAAAACCAAAGCGTTTGGAAGTCACTCAAGTGCAATATTCTATGATGGAGAAAATAACAAAATAGAACATATTTGGTTTTCAACTTACGATTGGAAAAACATACAAAAAACGAAAATCGCTGATGGATTAAATGCTATCGGAGAAAAATATGATATGATAATGGTAGATTTTGCAAGTGAAGAAGTAATTGACTTAAAAAAGAAATCGGAAATCGAAAAATATTTGAAAACGGAATAAAATACTGTGGGCAACACCGTATATAATTTATTGCTAGTTCTAGCCTACTTACGAAAATCCTCGCGGATTTTCTATTCGGTTTTTATTTGCTAAATTAGTTGCTTAAACCACGCAACAAACCATATACAAACACGTTGTAGCAAATACGAAAATGAACAGTACATATCATAAAATTATAGCATTTGGAATTTTAATTTTGGTTTTTACGACCTGTAAAGCACAAACAAATGAAAGTCCTAATCCGAAAATAAACTCTGAAAATTATTACGAATATTTTCACTCTGGCGGAACAACAAAAACGACAACGAATTGGTTACGAAGACACGAAGCTGTTCCAATTATTATTGACGAATTGGAAAAACTCGGATTTGAAACAAAACAATATATATTATTCGAATTGGAAAACGAAGAAGAAATAATACTTGATGTTTATAATCGTGAAAAGAACTTTGGTGTAGTTTTCAATACTGGACACTTTGCTTTTCCGAATAAAACTCAAAGAAATAGTCGGATTTATAATCAAGACAAGTTCAAAATATCAGGAAGTTTAGGTCGGAGAAAAGTTTATAAAGAATTACCAAAAAACATTATTGTTCTTCAAGAAACTTGGTATTGGTATCAAACTCAAAGTAGTCCGAATGACAAACTGCTGAATAAGAAAACGGCTGAAAATATTTTACGAGAAGATATCAGAAAACAATTAGCTGAATTGAGAAACTAAAAAAGTACTTGCTACAACACCGTATAAAAATAATGCTTAGTTTAGTGCTTAATCAAGAGTCCGTGCACCTTTGTTACGTCTGATTTTCCTGCGGAAAATCCTCGCACACAAAACCGCACTATTCTTATACATAAACGTTGTACGCAATATCCCAAAAATGCGGAAAATGAAAATGAACAATATATGAATTATAAAA
>NZ_BAABCB010000023.1:0-1768 GCF_039538385.1 Winogradskyella damuponensis | reverse complement strand
GGTTTTTATTTGTTAAATTAGGTGCTTAAACACGCCACTAATCATACACAAACACGTTGTGCATAATTTAACCGAAACGCAAAATGCCATTCCCAATCGACAAAAAATACATCGAAGAAACTGAATCAGAATTGAATGTAAAATTCCCGACTGAATTTAAAAATCGAATGATAAAATCAAATGGCGGAGAATTATTAATTTCGAGAGAATTTGAATTTGAACTACATCCTTTTTTTGATAAATCAGACCGAAAGCGAATAAGTCGGACTTGAAACAAAAAATGCTCGTGAATGGAATGGATTTCCTGAAAATGGAATAGCAATTGGTGCAGATGGTTTTGGGAATAAATTAATATTGACTCATAATGGAAATAGAAATCTTTCTGACGAACTGTATTTCTGGAATCACGAAACAAGGAAAACAGAAAAAATAGCTGAATCTATTAATAAGCTTAACATTAAAAAAAGTTCGTTTTGGCGAAAAATATTCGGGATATTATTAATAATTATTTCATTAAGTTCTTGCAAGAATGAACATTTCTGCACAATAAATGAAAATAATGCTGGAAAAGAAGTTTATGATTTAGAAGAGGCTTCTTGTTTTATTGCATTGAAAATGAACAAAAAAACATCTGAATTGAATTTAATTCGTGAAGCTTTGATTGCAGAAGAAAACTATATGAATAATATTGGACTGATTTCCGAAAAGTCAAATTTAGAATCAGATGTTGAAATAGATATTAATGAACTTGCGGAATATGCTCTGAATAAAGAAAAAATTGAATTAACAAAAAATGAATTATTAGAAATTTACGATACTGAAATTGAATATTTAAAATTTATCGGTGTTGTAAATAAATAAAAAACTATGCACAACACTGTATATAATTTATTGCTTGGTTCTAGCCTACTTACGAAAATCCTCGCGGATTTTCTATTCGGTTTTTATTTGTTAACTTAGTTGCTTAACCACGCAACAAACCATATACAAACACGTTACCCAACATTTGAACAAAAATTATGGATAAAAAAATATTAGGAAATTTTATAATCTACTTTCCACCAATTGCCTATATGGCTTTTTCACTTGTTTTGAAAAAAGAAAATACTGGAATTGATTGGACTTCTGTAGTAATTACTGGTCTAATTGCAATGGTAAGCGGAGCCATAGGGAAAAGAATTAAAAATAAAGGCGAAGTTGAATAGAAATCGACACATAATTCTGACCATATATTTGATTTTATTAATTCTAACTTCGTTGGGAACTGGAATTGGTAGCGTAATATTTTATGACAAAACGGCTGAATTAGTTCCAAAATTCACAAAAGGACTTTTATGTCTTCAGTTGTTCTCTGCTTTCGTTGAGATATTTTCCATTTATTTAATTTTCAAATGGCAAAAGTTCGGTTTTTTCGGAGTAATACTCGCCTACTTTTTGAATCTATATATTGCTGATAAATCTGGAATTTTGAATATAAATACGATTATCGGAATCGGAATCAGAATTGGACTGCTATATGGAATTTTGCAAATTAAATCAAAAGGAATTTCGGGTTGGAAAAACTTAAACGAATAAAAACGTTGGGTAACAACGTGTATAATTAATTGCTTTTTTGAGCTTACTTGCGAAAATTCCTGCGGAATTTTCACAGGTTCGTTAAAGTTTGCTAACTTAGTTGCCCAACCACGCAACTAACCATACACAAACACGTTAGCAAAGATTTTGGTGCTAATTTGCAATTTCAAGGCAATCACTAAATTCTGTGCTT
>NZ_BAABCB010000022.1:0-7502 GCF_039538385.1 Winogradskyella damuponensis | reverse complement strand
TTTTAAACCCGAAAAGCAGTTGATCTTTAAGACGCTACTTTTCATATACGCGCACCGTTGTAACCCATTTAAAGTGAGCGGTAGTAATAAAATAAGTAGGTCAGAAAGATTAATACTGCAAGCTTTTAAGAATGTGCAGGAACGTCGGAATGGAAAATTGAATAGTAAAGAGAATGAGAACGAAACAAGAAAAAATAGAGTGGCTGAAAAGTCTGCCAAAGTCGGAAAAAGCAAAACGGATGTTTATGATAAAAAAGAAACAGAAGGAAATTGAAGATAGGAATAAAAAAAAGCAAGAGAGTGGAAAAAAATAAATTAGAAGAGATGGAAAGAAAGGAACTGATTAAATACATAGAATTAAAATTGTATGAAATCAATAATAATCAAGAATTAGATAAGAATGAAATATCTAATATATTAAAAGATGTTTGGGATAAATATGTTAAAATAAAACCATTAGAATCGGACTCTAATTTAAAAGCTGAATTTTTTGAAAAAGGTAAGCTTATAAAAAGAAATGGATTTTTAAATGATTTAAAACAACTAGAAAATAATAATGAAGCTTTTATTAAGAATAACTACTATCAAATTAAATTTACTTTAAAAAGCATTATAGCTTCATTAAGCTAGAGCCCAAAATAACTGTGCAAATCTTTTAATACAGGATTTTTAGACAATAAATCTATTTTTAATAAAAGAATAATATATGAATGACTTAAACCTTTATCAATAGTGCCTGACTCTGAAATAGAATATTTATTAAGATTGTGATATTCGTCTAAGGATTTTGCGTATATTTCTAATGACTTTTTATTTGAATTTAACACATTGGAATTATCAACAACATCGGACATAAAAAAACGTGTTACAACACCGTGTATAATCAATAGGGCTTAGTGTTAGTTTATAAAATTATTCGCTTTCCCAATTTACGAGATTATGTAAGTCTTAGTTTATACCTCGCCCTACTAATCATACACAATCTCGTTGGCAGTAATTTAAAAACCACCCGAGAAATAAATGAACTTATTAAATTCCTTAACAATTTAAAAAAGAATCGCTGATAATATTCAAAAATTGAATTTAAAATGAAATGGTTAGAGAAAGATAATATAATTGGAATTGTTTTGATACTTTGCTATTTGATTTGCGTTTCTCTATTAGCAATATTTATATATCAAAAAACTATTGAAAATGAAGAATTTTTGAATTCTTACATTAAGTATATGTTTATTGCTTTTTTTCCCATTGGTCTATTGCTTATTTTTTCTGAGAAAATAGTAAAAAAAATGACTATATCAGAGAAACTCAAAGAGTCAATACCTTTAATTTCAGTTGCGTTATTTTCAATCCCATTCATTAGCGGAATTGTAGCTTGGATTTCATATTTATTTACAATTGTTATTGTCTTGATAGTCGCTTTTTGGAAAATTCTACTTATTGCATTAATAATACTTTTAGTTTTGATTTTTGGAAGTCTTATAAAGGATAAATTCTTTAAGCAAAAGCAAAGTCAATGAATTACATTTACGACTTACAAAAGCTATCAAAAAATGATATTTATTCTATTTCAAAAATAGAATGGTGGCTTTTAAAATATTCTGGATTTTATAAGAAAATTTATGAATTTGTTTATAGTCAACACCTTTTTACAAGCGAGGATGGTTCAGTAATCCGTCTACCACCAATTGGTAACCCAACCGATGATGAGAAATTCTTGGAATTATATAAAGCTCTTGAAACGATTTCGGAATTTTATAAAAACGAAAAGTATTTGGAACAAGAAATGGTTGGTTACCAAAAAATTAAAAACTCTAAATCGGACTTAAAAAAATGGGTTGCAAAAAACGAGAATTTAGGAGCGGAAAAATATGTTTGTTTTTTAATTGACTATTTGGACTATGACGAGAATGACCAAGAAGAACATTTAATTATTTTTGTTAGTAACCTAAAAGAACTAAACATTTATGTTGACAGACAAGATTTTAAGAATACGATAGAATTTCTAGAAATATTTAACGAACTTTATTGGGTTCAAGAAATTTTACCCGAAAATCTGAACAGAACAAAAATAGAAAAGTAGGAAAAAAACTACTGCCAACACCGTGTATAATTAATTGCTTTGGCTAGTGCTTATTTGGAAAATTCCTTCGGAATTTTCTCGTGTTCGTTTTTGTTTACTAAATTAGTTGCTGAAACACGCAACTAACCATACACAAAACCGTTGTGGCACATTTGAAAAACATCGAGATTTGATTAAAATATTTCAGAAATCATTAAAGAAAGAGCTTGCCGAATTGAGCAATGAGATTCTGAATTCTGTTTGGTCGAATAAAATTGAACAATCAAATATTGAGAGTCTCGGAATAAAAGATGGAAAACAAATCATTGCGGAATATTTAGAAAATCGAGAATACGGAATTGCTTATGAACATCTTGCATACATAATAACTGAATGCGAAATGGAATTGAATGTTGAGCAGAAAAACCGAATGGATAGAATTGCGGATAGAATGAATCTTGAACCAATTAAGTTCCTAACTAACGAAAAAGGAACTGACTTTCTGTTTGCTTGTAAAAATCTCTATTTGGCATCAATTCATCCTTTTGACGTTGATAAAAGAAATCTAAATGAATACAAACAAATAGTTGAATTAGGAAAAGAACTTTTGGCTCAAAGAGGGATTCAAAGTTTTTTAGGATATTTAATGGAATCTCAATATCGAGTATCTGTTTGGGCATCAATGATTGCAATAGAATACGGAAAACCAAAACAGGATGAAATTCTGAATTTGAGCGGAACGAAAACAATAATTAATTCTTGTTTGGAATGTATAATGCAAGACGAAATTAATTCTTTATCAGCCGAAATAATTGAAAACAAGAAAAAGTGGAAAAGTAAAAACGTGCCACAACACCGTGTATAATTAATGGCTAGTTCTCGCCTACTTACGAAAATCCTTACGGATTTTCTATTCGGTTTTTATTTGCTAACTTAGTTGCTTAAACACGCCACTAATCATACACAAAACCGTTGCCACACATTTGAGAAAATCGATATACATATTAATTCTGACTTTGATTTTTACTTCTTGCCAAAGTGAAAAGAAACTGAATGGAACTTGGATTTCAGCATATCAATATGATGAAAATGACAGTCTAATGAAATCAACAACCGGAATTCCTTTCAATGAAATTTTTACTTTTAACAATGGTACTTTTAACTTAAAGCAATTTAAGTATCAAATGTTTAATGATGAGATAACTGACATTTTCAAACTGAAAGGAAATAAGTTTGTTATAGCTGACAATGAATCTTATTTTTCAGATGTTATTGAACCTTTAACAAATGATAGTATTGTAATTAATGGATTGAATAGTGTCTTAAACGGAGTTTACAAACGACTAGCCGATTCACTTAAAAACAAAACGCCTGAATTTAAATTGACTGGAAAAAAGTTCGTGCGGAATTATAGAAAATGGACTGATACGATTCGTTTTGTAAATGACTCTGTTTATACAAGCAATAGTTGGACAATGGGAAATTCAGATTTAATGTGGGAAAGAATAAACAAAAACGGGTTTGATATTCTTTTTACGAATATTTATCCACCATTTGTGATTAAAAATAAAGTTGGGAAAAATATTTTAATTTCAACATTCGAATATGAAAAAGAAGATTATATTTTGACCGAAATTGAATAAAAACGTGTGGCAACAATGTATATAATTTATAGCTGCTTGTAGCCTACTGTCGAAAAACCTCACGGTTTTTCTATTTCGGTTTTTATTTGCTAACTTACTCGCTTATAACACGCAACAAATCATATACGAGACCGTTAGCAACAAGCTGAAATCCGAACTAAATGAAAGAAGTTGACACATCATCAAATTTGAATTCTAGAATCAAGTTATTCGCTGACTGGTTGAATAATGGTGGTGTCAAAACAATTTGGTCAAATCACTTACTAGAAGATTTAATAAAAGTCAAATTTAGGGCAGATGGAACAGTAGATGAATCGACTGTAAGTTCTGTTGTAAGAGCCGCTCTTTTAGCTTATGAAGGAACACAATGGTCACAACCTCATTCTTCGATTGAGCTAATGACTGAATATCAAACGACTTTACAGAAAGCCCTTATTTTTGAACAAGTAATGATTGATACTAAAGAGGATTTTGATTCTATTTACGAAGAAAATAAGAATTCGAAATCAACTCTTTATCGTGGTGTAAGTGAAGCGAAATGGAGAATTTACAGTTCACTTCAAAGATATTGGATAAATGAAAAGTTATATGAAAGCGGTGCGGACTATAAAACTTTCATAGAAAAAACAATCAGCAACGCGAAAAAACAAAATGCTGGAGTTTTAGAAAAGTTCTTCAAAAAAAATGGAATAAGCCCAGACAATGATATTGCAGTTCTAAGTTTTTTACAACACTACGGTTGTCCAACACCTTTAGTTGACTGGAGTAATAGTTTTAAAAACGCGTTATATTTTGCTACCGAAAATGTAAATGAATATAAAGATGATTCTAGAGAAATAGACAAATATTTTAGCATATATCATATTGAGGAAAAGGACTTAATTTCAACTAGTTTAGTTTCTCTCGTTGAAAAAGGAATTTCGGAAATGGAAAAACACGTAAAAGACAATGTTATCCAAAATGGACAATCTGAAGGAATAGAACAAACTGAAATGGAAAAATTCTTTGGAAGAGACAGACTTAAGATGGCTACAAAAATGCTTCACCAAAACGATCTAATAAAATTCGTAACTAAAATAGAAAGACTCATTACGTTTCCATTGACCTATTTCTCAGATATTAATGAAGAAAATGATATACAATTTTCACTTAATAATAGTATGAATATTATAAATCAAGAAGGAGTTTTTATTTGGAATTCAGACCCATTTAAACCAATAGAACAAGTTGGAAACGAACAATTTGGAAACAAGGAAGATGTAATTTATAGATTTTCCAAATGCTATAACATAAACAAAAAACTATCTGATTATGTGAAAGATAAAATTAGACAAGAGGGTATTAATTCAGAATTCATTTATCCTGACCCTAATTTAATAGCAAAAAATAGTTTTGATGAAACAAAAGCCAGTTGCTAACACCGTGTATAATTCATTGCTAGTTCTAGCCTACTTACGAAAGTCCTCGCGGACTTTCTATCTGTGATTTATTTGCTAACTTTAGTGCTTAAACACGCAACGAAATCATACACAAAACCGTTAGCCATTATTAGAAAAACGAAACTCACGAATGAATAATACACCAAGAAATGTAAAATTTTCTACTATAATTAATATCTTGAAAAAGAAACCAATTTCAATAATTTTTGGATTTGGTTTCACTGTTTTTCCATTATTTATTGCTACAATTTTATTAATAATATTTTCATCACTTGGAAATGAAACACCAAAAGTTGATTATGAATTAATAAATTCTAAAGGAAAACAAATTACAGCCGAAATAACAGATATTGAAACACAGTATAATGTTACTATTAATAGCGTTCATCCAACAATTATATCATACAAATATTCAGAAAATGGAAAAGAAACTGAATCAAAATATAAAGTTCTTGAAGAAAGAAAAATAGAAAAATTAGAAATTGGAAACAGTATACAAATTAAAGAACTTAATGGAAATTCGATATTGAAAGACTTAAAACCATATGATTTTGAATCAGGTTTCTTATTACTATTTCCTATTCCATTTCTGATTATTGGATTACCTTTTCTAATTTATTCAATTCGAAAATTGAAAAAAGAAGTAAAACTCTACAAATTTGGAAAAGTGCTTAAAGGAAAAATCGTTTCTATGATGCCTAAATCTGGACTTCCTGTATCTAACGCTGGACAAGGAATTATTGTGCACTATGAATATCAAACATTGAGCGGAAAAAAGATTATTGGAGAATCATTTACAACTGATTTTTCGATTATGAGCGATAAAAAGAAAGGTGATTTTGTTCCAATTTTCGTTTCGATTGAAAATGAGGAAAAATCTTGTGTTGTTCCTAAATTACAATCATTGAGAAATAATTGGAATATTGAATTTGAATAAAATAACAATGGCTAACACCGTATATAATTTATTGCTAGTTCTAGCCTACTTACGAAAATCCTCGCGGATTTTCTATTCGGTTTTTATTTGCTAAATTAGGTACTTAAACACGCAACAAACCATATACAAAACCGTTGTAGTTAATTATGAAGAAACTTTCGTACATATTAGTAACATTAGTATTCCTGAGTTGTAAAACAGAAAAAAAAGATGTTTATCAAGAATATAACGGACAAATGGTAAAAGTGGAATTTGATGATTCAAAAACCGATTCAACATTTACTGGCTATGGTGGAGAATATTATCCAAATGGAAATTTAAAATCAATGTCTTATTTTAAAAATGGTGAGCCAGCTGACACTTTATTTTACTATTACGAAAATGGACTTGTAAAGGAAAAAGGACTTGTAAAAAATAATTTATCTATTGGTTGGTGGACATATTTTGATAAAAATGGAAAATTGACTGAAAAATCGGAATGGTTAATTTTAAGAGATAGTTCCTATAAAAATCAATCCTATTATTTCGACAAAAAAGGTGGAATAAAAACTAAACCAAGTACCTACTTTAAATTAGATATTCCAGACACATTAAGAGTTGGGAAAAATCTTGCTCGAATAAAAAATTATGTAACTAATAATTATGGCAATGAAGGAAACTTAATTTCTGTAATAATGGACAATCAATATTCGGAATCAAAAATTCAAAAAGATACTTTTGGTGATGGAAATTTAAAACCATTTTTTGGAATTTATGCATATAAGACAGGTAAATTAAAAATTCAAGGTAAAATTCGAGAACAAATTTTAAACAGAACAATAGACAACGATAGTTTGCACACTTTTACAATATCAGAACATTATAAGTATTTTGAAAAGGATATATATGTTTGGAATAAAGACAAACAATCCGAATCTGCTAAAAGAATTGGAAACGAAATGAAAGAAGAATATAAAAATAACTAACTACAACACCGTATATAATTTATTGCTAGTTCTAGCCTACTTACGAAAATCCTCGCGGATTTTCTATTCGGTTTGTATTTGCTAAATTTAGGTGCTTAAAACACGCAACAAACTATATACAAACACGTTCTATGCAATTTGAAAAACACCGTGAATGAATTACAAACTTTTGATATTTAGCCTATTTATAATCCTTTCATCTTGTAAGGATCAAAATTATCAACCATTAGAATTGATAGATATTAATTGCAATAAAGTGCCGGAAATTTTGCAAAATGTTTTTGATAGTGACCAAGGAATGAGAACAAATGGAGGAGAAATTAACCCTAAAATAGATAAAGAAAATCTGATAACAGTAGTTAGTTTAATTGAAAAATGTGGAATGCCTACATTAGAAGTAGTTAGCGATGTGCAAATGAGCGCAGTTTGGGTAGTTTTCCAACATGGAGACAATGC
>NZ_BAABCB010000021.1:0-2478 GCF_039538385.1 Winogradskyella damuponensis | reverse complement strand
CAGCGCAATACTTTTTGAGATTCCGCTTTAAATTCCAACGTAGTTTTGATATGAAAATAAGTACAGAATTTAGTGATTGCCTTGAAATTGCAAGTTAGCACCAAAATCTTTGCTAACGGTTTTGTGTATGGTTAGTTGCGTGGTTAGGCAACTAAGTTAGCAAACATTTACGAACCCGTGAAAATTCCGCTGGAATTTTCGCAAGTAAGCTCAAAAAAGCAATTAACTATACACGGTGTTCTACGCAGTTTTTATTTCATTCATTTCAATATTCTGTTTATTTACTCTAAAAGTGTTATTTCTAGTTTGATTCTTAATCTTAATTCATATTGTTAATTAAGGTTTAATAATTTTAATAACTAAAGTTTTAAATTCTTGGGATTTTTTTCCATTTATGTTAATATTTTCTATATCGAAAATAGTCACATAATCTCCAGTTTTAAGCTTTCTAGCTAACGAAATAGATTTGCCATTGAGTGAATTTCCTGAAACAAGAATTGATGCGTTTCTTATGAACTTAATTTTAAAGTTTTCTATTCCAAAAGATTGGTTTTCATAGATTTCGTCACATTTAAAATTTAATTCATTGTCTGTTAATTCAGCAATTGTCATTTCGAAAGTGCAAGGCGCTTTGTCGATTAAAAGGTTTTTTGAGCTTTGACTTTGTGCGAATGAAAAATTCAAAATAATTAGTAGGATGGATAAAATTCTCATAGTTTTTAGTTTTATTAATATTTCTAATTAGGCAAATGTTTTGAGATAGTCGCGCAAATTGCGTAGAACGTGTTTGTGTATGGTTAGTTGCGTGGTTTAGCAACTAATTTAGCAAACTTTTACGAACCAGAGAAAATTCCGCAGGAATTTTCGCAAGTAGGCANCATTTTGAATTACTTGAGTTCCGTATACTTGAGGTAAGTCATCGTTCATCATTGTTCTATCTTTCATCAAAGCAATTTGCGATGCTTTTAAATCTCCATTTTTTGCTGATTTTTCTAAAAGTGGTAAGTATTTTTTTCGATTAGCATTGTCTCCATGTTGGAAAACTACCCAAACTGCGCTCATTTGCACATCGCTAACTACTTTTAATGTAGGCATTCCACATTTTTCAATTAAACTAACTACTGTTATCAGATTTTCTTTATCTATTTTTGGGTTAATTTCTCCTCCATTTATTCTCATTCCTTGGTCACTATCAAAAACATTTTGCAAAATTTCCGGAACTTTATTGCAATTAATATCTATCAATTCTAATGGTTGATAATTTTGATCCTTACAAGATGAAAGGATTATAAATAGGCTAAATATCAAAAGTTTGTAATTCATTCACGGTGTTTTTCAAATTGCATAGAACGGTCTCGTATAACCGTCAGTTACGGGTTAATATGCGTTAGTTTTCGGTTTAGCACAGACGTTAGCAATTCCGAGTGGATTCGGACGTAGTCGAATCCGCCGTAATTGCGGTTATACATTGTTGTGCTTTCGTTATTTTTTGACTTATTCATCTTTCATATAATATTTTAATGACTTGATTTTATTAAGATTTAGATAATCTCCATCAAGGTAGTATTCGAGTGCCGATTTTAAATTTTTATTAGACGTTTCAAGTCCTTCAAAACATTGTATCGCCCAAGATGTTTTATGTCTTAATTCGTATAGGATTTGGTCAAATTCCGATGTGTTATAGTGAGCAATCAAACTATCTCTATCTAACAATTCTACTTCATACATAATAAATTTATATCGTTCAGCACTGAATGATTCATCCACATTGTTTATGTTATTCTTAAAAAAGAATGGTCTTAATGTACCGATTTTCATTAAATTCCATTCTTCAATTGCTTCTACCACCAATTGTTCTCTCCATATGATATCCCTAAACAGTTCTTGAATTTTGTCATTATTAATTTTGTCAAATTTTGATTCATAATTATCAGTTATTAATGGTCTGAATGAATGTGTCCAAATCAATAAATTAAAATTTAAAGTCGAATCATTTGGGATTTGTTTTCTTGACTGTTCGTAAAGAGAAAAATTTAAGTCTTGGTACATTTTGAACCAATTTATTTGTGTTCTTGTGGCATTAGAAGCCTCATCTAAATCCAGAATAGTGGATTCATAAAATTTTTTTACACTTTCTTCAGCTTTTCTTTCATCATTTTTATTGTTAATCTGTAGTGCAATCAAAATTCCAATAACAACAAGAATAATTTCACCAATTGCGTAAATCAGATACTTGCTGAATTTATTTTCTGTAAGCATTTTTTGTCTAATTTTTCTAAAGAACTTTATCATTGGTTAGCGGTTGGTTATAATGAAGCACAACGTGTTTGTGTATGATTAGTTGCGTGGTTAAGCACGTAATTTAGCAAATAAAAACCGAATAGAAAATCCGAGAGGATTTTCGTAAGTAGGCTAGAACCAAGCAATTAATTATACACGTCTTAAGTTTACAATTCATTAAATTTAAGGATAAATCAG